>JANYKT010000063.1 GCA_025358085.1 Deltaproteobacteria bacterium | reverse complement strand
GTGGGAAGGCGGACTTGCCCGCATACCGCGCCGAAAGACCGAGCTCCTCTTCGATGCGGAGCAGCTGGTTGTACTTGGCAAGGCGATCGCTGCGCGAGGCGCTGCCGGTCTTGATCATCCCGCAATCGCAGGCGACGGCGAGGTCGGCGATGAACGCGTCCTCGGTCTCGCCCGACCGGTGGCTCATGATGGTCCGGTACCCGTTGCGGTGCGCCATCCGCACGCACTCGAGCGTCTCGGTCAGGGTGCCGATCTGGTTTACCTTCACCAGCACCGCGTTGGCGACGCCGCGCTCGATGCCGGTCTGGAGCCGCTGCGTGTTAGTGACGAAGAGATCGTCGCCGACCAGTTGCACGCTCGCGGAGAGCCTGTCGGTCAGAAGCTTCCAGCCGTCCCAGTCATCCTCGGAGAAGCCGTCCTCGATGGAGACGATGGGGAAATCCTTGCACCACTGGGCATAGAACTCGACCAGCTGGGCACCGTCCATCTGCTTCCCGTCGATGGAATATTTGCCCTCTTTGTAAAGCTCGTTCGCGGCGACGTCGAGCGCGAGCACCACCTCGGCACCCAGCTTGTAGCCGGCCTTGCCGATGGCCTCGGCGATCACCTCGAGCGCCTCGCGGTTGGACTTGAGCGACGGCGCGAATCCGCCCTCGTCACCCACGGCAGTGACATAGCCGCGACCCTTCAGCACGCTCTTGAGGGCGTGGAAGATCTCGGCGCCCATCCGAAGAGCCTCGGCGAAAGTAGGCGCGCCCCACGGCACCACCATGAATTCCTGGATGTCGACATTGCTGTCGGCGTGCGCTCCGCCATTGAGAATATTCATCAACGGCACCGGCAGCGTGCGCGCGTTGACGCCACCCAGATAGCGGAACAGCGACAGCCCGTGCGCCACCGCCGCCGCGCGCGCCGCAGCCAGGGAGACGCCGAGGATTGCGTTCGCGCCCAGCGACTTCTTGGTGGGAGTGCCATCGAGTTCGATCATCAGTCGGTCGAGGCCTTCCTGATCGGCAGCGTCGTGCCCGATCACGCGCGGCGCGATCTTGCTGCGCACGTTCTCGACCGCGTTGCGCACGCCCCTGCCCGAGTAGCGGCTCTTGTCTCCGTCACGCAGCTCGTGCGCCTCGTGCTCGCCGGTGGAGGCGCCTGACGGCACCGCCGCTCGCCCGACGCCGGAGGCGACCGTCACCTCGCACTCCAAAGTGGGGTTGCCGCGGCTGTCGAGGATCTCACGCGCGTGGACGTCGATGATCTCGGTCAAGGATTCCTCCGTTGCTTTGGTTCAGCTGCAGGGGCGGTTAGCATGGCTCCCCCGTACCTTCAAGGCGGCCAGCTGGATTCTGCTAGATTGAAAGACAGCATGGTCGACAACCGCCGAAGACATCCGCGCGTGCGCGCCGACGGAATCGTCGCCCACCTCCGTGGCCCGACCGGGCGCTATCCCTGCAACGTCGAGAACATCTCGATTGGCGGGCTCTTCGTTCGCACCGACCGGGTGCTCAACGTCGGCACCCAACTCGAGCTCGACCTGGTGCGACCGGGCTGGAAGCGCGGCCTTTCCTTCTTCGTCCGGGTAACCAGCCGCATCGATCCGCTGGCGGGACGCTTCGCCAAGGTCACGCCCGGTATGGGCTTGCAGTTCTTCGGTAAGCTTCCCGAGGCGCATCGGGAGCGGCTGCAGGCGCTGCTGCGGGAGCTGGGCGCGCCGGAGCCCGTGCCCGACTCGGTGACCCTCGACTCATCGGGGATGGACTTGCCTCCTCTCGAGTTGGACGACCAGATGCCGCTCGAGACCGAGACACCGCTCTGGCAGCAGGTCTCGATGGTGTCCGAGGCGAACGATGCAGCGCCACTCGACGCCGAGTCCTTCAATCCGCCTCGCGCCGCGGTCCAGCCGCCGGCCTCGCCGTCGCCCATCTCGATGCCGCCGCAGGTTCTGGCTCCGCGTGCCCCTCCGTCGATTTTCTCGCCGGCGCCGCAAGCTGCGCCCAGCTCGGAGGCGCGCCTGATGCTGCAGATCCGCGGGCTCCTGATGGAGTTGAGCAGTGCGCAACAACTGCTCAGCCAGCGCGAGCACGAAATCGAGCTGCTGAAAAACGAAATCGCGGCCGCGCGCTCCCTGTAGTCGCGGCGGCGGCCAGGGGGGCGCGCGGCGTTGCGGCGGCAAGCGGCTCCTGCTAGGAGACGCGCTTTCTCCAGCGGGAGGCACCAACAATGGCGGGTATGCTCGAAGGCAAGGTCGCGATCATCACCGGGTCCGGCGGCGGTATCGGCCGCGAGCACGCGCTACTCTTCGCCAGGGAAGGCGCGAAGATCGTCATCAACGATCTCGGCTCCGACCGCCACGGCGGCGGCCGCGGCGGGGAGATGGCTGACAAGGTGGTCGCCGAGATCAAGGCCGCGGGCGGCGAAGCGGTCGCCAACTACGACAGCGTGGCCACGCGCGAGGGCGCCGACGGACTGGTTTGGAGCGCGCTCAACAAGTTCGGCAAGCTCGACATCGTGGTCAACAACGCGGGTATCTTGCGCGACAAGACCCTGCTCAATATGAGCGAGCAGGACTTCGACCTGGTCGTCGACGTGCACCTGAAGGGCACGTACCTCATGACCCAGGCCGCAGCGCGCACCTTCAAGGTGCAGGGCAAGGGTGGGCGTATCGTCAACACCACCTCGCTGTCGGGCCTGCTGGGAAACTTCGGCCAGGGTAACTACGCCGCGGCCAAGGGCGGCATCTATTCGCTGACGCGAACCGCATCCCTGGAATTCGCGCGCATGGGCGTCACGGTTAACGCCATCGCTCCGGTCGCGCTGACCCGCATGACGCAGGACCTGCAGATGATGAAAGGATTCACCCAGGAGAACCTCGGCCCGCAGCACATTGCGCCGGTGGCCGCATTCCTGGCGAGCGACCTGGCCGTGGACATCACCGGCGCCATCGTCGGCGTGCAGGGGGGCAAGGTTTTCCTCTACAAAATGACCGAGACAGCGGGAGTTACCAAGGAGGGCGGCCAAGCCTGGTCGCCCGCCGAACTCAGGGAACGCTGGGCCGAAATCGCCAGGTAGCGAAAGAGTTACGAGAACTCCCGGGACCGAGAAACGCGCTGGGGACACCATGTCTCCATGATGTCCCCAGCGTGTTCCAGCAAGCGCGAAGCGATCTACGGCGACGCAGGAATGGAGTAGTCGATGATGACCACGCCACGCTGAGGACCGTCGTCGTCCTCGTTGGTGTCGGTCTGGTGCTTTGGCCGCGTGGGCTCGGGAAGGGGCAAGTCAAGTCGGGGGCGACGATTCTCGCGTTCCTGCTCGCGCCGCCGAATCTCTTCAATGATGAACGCGTCGAGCATGAGCACCTCCCTGGGTCACATCGCCGTTCAAGTCAGTACTGATCGATGCAAAGCAGGCAGAAGCGTTTCGCGATCTCCTTCTTGCTGCCGTTCGAGCGCCTGCTCGTCCTCCCATACTTTGTACCAACAACTTTCACAAGCGTCAACATACGGACAGGGCGGGCCGTGCGCACTACTACGCGCACCGCGGCCGAGATCAGCCGCGCCGCTTCTCGGCCCGCGCCTTGAACGCGGCGAGCATCTTGGGCAGGCCGCGCTCAGCCAGCGCCTTTTCCAGACCGGCCGGAACCTGCCCCAGCGAAAGCTCGATGCTGTAGGTCGCGCGGGTGCCGCCCGCCGGGGTGCGTTCGAAGGTCCAGTGCCCGCGGTTGAACTTCATGAACTCGCCGCGCACCAGCGTCCAGTCGATGCGATGCGGCCGCTGCGCATCGTGGCGCAGGGTGAACTCGATCTCCTTCAGCTTGACGTCGAGGCGATACGTCACCTCGACGCTGTTGCCGTTCCGGGGCCCCACGCCGACGGCCTTCACCTCGGTGAGGAACTCCGGGTAGCGCCCGTAGTCCTGCACGAGCTCAAAGAACTCCTCGGGCGGGATGGCGATCTCGACTGACTTCTGCGCGGTGCCCAGGTGTCCCTCTAGGTGTTGTAGTTCGGCTTGTGCTCGAAGTGATGCGTGGCCTCGATATAACGGATGGTGCGGCTCTTGGAGCGCATCACGACCGAGTGTGTCTCGGCCCCGCCCTTGAAAAAGCGCACGCCCTTGAGGAAGTCGCCGAACGTCACGCCGGTGGCGGCGAAGATGACGTGGCCCTTCGCCATCTCCTCGGCGGTGAAGATCTTCGTCACGTCGGGGATGCCCATCTTCCTGGCGCGCTCGATTTCCTTCTCGTTGCGCGGGGCCAGCCGTCCCTGCATGTCGCCGCCAACGCAGCGGATGGCCGCTGCCGCGATCACCCCCTCGGGCGCGCCGCCGGTTCCCATCAGCACGTCGACGCCGGTCGCGGGGAAGCAGGTGGCGATGGCGGCCGCGACGTCACCGTCGCCGATGAGCTTGATGCGTGCGCCAGTGGCGCGGACCTCGGCGATGAGCTTCTGGTGGCGGGGACGGTCGAGGATGACGACGGTGAGGTCATCGACGTAGACGCCCTTGCGGTCGGCGATGGAGCGCAGGTTCTGGGAGGGCGTTTGATTGATATCGATCGCGCCGCGCGCCGACGGCCCCACCGCTATCTTCTCCATGTAAGTGTCGGGCGCGTTGAGCAGACAGCCCTTGTCGGCCATGGCAATCACGCTCAACGCATTGGGCCCGCCGGTCGCCGTGATGGTCGTCCCCTCGAGCGGGTCAAGCGCGATGTCCACCTCGGGATCGTCAACATTTCCCCGGCCCACTTTCTCGCCAATGAAGAGCATGGGCGCCTCGTCGCGCTCGCCCTCGCCGATGACGATGGTGCCGCGGATGTTGAGCTCGTTGAACGCCTTCCGCATGGCGTCCACCGCGGCTTGATCCGCGACCTTCTCGTCGCCGCGCCCCATCACGCGTGCTGACGCGATGGCCGCCGCCTCGGTGAGCCGCACCGCTTCCAGTCCAATGTTTCTGTCCATCAAAGCTCCTTTGTCGGTAGCGAGATTTCCCGCGTGCTCGCGGGCTCGAGAGCTTGCAGCAACCAGTCGGGCGCGCGCGTGGGACGGCCTTCCTTGCCGACGCACGCGTGCACGGTGTGACCGAGCGCCAGCGCGGATCCCTCGCCCTGGCGGCGTACGACATAGTCGAAACGAATCTTCACGCGAGTGTGGGTGACCGTCACCGGGATCTCCAGCAGGTCGTCATAACGCGCGGGCCTCAGGTAACGAGTGGCGGCTTCCATGACCGGCAGGAAGATGCCGCGCGATTCGATCTGCGCGTAGGTCAGCCCCAGCGCGCGGATCCATTCGTTGCGCGCACCCTCGAAGAAGCGCAGGTAACTCGCGTAATAGACGACCTGCATCTGGTCGGTGTCGCCATAAAGGACGCGATGCTGGTAGGGGGCCACGCGCCGTCTTCCTAGCACAGCTCACTGGAGAGAAAACGTCACCAGCTCGAGATGCGTTTGATCCTGTGACTTGCCGTCGGCCGCGACCACGCTGGTGCGCAGCTCGACCAGGCCGACGTGCGGCGCGTAGGTCCACTCAGTGACGAACTTTCCGCCCTTGGGCAGCGGCTGCTCGTTGCGAACCTGCGCGCAGCGGGTGAAAGTGCCCGCGCGGGTCACGGCGCTCGCCTCGGTCGAGCTGACTTCGAAGCGCTGCACGACCAGGTTATCGACGGCGCTCCACTGCGCGCCGGCCGTCAACGGAGCGCGCAGCAGGTAGCGGTCCGCGTCGCGCACGCCGTCGGCTTCGTAACGGAACCGGCCGCGGTGATCGTCCAGGAACCAGGGTCCGTCGCGGCCCACAATGGTAATCTTTTCCTGATGGCCGCCGCCGACGTCGTACGTCCACGAACTCCCAACCGCGAGCGGATAGAAGTCCGCGGCATTCGTCTCCACGGAAGTCTTCGTCGCCGGGCTGGTCTTGCAGGAAGACAGGAGCGCCAACAGCAAGATGAGCCGCGAAGGCGCGCACGCGCGGAGCTTGCGGAAGGCGAAGAGCGGCGCGTTACCGACGATGACGATCGATCGAGCAATCAACGTGGACCCCCAAAACCATTTACGCTTTCGCGCCCTGCTATTTCTTTCCAGGCATTGCTTGCGCGGCTGCCTCGGTGCGGGTGGCCTCGTCTTTACGGCCGCTCAGGTCAGCGAAGGCGTCTCGCGCCGCGCGGCGCACTTCCTCGTCGGGGCTGCCGCTTTCGAGCGTGAACAAGAACGCCTCCGCCTCGCCACCTCCAAGGCTGCCGAGCGCGTAGAGGATAGGCCGGACCTGCTCGGGCCGGCGCTTGCGCGTCATTTCAATGAGCGGCCTCACCGCCCGACGGTCGCCGATGGCCACCAGCGCGCCCACCGCCCGGCGGGCCACGTCATCGTTCTCGTCCTGCAGCCGCAAGACGAGGTTCGGCACGGCGGCCGGGCTGCGGCGGTCCGCGAGCACCCGGATGGCGTAGTCGCGCAGCCGGGAATCGGGCGAGGAAAGGTCGCTCATCAAGGCGCCATCGGTCTTCTTGCGCGCCTCGACCTGGTAGTTGAGCGCCACCACAGCCTCGCGCAGGGCGGCGTCCAGCGAGGCATCGAACGCGGCCGCGCGCAACGCCGGGTCCAGGGCGTCGTCGGCGCCGGTGGGCCGCCGCGCCTCGCCCTCCGCGAGCAGGCGCTCCGTCTCGCCGCCAGCACCGGGCATGGTCATCTCGAGGCTGACGGCGACGTCAGCCATCTCGCGCTCAGGAGCGATCTGTCCGGCGGCAACGCTGGGTGCCGGCGCGAGCACACGTCGAGCTTGATCGATCTCGAGCCGCACACGCGCCTCGCCCCCCTCGCGCACGGTGAAGTGCCCCGTGCTCTCCAATGCCGCCTGGAGTTCGCGGCGCACTTGCGCGGCGGATTCGGGTAGCTCGGGGTTGCCGGCGAGGTTCGCCTCGGCCACGGTCAGAGTACCGATCGAGATGGCACCGAGCGGCGGCGCGGCCTTGCAGCCGGCGCCGCAGGCTGCGAAAGCGGTCGCGATGCTGATGGCGCGGAAGGGACGCATACGCCTTCGATGCTAAGGGGCCGTGGGGGCCGGGTCAAAGCTGTTCTGTGTTTGCCGGGCCGACCTGACTGTTGATCCTCGAACCTATTCGCCTTCGGCAGCCGTTGGAAGCGCCGGAACGCCCGATGTCTCCGCGCCGGCGGCATCCAGCGACGGACTTGGATGGGTGGTCCCCGCTTCCGCAACGGACCCTGCCTTGCTGGGGGTTTCCGGCATGCCCGCGAGACCAGATGGGTCCTGCGTGTGTTCTTCGCGCGTGTCGGCGTGCGGGCGCGACTGGCCACCGCCGTCATTCAAATTTCCATCGCTCGAGCGCTCTGAGTCTTCAGGACCGGCCTCGCCCAGCCGCGCCCCGGAGTTGGACTCGCGCGGTTCCGGCGCGACGCCCGGATTCGTGACTACGCCCATCGTGTCTGCGCCCTCGGCAGGAGTCGCCATGGGCGCGCGGGTGGTGCGCAGCGTCCCCGCTGGCTGTCCCCACGCCTGCTCCGCGGGAGTCATTGCGCGGGGGCGCTCCTCGCGTCCGCGCCTCGGCCGGCGGCCTTCCTTTTGCGGGTCCTCGGCTGCGATCTCGGCTGCAGGCGGTGGAACCGCGGCCTCCGCGAGCGCACCGATGGGCGCGGGCGCAGGCGCGCTCTCGACGAAGGCCAGATTGGTCTGCGCGGTCATGGGCTCGTCCGGCTCCGGGGACTTCTCCTCTTCGCCTCCCTGCGGCCGTTCGCGTTGCCGATCGCGCTGGCGGTCGTCGCGCTCGCGATTTTTCTCGTCGCGGCCTTTCTCATCCCGAACTTTCTCGTCGCGGCCCTTCTCGTCCCGGACTTTCTCGTCTCGAACTTTCTCCTCGCGCGCATGCCCAGGCTGCGCCTTCGCGGCCGAGGCGAAGAAGGCCTCGTCCACGTCGGGGATCTCCACCAGCTGCACGGTGACGCCCACGTGCAGGTCGATCATCTCCTCGGGCAAAGCGTCGCCAGCATAGAGCGCGACCGGCGCCTGGCCCGCCGCGCTGGCTTCCGAGCGCGCCTCGCGACCCGCCTCGCCCGCAGCCAGTACCAGTCCCATCTGCGCGCTGTAGTGCGCGAGGTCCTTGCGCAGCTCCTGCACGTCGCTCCGGCCGATCTCGCGAGCGCCCCGCACCAGCTTGACGGCGACCCGCAGGTCCGATACGCCGCGTCGCTGCCGCGCCAGGTAGAGGGGTCCTTCCTTGCTGCGCTTGGCGATGCGGACATCGCGCATGCCCATCTTCTCCAGCAACAGCGCGCAGAGCTGCTCGAAGCCCGCAGTCTCCAGCTCGGCGAGCCTCCGCCGCAGCGCCCGCACGACCGCGCGGCGACCCTCGGCAACCAGCTGCGCGCCGGTCATGGGTCGGCCAAGTGAGGTCTGCGGCGCGCGCTCGATCGGCTCGGGGATCGCGGCGGGCGGCGGGAACTCCACCAGCGTGACCCGATCGCCATCGACGATGAAGGCGGGCTTGCGCCCCGCCTCGGTGCGGCGCCGATTGTCCTCGAGCAAAGCGGTGACCAGGGACGACAGGTCCTGCACCAGCGCCTCGCTCAACAACTGCTTCGTCAGCAGCTGCTGCGCCAGCTCGGCCAGCAGCGCCCCGCTCTGCCGCTGCGCGAGCGCCTCGAAGACCACCTCGGCCGGCGGCGGGAACCGCTTCTGCCCCTTCTCGGGCCGGCCCTGCGCGCGACGGCGCTCGGCCTCGACCTCCTCCGAGCCCTCTTCGTGTTCGGCTTGCAGCACTTCCATGCGCTTGCGGGCCTGCGCGTGGATAGGCCGCGGCTCGCGCTCGCGCGGACGGTACTGCGCCTCCGGATCCTCGGCCGGATGCAGGGGCGGGACCACCGGCTCCATCACCAGATCGGCCGGGACGCCCCACTCGGTCAATGCGAAAGTGCCCTCGGGCGCCACCGCGACCACCTTGCGCTCGTCTTCGCGCTTCGCCATGGCCGCAAGACGCTGGCCCATGGTGCCTTCAGGATCCTGCCCGACGTGCGAGAGCAGGTTCTCGCGCACCGCGGCTTCCGCGATTTCCTTGAAGTGAAGAGGCTTGCCAGCGCGACGCAATACTTCGACAGCAGCTTCCGTGAAAGTCATCGGTAGATCTCCAGGCGGCGGGGCTGTGGAAGCTTCCCTCCGCACAGTGGAAAAGGGCCAAGATCGTATTGGCTTGCGAACCAACTGTCAACGCACTTAGGCTCGCACGGTGATCCGCATCCGGCCGGGCCGCTCGTGGCGACTGAATCCTGGCTATCTCGGCGAGCTGCAGTCGCTGACCTTGCCGCGCGCGCGCACCTTCGACTTCGCTGCCATCCTGGACGTGCTCGGGCTCGAGGTCGACGGAGTCGACATCGCTGCCGGCGTCGGCGAGGCGCAGGTGCTGGTCGCGGTGGACGAGCTGGTGCAGGCGCTCTTGCGGCTCGGACAGGGCCACCCGGCTGCGCAGGCGACCATCGGTCCTGGTCCGACGGAACTTTTGCTCGAGGCGCGCGGCTTCGACGTGCTGGCGACCCTGGTTTCACTGGCGCCTCCTCTGCGTCTGCTCGCCTCCGGTCTGCTGCTGGACTTCACCAAGCTGCGCGCAGCCGCACTCGCCGCGGCGCGCGGGCTGCTGTTCGACCTGCTCGCGATCAGCCCCGTGCTGGAGAAGACGCCGCTCGCCCGGCGCCTGGCTGCCGGGTGCCGCTCGCTCTCTCGCAAGCCATTCGCGCTGGGGGCGGCCTGGCCGGCGACGCCTGGGCGCGCGATCACCGCGTCGGCAACCGGGGTGGACGTGCGCTGCGAGGTCTCCGCGCCAGCCGAGACCATGGCCCGCATCGGCGCCCGCCGCGAGGTCGAGCACGCGCCGCTCGCTGCGCACCTCGGCCGCGGAACGCTCACGTTGCGAGTGAAAGGAGCGCCCGCGCTCTCTTGCGAAGAGCCGCTGCTCTTCACCCTGCGCAACGCCGTCCGCGACGCGTCCGCGATGGTCGAGGCCTGGGAGGGTGGCGACCGGGTCTTCACGCTCCCGCTCGGCGCGGTCGAGCTGCGCTGCGATTTGACGCGCGACGAGGTGCGCGCCGATGGCTGGAAACATCCGGCGGCCGCGAGCCCATCGCAGCTGGCCCTCGCCATCGCCGGCGCCGCGCAGTCGTTCGCCGACCGCGCGCTCGGGACCGCGGCCAAGGCGCCCGATGAGCTGCTGACCGACCTTCGCACCCGCGCCCGCACGCTTTCCCGCCACTGCCGCGACCTCGTTTCGGGTGACTTGCGCCGCGCGCAGCGGCTGGTTCTGGCGCCGCCGCATGCGCAGTCGCCGCGGCCGCTGCAGGCCCCGCTCGCCGCCGGCCGCATCCGCCGCCTGCTCTACAAAGAAGCATGGCGCACCTCCGGCCTCCAACTGGAACGAGCGCCGGTGCTGCTGTCGCAGGGACCTCTCTTGCTGGTGATGGGCGCTGCCATCGAGGCGCGCGACCCAGCCACGGGCGAGCCGCTGTGGCGGGTTCCCGCGGCGCCCGGTGCGGTGCTGCGCGGTTCCGACTTGTTTTATGCCGAGGAAGGCGACTCGTTGGTCCGCCTCGATGCGCACTCGGGCGAGGTCCGCTTTCGCCGACGCCTCCGCGATGCCACGCACCCGGCGCAGCTCTGGCCGCTCGCTGGCGGCGTGCTGCGGTCGCTGCCCGGTAAAGGAGTAGCGTTCGTCAACAACGAAGGCGCCCTCGCCTTTCGTGCCCGGCTTCCCGGCGGCGTGCCCTCGGCCGCGCTGCTGCTCGACGGCATGCTCCTGCTGACGCTCGCCTCGGGTGTCGTGGCCGGTCTCGACCCGGGCGACGGCAGCGTCCTGTGGCGCAAGCGCGGACGCTTCGACTCACTGACCGCCGCTCCCGGCTGCGCGCTGGCGTCGGGGCAGGAGTCGATCGCCGCGTTGGACCTGCTCTCGGGCCAATCGCTCTGGGAGCGCCCGTTGCCGCCCGGCGCCAGCGAGCCCCGAATCGCTGGCGACGTAGCGCTCGTCCTCGTCGCGGGCCGTGTGCACGCGTTTGCGTTGATGGACGGCGCGTCCCGGTTTTCCGTCCTGTTGCCCTGGGCGCAGGAGCTCGCGGTGGCCGACGATCCGGATGAGCACGGCCACCCCGGCGTCACCGTCATCGTCACCGGCGCGGGCGGCGCGGCCATGCGCCTCGACGAGCGCGGCCTTCCGCGATGGACGCTGGCCACCGACGACACCGCCGCCTCGTCAGAAGCACTGCTCCAGCGCGGCATGGTGTTGCTGCAGCGCAACGGCACCGCGCTGGTTGACGCGGCCGAGGGCCTGCCGCTCGCCAGACTTCCAGCGGCGCGCTGGGCCGCGCTCGCTCCCGACCTCACCTGCGCGCTGGTGGATGCGAGCGGAGTCCTCTCCGTGCACCGACTCGCGACCCACCTGAGCGTGGTCTGAAAGCAACTCACGGCTCACCACTTCGTCGCGGAGAGATCCTGCTCGACGTGGTGCTGGAAGGTCACGGTCCGGATGAGTCCGGTGAATGGCTGCCGCACGTCGCGCGAGTAAGTGAACCAGATATCAATATGCTCCGGCGACTTGGTGCGCTCGATGCGCAGGTTCTCTTCAGGCGCGTCAATCAACAGCTCTTTAGCCATCTTGCCGCCGGGCTGCTGCACGTCCACGTCAAACTTCTCGTGCAGCTTCCGATAGATGAAGTCGTGCACCAGCTTGTCTGAGCGCTCCTGGTAAGCGAGGTTCGCCGCCTGGCCGAGGATGGACTTCACCTCGTAATTCTCCCAGTGCGCGTTGCCGTAGGTCACCACCCAGAAAATGCCAGCGCCCAGACCTAGCAGCAGCAGGAAAGTAACGATGGTGAAGCCGCGCGGCCGGCGCATCAATTCACGCCGTGGAAGAGCCGCTCGAAGCGGATCCCCATCGAGCCGCCAAAGGAGATCCAGATGATGGAGGCGCGGCCCTTGATGTAGCTGAAGGGTATTTCTCCGATGCCCCCCTCGACGCGGCTGTCAGCGGAGTTGTCGCGGTTGTCGCCCATCATGAACGCACGGCCGGGGCCGACGATCCACGAGCCCGAGCGCGAATAAGCCGGATCCTTGCGGACGATGATGGGGTGCTTGTGGCCGCCCAGGTCTTCGATGAATTCGGAGGAGGTGACCTGGACATCGCCGTCTGAATATTCGGAATGCTCAGTATAATTGTAATCGCCTACCGGCGTGCGCGCCTGCTCGACGCCGTTGACGAAGACCACGTTCTCCTTGACGTCGATACGGTCGCCGGGAAGCCCGATAACGCGCTTCACGTAATCAACCTCCGGGTGCTGCGGCACCATGAAGACGACCACGTCGCCGCGCCCAGGTGCCTTCTCGCCGATCTTGTGCACCGTGGCAGGGTCGCTGAAGGGAACGCGCAGGCCATAAGACATCTTGTTGACGAAGATGAAATCGCCGACCAGCAGCGTGGGAATCATTGAACCGGAGGGAATATGAAAGGGTTCGAAGATAAACGCGCGCAGCAGGAGCGCCACCAGAATAGCCCCGCCGATGGACTCGGTATATTCGCGCGCAGCGCTCTTGCGCGCGAAGGACAGATGCTTTTCAAGACTCTGATCCAGCCGTGTCCGCGCCTCTACCGCGGCCATCCCGCCGCCGGTCGCGAGCGCCGTCGAGACCCCCTCAATTGATTGCTCGACTTCACTCGCCGCTTCCGGCTTGAGCTTGCCCGCATTGCGCCGCAACAGCCGCGCGCCGGAGCGGCGCAGCGCCCTGGCTTCGCTGCGCGCCCGACTGCGCACGCCCCAGTGCGTGGCGGAGCCAATCATTGAAACGATGAAGACCGCGAAGAACACCGCGAGCGAGCCAATCAGGTAATCCTGGTGACGCAATCGATATTGCGCGAAAGCAGCAACCACCACCGCGCCGCCGATGATGCCGAGCATGCGCGAATAGCCGGCAGCCTGGTAGTAGGCGCGCGGTCCCTTGTCGGCGGCGGCGACCAACTCCGCCTCCTTCCGGGCCTGCGCCGTGGCCTTGCCCTGATCCACAGCCACCGTCATTCCTCCACCCGAAGGACGGCGAGAAATGCCTCCTGGGGGATCTCCACCGATCCGACCGCCTTCATCCGCTTCTTTCCTTCCTTCTGCTTCTCGAGCAGCTTGCGCTTGCGTGAGATATCGCCTCCATAGCACTTGGCGAGCACGTTCTTGCGCATGGCTTTCTGCGTTTCACGGGCGATCACCCGCGACCCTACGGCTGCTTGAATGGCCACTTCGTACATTTGCCTGGGGATCTCTTCCTTCAACTTCTCGCAGACTGCCTTGCCGCGGTAATAAGCGCGCTCACGGTGCACGATGGTGCTGAGTGCGTCGACCACCTCTTGATTGATCAGGATATCCAGCTTCACCAGATCGGCGGCCTGGTATCCCAGCGGCTCGTAATCGAGCGAGGCATAGCCACGGGTCAGGCTCTTTAGTTTATCGAAGAAGTCGAACACCACTTCTGCGAGCGGGATCTCATAAGTGATCTGTACCCGCTTGGTGCCGATGTACTTGATGTCTTTCTGCGAACCGCGCCGGTCCTGGCAGAGCTTCAATACCGAGCCGACATATTCATTGGGCACGTAGACGTGCGCCAGCATCATCGGCTCGAGCAGCGTCTCGATCTCCCCCTCGTCCGGCAGCTTGGCCGGGTTGTCGATGATCATCTCCCGGCCGTCCTTGCGGATGATCTTGTAGACGACCGAAGGCGCGGTGGTGATCAGGTTCAGATTGTATTCGCGCTCGAGCCGCTCCTGCACGATGTCCATGTGCAGCAGGCCGAGGTAGCCGCAGCGGAAGCCGAAGCCGAGCGCCTGCGAGGTCTCGGGCTCGTAGGTGAAGGCGCTGTCGTTGAGCTTCAGTTTTTCGAGAGCATCGCGGGTGTTTTCGTAATCCGAGGAGTCCACCGGGAAGATTCCGGAGAAGACCATCGGCTTGATTTCCTTGAAGCCCGGGAAGGCCGTCTCGGTGGGCCGGGTCAGCTCGGTCAGGGTGTCGCCGACCTTGGCGTCCTGGATGATCTTGACGTTCGCGACCACGAAGCCGACCTCGCCCGCGATCAGCTCCGCTTTGCCGCGCGCCTTGGGCGCGAAAACACCGACATCCGCCACCTCATACTCGTGGCGGTTCGACATGAAGATGACCTTCTGCTTCGGCCGCAGAGTGCCTTCGACGATGCGCACCAGCATGACCACGCCGCGGTAGGTGTCGTACCAGCTGTCGAAGATGAGCGCCTTGAGCGGCGCTTTGGGGTCGCCGGAGGGCGGCGGGATCTCGGTGACGATCTCCTCGAGCAGCTCCTCGATGCCGATGCCTTCCTTGGCGCTGGTGGGCACCGCCTTGGAGGCGTCGATGCCGATGATCTCCTCGATCTCCGCGCGCGTTCCGGGGATATCCGCGCTGGGCAGGTCGATCTTGTTGATCACCGGGACGATGGCGAGGTCGTGCTCGAGCGCCAGATAGACGTTCGCAAGCGTCTGTGCCTCGACCCCCTGCGACGCGTCGACCACCAGCACCGCGCCCTCGCAGGCCGAGAGCGATCGGCTGACCTCGTAGGCGAAGTCGACATGGCCCGGCGTGTCGATGAGGTTGAGGACGTAGTCCTTGCCGTCCTTCGCGCGGTACGTCATGCGCACCGACTGCGCTTTGATGGTGATTCCGCGCTCGCGCTCGAGCTCCATGTTGTCGAGGAACTGATCCTGCGCCTCGCGCGCGGTGACGGTGCCGGTCTTCTCGAGCAGGCGGTCGGAGAGCGTGCTCTTCCCGTGATCGATGTGGGCGATAATCGAAAAGTTGCGGAGATGGGCGTTTGCTTCGGACATGGGGGACCGCGGGGGATAACATGCAGGAGGGGCCTGCACAACGCCTCTGCGCGGGGGACAGCATGAACGAGGTCCAGAGCAGGGAGGGCGGGGCTCGCGTGCGCGTGCCGCCGCCGCTTTATTTTGTCGGGACACTGTTGATCGGAGCGGCGCTGCCGGGCCTGAGGCTCGCGACCGGCGGCAGCCCGCGCGCAATCATCGGCCTGCTCCTGATCGCGGCGGCACTGTTGCTCGGCGGCGCGGCCGTCGTCTGTTTCCGTCGGACAGGCCAGGACCCCGCACCGTGGAAGCCATCGCCGGAGTTGGTCGTGCGCGGGCCGTTTCGCTTCACCCGCAATCCCATGTACGTGGGCATGACGCTGCTGGGCATGGGTGTCGGGGTGCTCGCGGCCCGCGGCTGGATGATCGCGCTGGCGCTGGCAGCGCTGCTGGCGGTGCATTTCTTCGCGGTGCTGCCCGAGGAGGCCTATCTGGCAGACAAGTTCGGTGAGCCCTACCGGAGCTACCTGGCACGGGTGCGGCGTTACCTCTAGCTAAGCGCCGAACGGCGATTGCAAAACCTTGGCCGGACGCGCGCTGGCGAGGAGCCAGCCGGCGGGAAGCAGCACCAGAGCCATGCCGAACAGGCTCGAGCCGGTGAAGACGCGGTGGAAGAATACCCGGTCCACCAGGGCACCGAACCCGATCTCGGCGAAGCCAATCGGCGCGTTGCGGGCCGCGGGCGCCAGCGCGTAAGCGCGGGTGATCAAGAGCTGCGCTGCGGTTCCGCTCAAGCCTACGCCCGCGAGCAGGAACCAGGTGGCCGGCCCTTGGCGTACCGAGTGCACGATGGCCGAAGCTTGCGGCAGCGCCACCGCCAGCACCGCGCACATTCCGAAGCCGGCGAAGTGCGCCACGATGGCCACCGGGTCCACGCCGCGCATCCGCCGCAGGCCCAGCATGGCCACCGCTGCGCAGAACGCCCCCAGCAGCGCCGCGCCCACCGGCAGCAGGCCCGCCTCGAGCTGCGGCCGCTCCATGATCACCACGCCCGCGAAGCCGACCGCGATGGCGCCCCACACCGACGGCCCGGCGCGCTCGCCGAGAAAGATCGAGGCGAGGACGGCGATCCACAACGGCGCGGTGTTGGACAGCGTCAGCGAATCGGCCACCGGCAGGAGGGGCAGGGCGTAGAAGGCGAACAGCAGGCTGGCCGCGCCCGCGCCACTGCGAAGCCAGAGCAGGCGCGGCGTGGAAAAGCGCAGCGGGATGCCGCGCGCACGCGCCCAGGCCACCATCAACGCGAAGTTCGCGGCCGTGCGGACCAGCGCCGTGAGCCGCCAGTCGCAGCGGCCCGAAAGCGCGCGGGCGCAGGTGTAGAGCACCACGTAGGAGAGGGCTGCGCCGACCATGCAGACGGCGCCCATTCGCAGATCGACTGCGTGGTCGGGCGCGCTGCTCGCGCTGGTGCCTGAGGGAGTCACCCGCCCTGAAGACAAGATCTACAGTCCAAGCTCGGCGCGGAAATAGGCGACGGTCGGCAACAAGCCCTCTTCGAGCGGCACGCGCGGCGCCCAGCCCAACAGCGTGAGGGCTCGCTCGATCACCGGTCTGCGCTGCCTCGGGTCGTTCTCCGGCAGCGGCCGCACCGACCGCACCGCCCCGCCCTTCCCCACCACCTGGCGCACGGCTTCGGCAAACTCGCGCAGGGTCAGCTCGACCGGATTGCCCAGGTTCACCGGCATGCCGTCGCCCTTCTCGCAGAGCAGCAGCAGGCCGCGGACGAGATCGTCGACGTAGCAGAAGCTGCGCGTCTGCGAGCCGTCGCCGAAAACAGTGAAGTCCTCGCCCCGGAGCGCCTGCGTAACAAAGGCCGGCACTACGCGACCGTCGTCGACGCGCATACGCGGCCCGTAGGTATTGAAGATACGCGCCAACTGCACGCGGGTACCGTACACGCGGGCGTAAGTGGTGATCAGCGCCTCGGAGAAGCGCTTGGCCTCGTCGTAGCAGGAGCGAGGACCCACGGTGTTGACGTTGCCGAAGTAGTCCTCCCGCTGCGGGTGCACCAGCGGGTCGCCGTAGACCTCCGAGGTGGAGGCTTGCACGAAGGTGGCGCCCGCAGCCCGCGCGAGGATCAGCGCATTGCGGGTGCCGAGCGAGCCGACGTCCAAAGTCTCGAGCGGGAATCGCGCGTAGTCGATGGGTGAGGCGGGCGAAGCCAGATTGAAGACAGCGTCGAACTGGCCGACCACCGGGATGGGCTGGCAGATGTCGTGCTCGACCAGCCGGAAACCGCGCCGGCCGTGGTTGTGCGCGAGGTTCTGCCGGCGGCCCGTCAGGTAGCTGTCGACCACGACAACCTCGTCCCCGCGTTCGAGCATTTGATCGACGAGATGGCTGCCGACGAATCCGGATCCTCCGAGCACCACTGCGCGCATGGCGGCTTCCTAGCGGTGCCACCGCACGCGTGTCAAACCCGCATTGCTTCGGGTCACTTTCGTCGCCCGTCGCGTTCGCGCACGCCCCGCCCTGCGAGCGGGTGGCGCCTCAAGGCTCCCCTGTCAGGAATGTGGCATGATCTGACCCGTGCAGCGTCAGGCCCGGCTCTTCGCCCTCACCGAATACCTCCGCGGGCGACGCACGGGCGTGACCGCAGAGGCGCTGGCGGAGCGATTCTCGGTGGGCATCCGCACCATCTACCGGGACCTTGATACGTTGCGGGACGCGGCGCTGCCGCTGCAGGCCGAGCGGGGGCCCGGCGGCGGCTACGCGCTGGACAAGTCCTATTCGCTGCCACCGGTGAACTTCACCGCACGCGAGGCCGCGCTCCTGGCCACGGTCGGGCGCTGGGCCACCGAGATGAGGCTGGTGCCGTTTCCGCGCACGCTTGGCAGCGCGCTCGACAAGGTGCGCGGCGCGCTTTCGACCCCCGCGCAGCGCGAGTTGCAGGCGCACATGGCGAAGCTGCAATTCGTCGGCGTTCCCGCACAAGCCGTGCCCGCCGGTGTGCGTCGCGCGGTCGAGGAGGCCTGGTTCGAGCAGCGTCCCTTGCGCATCGTGTACCTGAAAGCGGACCAGACCCTGAGCGAGCGCGTGGTGCGCATCTCCGGGGCGCTGATGGACCGCGGTCACACGGTGCTGTTGGCCGAAGACCTGGGCAAAGGCGAGCCGCGCCAGTTCCGCCTCGATCGGATCCAAAGCGCCGTCCTGCTGCAAACAATCCTGACAGGAGGCTGACAGCCGGCGGCCGTAGCCTCCTTTCAATCGGGCGCACCTTTGTGTCCGACCTCAAGGAGGCAGCACATGCGCAATGCCATCAACTGGTTCGAGATCCCCACCCGCGACCTCGACCGCGCCACCCGCTTCTACGAGCAGCTCCTCGACCGCAAGCTGCACCGGGAGGTCTTCGGCGGGACGTCCATCGCCATCTTCAAGGGCGAGAGCCGCGAGGCCGTCGCCGGCTGCCTCATCAGCGACCCGCGACGCCAGCCGTCGGCGGACTCGGGCTGCCTTGTGTACCTCGATGCCAGCCCCGACCTCGACGGCTGCCTCCGCCGCGCGGACGCTGCTGGCGGCACGGTGGTGCTGCCCCGGACCGACATCGGCGAGCCGGGATTCATTGCTATCGTCCGGGACAGCGAGGGCAACCACGTCGGGCTGCACCTCGAAAAAAGCGCGCCGTAGACGTCAAGCTGCGCGCCGGTTTTCGCGGCCGGCGCGCAGGATGCTTACAGCGCGCGGACCATCGGAACCACTGCCGCGTAGTGGCAGGCGCTGCCGGCGATCACCAGCGCGTGGAAGACTTCGTGATAGCCGAACACCGCGGGAGCCGGGTCCGGCCGCTTGAGCGCGTAGATCACCGCGCCTGCGCTGTAGAGCAACCCGCCGCCCAGCAACAGCGCGAGCTCATGCGCGTCGGCCGCCCGCGCGAGCAGTGGAGTCATCGACCAGGCCAGCCCGACGCAGGCGACGGCGACCACCCACTTGGGCGCGTGCACCCAGAAGAGCGACTGCGCGATGCCCAGCAGGGCGCCGCCCCACACCAGCGAGAGGCCCAGCGCGCCGCTGCGTCCCCCGAGGCTGAGGCAGAACGGCGTGAAGGTGCCCGCAATCAGCACGAAGATGGCCGAGTGGTCGAGCTTGCGCATCAGGGTGCGCGGCGCGGGGGCCCAGTTGTGACGGTGGTAGAGCCCGCTGATGCCGAACAGCATGGCGAGCGAGGCGCCGTAAATCGCGGCGCCCGCCAGTGCGACCCGATCGCGCGCGAGCAGCAGGAGCGCGGCCGCGCCCACCAACGCAACGAAGAAGGCGACTTGATGGGAGACCCCACGGAGGAGCGGCTTGCCAGTCATGCGCAACCAGTGCCCCGCGATTGTCACGGCGCCAACACCTGCGGCGCCGGCCGCTACTTCACGCGCCCGTAGCGGTCCTCCAGGCGGACCACGTCGTCGAGTTCGGGCGTCGAGGCCTCGAGGATGTCGCAGTCCGTCTCGGCGATCATGCGGTGTCGCAGGTGCGGCGTGATGTGGAACGATTCACCCGGCCCGAGCACACGGTCTTCCAGAGAGGCCTCGTCAACGCCCGTCTGGAAGCGCATCCGGCCGGTGAGGACATGGACCGTCTCGTCCTTTTTCAAATGGTACTGCAGGCTCAGCGCGTGGCCCTGGTTGATGTGGAGAATTTTCCCCACGTAGCGCTCTGTCTTGGCCCAGATGAGCTCGTGGCCCCAGGGCTTCTCGACTCGGATTGGCTTCATGTTCAAGTCCACTCCCTCAGCGGGCCGGCATGACCATCGCCGTGAGGCGCAGCTCGCGCTCCACGTCGCGGCGATAATTGTCGGCAGCATTCTTGTCGTTAAAGGCGCCCACGCGAACCCGGTACCAGGTGCCCTTGTTACCGAGTCGCGCTTCGATCAGGTACGGCTTCAGCCCCGCAAGGCGCGCGCGCGACTCCAGCCGCTGCGCGTCGGCTCGGTCCTGCGAGGCGCCGATCTGGACGGTGAACTGGCCCAGGTTCCGGGGCGGCGCGAGGACAGCCACGGGCTTAAGCGCTGGCTCGACAATGCGCGGCTTCG
The DNA here is from genome assembly GCA_025358085.1 of Deltaproteobacteria bacterium. Lineage (GTDB taxonomy): Bacteria > Myxococcota > Myxococcia > Myxococcales > 40CM-4-68-19 > JANYKT01. The sequence goes on along the minus strand of JANYKT010000063.1, from coordinate 59,645 downwards.
GTGGCGGTTCGATCTGCACCGGCTCGCGCGGCGTCGGGACGATCGCGGCCTGCGCCTGTTGATTTGTCTGAGGCGGCGTGGACCTGGCCGGCGGTGTTGCCTTGGCGGACGGCGGCGCGGGCTTCACGGGCTGCGCTGGCGACGCCTCTCCGGGCAACTTCCCCTGCTCGGGTGCTGGCTGCTCGTCGGGGTCCCGATCAAGTTCTTCCGCAGGCAGGGTCTCGGCGACAACCGGCGGCTTCAGCGGAACGACACGCGGCGCGGCCGCAGGCGAAACCTTCATTCGCGGCGGCGGCTCTCTGGCCGCTTGCTCCTGCTGCTCGTCCAGGGCGGCGAGGTCGTTGGCTTTCGCGGACTGCGGCGCGGACGCGGTGAGGCGCTTCCCGACCAGCAGCCCCAGCGAAAAGACACCCCCGAGCAGCAGCAGCGCGCACACCGCCAGCACCGCGATCTGCCGGTCGTCGAGCGAGATCTGGATTTTTTCGCGCAGCCGGTCCACGTCGCGCATCAGTCCGCCGGATCTACCACGTCGTCGCCTTCGGCCGGAGGCGAGTCCATCCGGTCGGGCGCGCTCACGCCCAGGATCGAGAGCCCATTGGCCAGTGCCTGCCGGATGGACCAGACCAGGTACAGCCGCGCGGTGGTCTTGCGCGGGTCGTCGGAGATCACGCGCTCGGTCTTCTTGTAGCGGGTGTAATAGCCGTGAAACGCGGCGATGGTCTCCTGCAGATAGAAGACGATCCGGTGCGGCTCGAGCGTGAGCGCCGCTTGCGCAACCAGCTCTGGCAGCTGCAGCACGCGCTTGATCAGATCGATCTCTTCGGGCAGCGAGAGCGCGGTCATGGCGGCTCTGTCCCAGCGCGGCGTGAAGCCAGCCTCGGCCGCCTTGCGCAGGATGGCCGCGCAGCGGGCGTGGCCGTATTGCACATAGAAGACCGGGTTCTCGCTGGAGCGCTTGCGCGCCAGCTCGACATCGAAGTCCAGCGCCATGTCGCCGCGGCGCAGGAGGAAGAAGAAGCGCGTCGCGTCGGAGCCGGCCTCCTCCAGCAATTCGCGCAGCGTGACGTAGTTAGCCGCGCGCTTGCTCATCTTGAACGGCTGGCCGTCCTTCATCAGATTGACCAGCTGGAAGAGGATCACTTCCAGCGAGCCGCCCATCGCGCCGACCGCGGCCTTCATGCGCGTGACATAGCCGCCGTGGTCCGCGCCCCAGACGTTGATCAATCTTTGATAACCGCGACCGAGCTTATCGAAATGATAAGCCACGTCAGCCGCGAAGTAGGTCGGCTCGCCGGTCGTTTTAAAAATCGGCCGATCGCGATCGTCGCCGAAGCGCGTGGTCTTCATCACCAGCAAAGGCTTCGCTTCCACCGGCTCGTCGGGGTCGCGCTCCTGGCCTTTGGGCGGCGGCAACACCTCTTCGGCGAGGACACCCTTCGCGCGCAGCACCTCGACCGCGTGCGCGATGGCGTTCTGATCGTGCAAAGTTTTTTCGCTATAAAACTTGTCGAATCGGATACCGAACAGCGCGAGGTCCGGCTTGATCAGGTTCTCGAGAACCCAGTCGGTGGCGAACTGGCGCAGCGGCTCGCGCAGCTCGGCAAATGGCTTGGCCAGATCGGGCTTCGTCGCCAGCCACGCCCGCGAGATGTCCTTGATGTACTCGCCCTGGTAATCCTCCGGATCGAGCGGCACCCGCGCTACGCCTGGCCCGGCAGCCTCGGAAAGCTCGGTCGCCCGCGCCAGCACCGCATGCGCGAGGCGGAAGGCCTGTCCACCGGCGTCGTTGATGTAGAACTCGCGGGCGACCTCGTAGCCGGCCCAGTCGAGCAGCGACGCGACCACGTCGCCAATCACCGCGCCGCGGCCGTGGCCCACGTGCAAGGGGCCGGTCGGGTTGGCGCTGACGAACTCCACCATGGTCTTGCGGCCGCCGCCTTTGTCGCTGCGGCCGAACTTCTCGCGCTCGTTCCAGACCGCGCCCAGCGCGCGGTGCCAGACGTCCTGCGCGAGCCGCAGATTCAGGAAGCCCGGACCCGCAATCTCGGGCTTGCCGGCGAGCAGCCCTTCGGGATCCTCCAGCCGCTCGACGATGGCCTGCGCCAGTGCGCGCGGGTTCGGCCGGGCCGCTCCGGTGGCCGCCGCGTGCTGCTTCTGCAGGACCATGGCCGCGTTGCAGGCGAAGTCTCCGTGCGAGGCTTGCTTGGGCGCATCCAGCTGGACCGCGACGCGCTCAAAAGCCGGCAACAATCCGTCGGCCACGCACTTGTCCAGCGCGCGCTCGACCAGCAGCGCCACCTCATCCTTCACCATGCCTTGACCCGCGAGTACATGCTGTCGAAGAGCGGCCGCAGCCTGTCCCACGAGGCTTCCAGGTGTTCCACCATCACCTTGGTTTCGGCGAGGACTGGCATGAAGTTCGTGTCGCCGCTCCAGCGCGGCACGAGGTGCCAGTGCAGGTGGTCGGCGATGCCGGCGCCCGCCACGCGGCCCAGATTCATTCCCAGATTGGTGCCGTGCGGTCCATAGGCCTTCCGCACGATGCGGTCGGCCACCCGCAGCATCTCGGAAAGCTCGGACCACTCGACATCGGCGAGCTGATCGGGATCGTTCTGGTGAGCGCGCGGCACCACCATCAGGTGGCCGTTGTTGTACGGAAAACGGTTCAGGATGGCGAAGGTGTGCTCGGTGCGGCCAAGAATCAGGTTCTCGCGGTCTTCGTGGCCGCGCGGCAGGTCACAGAAAATGCAGCCAGCCTTGGGAGGCTCGCCCTTCGAGACGAGCTCCATCCGCCACGGAGCCCAGAGCTGGTTCACGGTGCCGGCACCAGCGAGGGCGCGAGGAACATCATCCCCTGGGGAGCCGCGCGGACAACGCCGTCACGCACGCCTGCCGCCGCGCCCTGGAACGCGCCGCGCATCAGGTCGCGAACGGAAAACTCGCGCTCCCTGGGCTGCGTCTGCACCCTGGGTTCGCCGGTCTGGCCGGCCATCTGCCACGCCGCCGCGATGGCGTCATCGAGCCCGCCCAGTTCGTCCACCAGCTTCAGCTCTTTCGCACGGCGGCCGGTGTAGATGCGGCCTTCCGCGATTTCACGGACCTTGGCTTCGGGAATGCCGCGGCCCTCCGCCACCGCCTTGACGAACTGGCCGTAGACGTCGTCCGAGATGCCCTGGATCTCCTCGCGGTCGGTGTCCTGGATGGGCCGGAACGGCGAGAGCGTGTCCTTGTACTTGCCGGTCTTCAGCGTGGTCTCCTCGACGTGTGCGAGGTCGAGCAGGCCCTTGACGTTGAAGTGCATGAAGATGACGCCGATGGAGCCGGTGAGCGTGCCGGGCTCGGCAAAGATCTTGTCGGCGGGGGCCGAGACGTAATAGCCGCCCGAGGCGGCAAGGTTGCCCATCGAGACGACGATCTTCTTCTTCGCCTTGATGCGCTTGACGGCGTCGTAAATTTCCTGTGAGGGCGCCACCGCGCCACCGGGCGAGTCGACGCGCAGGACGATGGCCTTCACGTCGTCGTCCTTCTCCAGCTTCTTCAGCTGCTTGATCACCTTCTCGCCGTCGATGCCGTTCTCGCTGGGGCCGGAACCGATCTCGCCGCGCAGCTCGAGAATGGCCACGCGCGCGCCGGACGTCAGGTCGGAGGTGTCGCCGAGCCCGCCACTCTTCACCGCGGAGTAAGCGAGGAAGAGGAAGGCGAAGAGCACCAAAAATAGCCCGCCAAAGATCACACCGAGCACCGCAGCCGCGCGCTTGTCCAGAAAGCCTCCAGTCGGCCCGCTTGCTACCACTCGGACCCCGTGGGTACAAGCGACGTAGTGCCCTTCCAGCGACTGTTGAAAGACTTGGTGACGCGCGCGGCGGGAGCCCGGGGCGCGGTGTTCTGCGATCACGAGGGCGAGTTCGTCCACCTGGTCATCCAGGACCCGGCGCTGACGCACTATGAGCTGCGCTGCGTCGGAGCGCACCTCGCGGCCACCTGGCTTGCGCTGCAGAGCGGATCCGCGCTGGGCGGCGCGGGCGGCCTGGTCGAGCTGAAGGTCGGCTGCGATGGCGGCGCCCTGCTCTGCCACGGGCTGCGAGACGGCTACTACCTGGTGCTGTTGCTCGCGCACGGCGCCGCCACCGCGCCGGCAGCGTTCGAGATGCGCCGGGTTGCGGAAGCGGTGTCGCGCGAACTTTGAGTCGGCTACCTGGCCTGGGTCGCCTTCACCAGCGCGGCGAGATCGTGCTGCCCGTCGAGGGAGAGCAAGATGGGCTTCGCCGCATCCAGCTCGGGCGCGGAAGCAAGCCACCGCAGCGCAGCCTCGTGCGCTTCATGCGGAGGGCCGTTGACCGCCAACACCGCGTAGCCGGCAAGATTGAGCGCTGCGATGCGCGGGTCGAACACGGGGCGCGTCGGCTCGCGGGTCTCGAGCAGCACCACCCGCGGGTGCTCGGCCTGGGCCGGCTGCCAGAGAAAACCCTGCAGCTCGCCGATGCGCAGCGGCTTCGGGCGCGGGAGCTCGCCGGAAACCAACCCGGGCCGCGGGCTGTGCGTCAGCCGCGTCGGCGTGCCGTAGCCGAGCCGGAAGAGCCACACATCGGTGGTGTCATCGGAGAGGCTCCAGGTGAAGAAGATGCGATCGCCGCCGCGGCTCCAGGTCAGCGGCGAGTCGCCTTCCGGAGGTTTCGCCAGCGCGCCGCCCGGTGGCTGCGGCAGAGGTTGCGCGCGCAGGCTGGGCAGCTCCAGCAGGGAGAACACGCTCTCGCCGTCCTGGTTGACCGCGACCGCGAGGCGGTGCCCGTCCTCCGACATACCGTAGGCCTCGACATCGCGCGGCGGGACATAGAGCGGCTTTCTCGTGCGCGCAGCGAGGTTGATGGCGTCGATGCCCAGCGTCGCGCGGCCCTGATCGGTGAGGACGTAAAGCGTCTTGCCGTCGTTGCTGAAGCGCGGAAAGCGAAAGCGCGCCTTGCCTTCGTGAGCGGTGAGCGGCTCGGCCCGGGCGCTGGCGATGTCCACCAGCACCAGTGTTTCGTCTGCGCCGTGCCGCACCTGCGCCACCAGCCTGCGCCCGTCCGGCGACAGAGGCCCCAGCGACGACAGCCCTGCCAGCGCTTCGCCGATCGGCTGCGAGCCGGGCGGCGCCGGAGCGGGACCAGCGGAGGGCGGGGGCGGCGCGACGTCGACCGCGCGCCGGCTGTCGATGGCCATTTGCCTGAGGACGACCTTGCCGGCTTCAATGATTGCGTAGAAGAGGCGCTTACCGTCGCGCGTGAAGCCGCCCAGGAGCTGATCGCCGGGGGTCGGGTCGAGCTCTTCGATGGCGAACGTCTCGTCGGCGATCGCGAGGATGCGCCGGAGGTCCCCCCGCCGGACGGTGGCCAGAACGGTCTTCGCATCGGGTGTCCAGCGCACAGAGAGCACACCGCCCGGCTCATCGGTCAGCTGCCGCGGGTAGCCTCCCTCGACAGGCAGCGAGGCGGCCTGGCGCGAGCCGAAGAGCGTAGTGACGAAAGCGACGCGGCCGCCGTCAGGCGAAGGCGCGGGCACTTCGGCGCTGCCAGCCGAGGCCAGATGGCGCAACCGCGCCGCGAGGTCCTCGGAAGGTGTGGCGACGAGAATGAATAAAAGGGCAAGCATGTGCCTCTTGTACCTGCCGGCGCGGCTGAGCGCGACCTTGCGCGCCGGGCGGAGTGTTGGACTTGACGCGCGAACTTTGCGCCACCATGAGAACGCGATGACCCTGAAACACTTGCTGCCGCTTCTTGCCTGCATCAGCTGCCTCGCCGAGCGCAGCCACGAGCGCGACCCGCGCCTCGCCACCGAGATCACCCGCCAGGAGCGCTGGGCGCAGGACTCCGTGGGGGGCCGCGCCACGCCCGAAGATCTGGAAAAGATTCGCAGCGGCGATCAAGAGACGGTGAACCTGGGGCGCAAGCAGCTGCGCAAGCTGACCTCGAGCGTCGATCGCGGCACCTGGATTCGCGAGGCCGCGGTGGAGTCGCTCCGTGAGGACGGCGACGAGCCCGCGCTGGTGGACGACTTCGAGAAGGCGGGTCAGACGCGCACCGAGGCGCTGCAGGCCGCGGACGACCTGGCGCTGGCGCTGTCCGAGACGCGCGGCGGAGTGACACTCCCGGACCTGCGCAAGGCGCTGGAGTCGTCGCGCCGCGCGCGAAACAGCGAGGCGAAGCTCGCAAAGGAGCTCGGCGCGGCGTCGCAGCCGATCGCCAGGGGAGATGTGCCCAACAACCCGGGCAAGACGCCGGCAGCCGCGACCGCACCAGCCGGCAAGGCCTTGGCGGTGAATCCGCTGGCAAAGTTGTCCACCGTCGCGCTGCCTGTGCCCAAGCCGTTCATCGCGGCGACGGCGCGTTATCTGTTCGAGCATCCCGACGAGAAGCTGACCGGCTTTGCGGGCGATGACGCCACGGAGATTCGCGCCCAGCTGGCGGACCTCACGGCTCACCCACCGCCGGCAATCAAGCCGTCGCGGTCGAGCGAGTCGCGGGTCGAGACCGCGGCGCCACCCGATGCGGGCTCGGCCTCATCCCCGGCCGGTGAGGCTGCTGCGGCGTCGAGCGTCCCCACCGACGCGGAGATGGGGGAGGATGAGTCTCGCGCTTCACCGGGTCTGGGGTTGTCCGACTCCGAGCCTCAGCGCGAGCGGGCTGGCACTTCAGCTATGCTCACCATCGCGAAGGACGCACAGAAGCTCGTCGCCCGGCGCGGCCCCCCGCGATCGTTTGCGACCCGCGCTGACGGGCTCTTCGCGCTCCGCTATCAGGAGACCCGGAGCTGCGGCGTTGACCGCTGCGTGAGCGACGTGGATTACCTCTTCGACGCCTCCGGCAAGCTGGTCCGGGAGGAAGCAACGCCGAAGCGGTGAAGAGTTTCTCGCTTCGAGAGAGCGTCAGCTGAGCCGTTTTAGAAAGACCGGCTGTCCAGGCGCTGGAAATCGTAGACCGCGCCGAGCTGGAGCATCTGCGTCAGCTCATCGAGGGCGGTGAGCGTCTCGCGCGCCAGCAGCGGGTCTCGTAGGTCGTCGCCCACCAGGCGGTCGCGATAGTGCCGCGCGACCCACGCCTCCAACTCGCTCCCCAGCGGCTCGTCCCAGAAGACGCGCGCCGTCACTGCCGCGCGCTCGTCGTCGGAGAGCAGGATGCGCTGCCGCAGGCAAGCGGGGCCGCCTCCGTTCTGCATCGAGTCGCCGAGGGCGAGGTAGTGAATTTTCACGCCCGGGAGCCGCTCGAGAAAAGCGCGCGCGTGAGGCTCTTGCCGCGATTCGTCGGGAGCCAGCAAGGCCATGCTCCCGTCGGGCAGCGTGAGCAACTGCGAGTTGAAGGGATAGGCCTTGATCGCCGCGCTCACGGGCAACTCCTCTTCGGTGGCGACGACGGCCGTGAAGCCGGGCACCAGTGCGCGCAGCCGGGCAAGGAGCGCCTCGTGATCGACGAACGCCAGTTGATGCAGGAGCAACAGGTTGCCGGTGCCGACCGCGAGCACGTCGGTGTGGAAGGCCCCCGCGTCGATGCCTGCCGGATGCTGCTGGGGAAAAAGCGCCTGCGCCGGTGCCACGCGACCGAGTCGCGCCAGCGCCTGCGAAGACTCGAGCGTCTGCCGCGCCGGCCAGCGTTGCGGCTCACCGGCAGGCGCGGGACCGCCGAAGGCCCGGCGACCCCAGGCGAAGAGGTGCACTCCTTTTGCGCCTTCGGCAGACAGCCGGGTGTGATTGGCCGCGCCCTCATCAGAGAATTGCGCGCCGCCCGGCAGCGGATCATGAACCGCGAAGCGCGCCGGGTCGGCGAAGATCCTGCGCAGAACGGTGGTCGTCGTCCCGGCCTCGAGCGCACGGTGAAACATCGCCGTGAGGTTCGCGGGGATCAAGTGCAGCCTTGCGTCCTCGCTGTCGCAGGAGGGGACGCAAGTCGCGGCGTTCGCGGTCCACATGGCCGCCGCGCTCGAGGTGAGGCGCAGAAGCTGATCGCGCGAATCCGGATCGCTTGCCGCCTGCGCGAGGACCTCCTCGTCCGATCCTCGAAAGCCCAGCCGGCGCAGGGTCCGCAACGACGGGCGCTCTTGCGGCGGAAGCACTGCCTGCCCCACGCCGAGTGAGGCCACCAGCCGCATCTTCTCGAGCCCTTGCAGCGCGGCCCGCCGCGGATTGGCGGCCTGCCCTGCATGGGTCAGCGAGGCCACGTTGCCGCGCGAAAGACCGGCGTAGTTGTGCGTCGGCCCCACCAGCCCGTCGAAGTTGTACTCGCGGTAGCGCACGGGTCTGGTCTCTACCAAAAAGCGCGAGGCCCCGCTCTCCGGAGAGAACGAGGCCTCGATCGACCAGAGCTTGAAAGCCCGCCTATTTGTGCCGGCCGCCAGTTGCGCGACGCGGCGCGGACTGCCGGGTCTGCTTTTTCTGCAGCACTTCCTTGTGCCGCGCGTGCTCCGCTTTCTGCTGGCGCCCGAGGGTGTCCTGGCGTCGCTTCGCCTCAGCACCCTGGCTCTTCTTGAGCGCGTCGCCCTTGCCCTTCTTGTCCTGCGCCTGGCGCTTCTGCAGCTCATCCTGCTGCCTCTGCTTCGATTCGCCCTGCTTCTTCCTCACCTCATCGAGGTGCTTCTGCTTCTGGTCGCCCTGCTTCTGCTTCACGCCGTCCAGATGGGTCTTCTTGTTCTCAACGTGCTTCTGCCTGTGCTCCGCGAGGTGCTTTTGCTTCTTCTCGTGGTGCTCTCCGTGCAATTGCGTCACCTTCTCGTGCTTCTCTTTCTGGTGCTTTTTGCGGAGGTCGGTCTCCTTCGTCTTGCGCTGTTCAAAGTGCTTCTGGTGCACGTCGACGCGCTTCTTCTGGTGCTCCTCGTGATGCTCCTTGCGCAGCTTCCCCTGGTGCTTCTGCTTCTCTTCGTGGTGCGTCTTGTGCAGATCGGCGTGCTTCTTCTGCCTCTGCTCGTGTTGCTTCTGACGGACCTCGTGTTGCTTCTTCTGCCGTTCCTCGTGATGCCGCTGCTTGTGCTCCGCGATCTTCTTCTGCGTGTGCTCGTCGTGCTTCTGGTGGAGCTCGTGTGACTTCTTCTGCTTCTGCTCGTGATGCTTCTGCTGGAGCTCGTGCTTCTTCTGGTGGTGCTCTTCGCGGTGTTTCCCGTCCACCTCCTGCTTCTTCTGGTGGTGCTCGTCGCGGTGCTTCTGGTGAAGCTCGCCGCGCTTCTGGCTGTGCTCGTCGCGGTGCTTCTGGTGAAGCTCGCCGCGCTTCTGTTGGTGCTCCTTGTGGTGCTTCTCGTGAAGTTCCGTCTTCTTCTTGTGGTGCTCTTCCTGGTGCTTCTTGTGGTGCTCGTCGCGCTTCTGCTTGTGCGCCTGGTGATGCTTCTCGCGCATCTCGTGCGTCTTCTGCTGGTGCGCGTCGTGGTGCTTCTGGTGAATGTCCTTCTTCTTGCCGTGATGCTTTTCGTGGTGCTTCTGGTGGATCTCCGCCTTCTTTTTGGCGTGCTTCTCGTGATGCTTCTTGCGAATCTCCTCCGCCTTCGCTTTCTTCTTGTCGGCGGCCTTCTTCTTCCGCTCGTCGGCCTTCTTCTTCCGCGCGTCAGCGTGCTTCTTCTTGCGCGCGTCGGCCTTCTTCTTCCGCGCTTCAACGTTCTTCTTGCGCACCTCCTCCTTCCGCTTCGCCTTTTGCTCGGCGCGCTTCTTCTGCTGCTCCTCCGCGCGCTTCTTTTTCGCTTCAGCGCACTTCTTCTGCTGCTCCTCGCGTAGCTGCTTCTTCTTTTCCGCGGCCTTCTTCCGCGCCTCCTCGCGCGCCTTCTTGCGAGCCTCGGCAGCCTTCTTCTTGGCCACGTCACGAATCTTCTGCTTCAGCTCAAGCAACTTCTTCAGCGCCTCCTCGCGGGCCTTCTTCTTGGCCTCGGCGATCTTCTTGCGGATCTCTTCGCGGACCTTCGTCTTCGCCTCCGCAAGCTTTTTCTTGATCTCGTCGCGAACCTTGATTCGCAGTTCGTTGAACTTCTTGCGAATGGCGTCGAACGCCTGGGTCCGCACGTCCTGCGGCTTGTCCGCGTTGTCCGCATCGGCTTTCTGCAGCTCGCCCGCTTCCTGGCCGGAGATGTCGTTCAGCTGATTGTGCTCGTCGTCGGTGTGCGTGCCGTCGGCGTCGGTGGTCTGCTTGTTCTCGTCGTCGGCGTGCTGCTGGTCGATGTCGCTTTCCTGCTTGCTGACCTCGTCCTGCGACTGTTTTTCGGCGTCCTGCTCCTGCTTGGCCGCCTCGTCGTCGGCGGCCTTCTGCGCGTCGTCCTCGGCCTTCTTTGCCTCGTCCTCCGCGATTTTGTCAGCCTCGTCCTCGGCCTTCTTCGCCTCTTCGTCGGCCTTCCGGTCGGCCTCGGCGCCAGCTTTGGCGGCTTCATCAGCAGCGGTCTTCTCTTCCTCGGCTTCGGCCTTCTGCTCTTCGTCCTGCTGCGCCTTGTCGTCTTCGGCGTCGTCCTTGGCGGCCTCTTCGTCCTCCTGTTTCTGGGCCTCGCTGTCGTCCTTGTCCGCCTCTTCCTGCTCCTCCTTTTCGAGCTCTTCGTCGCTCTTGTTCACTTCCTCTTCGGCTTCCTTGTCGTGCTCCTCCGTCGCGCTCTTCAACTCCTCCTGGAGATCCTTCTCAGTCTCGTCTTCGAGCTTCTTCAGCTCATCGCCCAGTACTTTCTCCCCCTCCTCCTCGTGCTTCTTCAGTTCCTCGGCCAGGAGTTTCTCGCCCTCCTCGTCGTGCTTCTTGAGAGCCTCCTCAAGCTTCTTCTCTGCCTCTTCTTCGAGCTTCTTCAGCTCGCCGGCGAGCTTGCCGTCGTGATCCAGGTTCAGCTTCGCGAGTTCCTCCGCAAGCCTTTTCTCCATTCCCGTAGCCAATTCGTGGAGGCGCCCCGTCAGGGCCTTCTCGCCTTCTTCGTCATGCTTCTTGAGGGCTTCGAGAAGCGAGGCGTCGTGCTGCTTCTCGAGCTCGACTTCTTCTTCCTTGTGCTTGAGCGACAGCTCCTCGTGGGCCCGTTGCACCTCTTCGTGGAGGTGCTTCTCGAGCTCCTCTTCCTGCTTCGACAGCTCCTCGACGTGCTTCTTCTCCAGCTCGGTCAAGGCCTCGTGGTGGGACTTGTCAAAAGCCTGATCGAGTTCGGCCTCGGTCTTCTTCAGCTCCTCGTGGTGCTTCGCGATGAGCTCGTTGTCCGCCTTGGCGAGTTCCTCCAGATGCTTGCCGTCAAGCTGACTCGCCTGCTTCTTCAGCTCCTCCTCCAGCGCCTTCAGTGATTCATTCGAGTGCTGGTCCAACTCACCGTTGTGCTTCTTGTCCAGCTCCGTGTGAGCCGCCACGTGCTCGTCGCGATGCTTGTCGTCAAGGTCGACCTCGAGGCGCTCGCGCTCCTTCTCGTGCGCGTCATCGAGCTGGGTTTCGTGCTGATCGAGTTCCTCGGCATGGCTCCCGTCGAGCTGCTGCTCGTCACTTTTGATTTCGGTCTCGTGTTGGCTATCCAGATGAGCGTCGTGCCGCTCCGTCTCGACGCCATGGTGCGCGTCGAGGTCGTCCATGTGGACCTCCCGCTCGTCCTTGTGCCAACTGGCGATATCGGAGTCATGCTCCTTCCCTTCCGCCTTATGCTTCTCCTCGAGTTCTTCGAGGGAATTGCCGGCGTCGTTCTCCAGGTCCCCGTCAGCGTTCGGGTCCACCACCGCGACTGCGCTGGTCATTTCGCGGCCATCGGCCGTGCGGACCTTGAAACGGTAGAGCTGCACGGGCTCGGAATCGTCGCTCTTCGGTTCTTTTTCGTCAGCCATCGGAAGGCTCCTTCGGTACCGGTTTGAGTGCGCGTCATCGGCGCACCGGGTGTCAAATCGGGTGCTGCTATTCCTCGACCTTGGCACTGTCGTCGCCGTTCTTTTCGGCGTCGTCGGCCGTCTTCTTGGCATCCCCCGCAGCCGACACGCTCGCCGCGGTGACCGCGCCCAGCGCGCCTGCGCCTGCGACGATACCGCCGATCTCCAGCCCCGAAAGGCCGCCGCCTTTGGCACCTGTTCCGCCGGCGCCCGACGAGGCCGCCGCGCCAGCGCCGCCCGCCGCGCCGCCGGTTCCGCTGCCAGTAGCCCCCGCGCTGCCGCCACCGGCTCCGCTGCCAGTAGCCCCCGCGCTGCCGCCGCCGGCTCCGCTGCCAGTAGCCCCCGCGCTGCCGCCACCGGGTCCGCCTGTTCCGCCGGAGCCCGTGCTTCCGCCAGTTCCGCCACCGGATCCGTCCGAGCCGCTTCCGCCCGCGCCGCCGCCACTGCTTGCGCCGCCCGGACCGCCGCCGCTGCCAGTTCCGCCGCCGCTGCTTGCGCCGCCGGGACCGCCGCCGCTGCCAGTCCCGCCGCTGCCAGTCCCGCCGCTGCCAGAGCCGCCGCTGCCGGTTCCACCGCTGCCGGTTCCGCCGCTGCCGGTTCCACCGCTGCCGGTTCCGCCGCTGCCAGTTCCACCGCTGCCGGTTCCGCCGCTGCCAGTTCCGCCGCTGCCAGTTCCGCCGCTGCCAGTTCCGCCGCTGCCGGTTCCGCCGCTGCCAGAGCCGCCGCTACCGGTTCCGCCGCTGCCTGTTCCGCCGCTGCCAGACCCGCCGCTGCCAGTTCCGCCGCTGCCCGTTCCGCCGCTGCCCGTTCCGCCGCTGCCAGACTCGCCGCTGCCCGTTCCGCCGCTGCCAGACTCGCCGCCGCCCGCCCCGCCCGCGCCCGTGGGACTCACCGGCTCCGCGTCGACGACCGCGACTTCCTTCCAAGGCTCGCTGCCCTTCATCACTCGCCGCTCGAGCGTAACCTCGAACTGCTCGCCCTTGAGCCAGCCTGGGTCCACGTAAACCACCAGCTCCTCTCCCCTGCGGTAGAGGGGGTGGCTGAACCCGATGGGCACCATACCGCCGGGATCGGGATTGCCGGCCTGGCACACGATCACAGGAACATTGATGCCGTTGCGCGCCTCGCCATCCTTGACGGTAGAGACCCCCTCGCCGAGCTCGCGCCAGTCGCCGTTTTCGTCGGCACGCTCAAGGACGAACTTCATCTGTTCTGAATCGAGATGGCTCGTCTCCGCGAGAAGCCAGGCGACGCCGCCCGCCTCCGGGTCGCCATCGAACGCCAGCTCGACAACCCTGGCGTCCGGATTTTTCGCCGGCTTCGCCTTGCCTGCCGGGATGGCGAAAACCGTATCGGCCTTGCCTGCGTCGATGTTTCCTTGCCAGCGCGAGTACGGATGCCACTCGCCATCCGCGCCCTGTTTTTCGACCACGAAGTCGAGACCGCCGCCTTCGTAGCCACTGGCCTCGACGTGCATGCCGAGACGTTCCTCGGGCTTTGCCTTGAGCCTCTTCCACTCGGCTTTGGTGAGGTGGCCCTTGGGCTCAAGCTTGGGAAAAATGAACTTCGCGGTTGCCTTGTCACCATCGACGTTGGCCTTGACCGTCTTGACCGGCAGCCAGGGGCCGTCCTCGTTTTCGGACGTCTCGATGATGAAGTCGTAGGGCTTCTTCCCGAGGCCCTTGCCCTCGAGGATCAGCTCTCCCTCTTCGCCCGGAAGATAGTTTTCCTTGTCCCAGTGGCGATAGACGAAGCGGTGTTTCGGCAGCACGAGGATGAACTCGGCGCCCGTCTTGAGCGGCCTCGAGGTCCCTGACTCGAACGCTTGTGGGTCGAGCTCGACCTTCTGCCCAGGCACCGAGATCACCTTGTCTCGCGCTGCTCCCGGCGGAGGAGCCGCGCAACTTCGAGGAAAGCCGGACCGCGGAATGCGACTGGTCCCGGAGCAGAACCCGCCTTGAGACAAATTTTACTCTATTTCGAGGCAGGCTGGCAAGCGGTGGGTCGCTCCGCACCGATGGCGTGGCTCTGTGAATCGGGTTGCGCCTGAGGATCAGAATGCCACAAGCGGTCGCCGCGCCCCGAGGGACGAAGGCCCGGGCGCGCTCAACTTCGCGAACAGCCTAAGCGCCGCCAAGGAAGCGAAACACCAGCTCGGCGGCGCACGCGGGCTTCGCCTCGCCCTCGATCTCGATGCTCGCCGTCAGAATGCCTTCCAACGCGCTGCCAGCCTCTTTGACCTCGAGCAGCTTCACCGAAAGCCGATACTTCTGGCCCTCCTTCAGCGGCGCCGGAAAGCGCACCTTATTGAGCCCGTAGTTGATGACCATCGCGAAGTTCTTCACCTCGACCAGCTCGAAGAAAAGGCCGGCGATCAGCGACAGCGAGAAGTAGCCGTGCGCGACCGGCGCGCCGAAGGGCGACTCGCGCTGGATGCGCTCGCGGTCCACATGGATCCACTGGTGGTCGCCGGTCGCGTCGGCGAATTTGACGATGGCGTCGTAGGTCATCGACCGCCATTCGCTCTTCCCCAGCTCCCTGCCCACCAGCGCCTTCAGCCCGGCAACTCCGTCGATCGTCGTCTTCAAGTCCGCCTCCTCAAAAAGAGCTTCTTCTAGCGCGGGGGAAGCTTGCAGCGCCACCGCCGGCCGGATACGAAACGTCGCGTGCGGACGATCCGAGGCGTGGCGTGGGAGGAAGCAGTCGCCATGGCCGTGGCCGCGGTGGTCGGCGTCTATGCCGGCATCGCCGCCGGACTTTTCGCTGCCTGCATCCGGCTGGCGCAGATCGCGCTGTTCCATTCAAGCGAGCTGGTGCACACCGTCGTGGCCCCGGGCTTCGCGCGCAGCTTCGCTGCGAACCTCAAACATGCCCACTGGCACCTCGAGTTCGCGCTCCTGGCCGGAGCTACACTCGCGATCTCGCTGCCGCTCCCGATGGTGGCGGCGCGGCGCCTGATCCCCCACTTCGAGGGAGAGAGACTGCGTTCGGTGGCACGCGCCGGCGCCTTCGGGCTCGCGCTGTATTATCCGCTGCTGGTCATTCAGACTTTTAACGGCAGTTTCTCCAACACCGCTGGCGGCCTGTTCGCGCTGCTGCTCAACGCACCTTCCTGGGTCATCGTGCTCGCACCCGCGGCAGGCGCGCTCGCGGCAGGCGCCATCGTCCGTTACGTCAGCCCCGAGAGCGCCGGCCACGGCGTGCTTGAAGTGATCGAGGCGGTCCATACCCGCAAGCAGTTGCGCGGCCGCGTGGCGTTCTGGAAATCCATCGCGGCTGGCTTGACCATCGGCTCCGGAGGGAGCGCCGGCCGCGAGGGACCGGTGGTGCATCTGGGTGGCGCAGTGGCCGCCGCGCTCGCGCGCTATCTTTCACTGCCGCGTGAACGAGCGGTGCTGCTGCTCGCCTGCGGCGCCGGCGCCGGCATTGCCGCCTCCTTCCAGGCGCCGCTCGCAGGCTCACTCTTCGCGGTCGAGATCGTGCTCGGCGGCGACTTCACCGTCCGAGGCTTTGCCGCCATCGTCCTTGCCTGCGTGATGGCCACCGTCACCTCGCATTCGCTGCTGCAGGACGCGACCGTGCTGCACGCCGCGCAGTGGGTCCAGGGAAGCCCGCTGGAGATGGGTCTCTACCTGCTCCTCGGCCTCTGCGCCGGCTTCGTCGCTCTTGCATACATTCGTGCGATCGATGCCGTGCACCACTTGTTCGACCGCCTGCGAAGCGTGCCGGTCGCGGTGCGGCCCGCCATCGGAGGCCTCCTGGTGGGGCTGCTTGGGCTGCTGGCTCCGCGCGCCCTCGGCACCGGCATCGAGTCGCTGAACGGCGCCCTCGCCGGACAGCTCGCGCTCGGGGCGCTCTTGCTCGCACTGGTGGTCAAGCTGCTGGCGACCGCGCTCACGCTCGGCTCGGGCGCGCCCGGCGGCAGCTTCTTTCCCGCGGTCTTTCTCGGCGCGATGCTGGGCGGCGCCTTCGGTTATGTCGCGCACCTGATCGCGCCGCAGATCGCCGCCACACCCGAGGCCTATGCCGCCGTCGGCATGGGCGCGGTGGTCGCGGGCGCCACCTCTGCTCCGCTGACGGGCGTGCTGATGATGTTCGAGCTGACCGGCAGTCACTTCATCGTCTTGCCGCTGCTGCTCGCCTGCGGAGTCGCGGCGGCGCAGGTGCACGCGCTCTTGGGCGGGTCTCTCTACTCGCTGCAACTGCAGGCAAAGGGCATCACCGCGTCCACGCGCGACCGGGCGCTGCGGGCACTCTCTGTCGCGCAGGCGCTCGAAGCTGTTCCCCCCGTTGCTGAATCAATGCGCTGGGACGCGCTGGTCCGGCTGGTCTCGGACACGAAGCACCCGGCGTTCCCGGTGGTCTCGGCCGCGGGCAGCCTGATTGGCATCCTCCTGGTGCGAGAGGTGCGCGCGGCGCTGCTCGACCCGGCCCTGCGCGAACTCGCGGTCGCAGGCGATTTTTCCCGCACCGATGCAGTGCGCGTTGCAGTCGACGATGATCTCGAGTCGGCGCTGCGCAGGCTCAGCGAGGCTGGCTCGACTGCGGCAGTGGTGCTCTCCCCGGAGGGCGCGCCGCTCGGCGTGTTGACTCGAGAAGCAGTCCTCGATGTCTGGCGGCGCGCTTCGGGCACCTGAAAACCAGTGCGCGCATCGCCGCAGATGGAAGCCCGCGCTGCAGGGTCCCTCCGGCTCGGATACAAGGGCCGCATGAAGCTCTCGCTGCGCTCCCTGCCGGCCGTCGTTGTCGCCTTCTCCTGCGCCGCGCCCGCGGGTCTTTCGGGCCGGACGCCCGAAAGTCCCGTTGCACCGCTGGCGCAGCAACCGGCGGGCGACGACGCCTTTCAGAAGCTGGCCGCGCGCTTCATCAGCGAATACTTGCGCCGCAACCCGACGCACGCAACGTCGATCGGCGAGCACGCCTACGACGGCAACTGGCCCGAATTGTCGATCGACGGCGAGGCGGCCACGCGCGCGTTCATCGACAAGACCGGGACCGAACTGCGCGCGATTCCGGCCGCCGGACTTTCGCAGCAGAACTCCATCGACGCGCAGATGCTCGACAGCAAGCTGCGCGAGGAGCTTTTTGCACTCGACGAACTCAAGCCCGCCGAAAACAACCCGCTCTCCTACACGGGGCTGATCGGCTCCGGCCTCGACCCGCTCATCACGCGCAGCTTCGCGCCGCATGCAGAACGCATGCGCAGCCTTCTGTCGCGCCTGCGCGGCGTCCCGCAGATCGTCGCGGCCGCAAAGCTGCGGCTCGCGCACCCTCCCCGCGTCTATACCGAGACGGCCATCGAGCAGAATCGCGGGCTCATTCATCTCTGCGACGGCGGCCTCGGCAAAGAGATCGGGCAGGAGCCTTTGCTTGCCGCGGACCTCACCGCCGCGGCGACGCAGGCGGCCACTGCCCTTTCGGACTTCCAGATCTTTCTCGAGAAGGATCTGCTGCCGCGCAGCACCGGAGACTTTCGCGCCGGACGCGCGCTGTTCGAGAAGAAGCTGCGCTTCGCTCTCGACGATCAAGCGGTGGACATCGACTCCATCGCGCAGGGTGCGCGGGCGCTGATCGAGCGCACTCACGAGGAGATGTTGGTGACCTCGACGGAGCTGTGGCCGCAGGTGCTTCCGAAAGAGAAGCTGCCCGCGGCGAGCACGCCGGCCGAAAAAAAAGCGCTGATCCGCAAAGTGCTGGATGCGCTCGCGGCCGATCGGCCGGACAACGCCACCATCGTGCAGCAGGCCGCGCGCGACCTCGATGAGGCCACCGCCTTCGTCCGCGCGCACGACCTCGTCTCGGTGCCCGAGCAGCCCTGCCAGGTGATCGAGATGCCCGAGTACCGGCGCGGCGTGGCGGTGGCGTACTGCGACTCCTCGGGGCCGTTGGAAAAGAAGCAGGAGACCTTCGTCGCCATCTCGCCCACGCCGTCGGACTGGAACGCCGAGCGCAAGCAATCGTTTTACCGCGAGTACAACAACAGCATGCTCGAGGACCTCATCGTCCACGAGGCGATGCCCGGACATTTCCTGCAACTGATGCATTCGAATCAATTCAAGTCCGACGTGCGCTCCCTGCTCGGCAGCGGACCTTTCATTGAAGGGTGGGCAGTCTATGGAGAATGGTTGATGGCAAAGACCGGCTTCGGCGGCGCGCGCGTGCGGCTGTTGCGCCAGAAGATGATCCTGCGGACGGCGGCCAACGCCATCCTTGATCACGACATTCACGCAGGCACCATGACCGAGAAAGAGGCACTGGCACTGATGATGGGAGACGCCTTCCAGGAAGAGGGAGAGGCGACCGGCAAGTGGCGCCGCGCGCGGCTTTCCAGCGCGCAATTGACCACCTACTATTACGGCTTCTCGGAGCTGCTGAAGCTGCGCGCGCGGGTGGAAAAATCGCCCGACTTCAGCGAGCGCGCCTATCACGACAAGCTGCTGTCGTTCGGCTCACCCTCGCTGCGCCACATCCGCGCGCTGGTGTCGCCTTAGAACCCCTGATGAGAGGGTAAATGGTGCGCCCGGCTGGATTCGAACCAGCGGCCTTTGGCTTCGGAGGCCAACGCTCTATCCATCTGAGCTACGGGCGCGTGGCCGTCCCCGTAGCCCGACGCCTGCGCCACGTCAAGAAGTTCAGGTCCTCGCCGGGAGCGGTAGACTGCAAGGTATGGAGCCGCGCAAGACTGCCTTGATCGTCGCGCCGCGCCTCTCGCTGCGCGTCGGCGCGGATCTTCTGCTCGCGAGCGAAACTTTCCAATACACCGGCAGCTTCAAGTTCCGCGCCGCCTCCCGCGTGGCCGGGACCGTGCCGCACCCGCGCGTGCTGACGGCCAGCTCCGGCAACTTTGGACAAGCACTGGCGTATGCCTGCGCGCTCGCCGGCAAGGGCTGCACCGTGGTGATGCCGGCGACGTCGGCGCAGGTGAAAATCGATGCGGTGCGCGCCTTCGGAGGCACGGTCGAGCTCATCGACACTTCGCAGGTCAGCCGCGCCGAGCGGGTCCGCCAGCTGGCCGCCGCGGATCCGGAAGCCTATGTGGCGAGCGCCTACGACGACGCGCTGGTCATCGAAGGGAACAGCTCGCTCGGAGCGGAGCTCGCCTCGCTCGCGCTGGACGACGTCGTCGCCCCGGTCGGTGGCGGCGGGCTGACGGCGGGCCTGGTCACGGGGCTGCGGCGTGCTGGCTCGCGGGCGCGGGTGGTGGGCGCCGAGCCGCTGCTCGCGAACGACGCCGCGCGCTCCCTGCGCGAAGGGCGGGTCGTGGCCAATCTGCGCGAGCCGCAGACGCTGGCCGACGGCGCGCGGACAGTCAGCCTGGGCGTACGCAACTGGGCGGTGCTGCAGGAGGGACTCGCTGGAATCGTCGAGGTGCCGGAGGACGCCATCCGCGAAGCGGTGCGGCTGCTCTTCGGGCTCGCCAATCTCAAGGCCGAGCCAACCGGCGCGCTTGGCCTCGCGGCGCTGCTCTGCGAGCCGGAGCGCTTTCGCGGGCGCCGCGTCTGCTGCGTGGTGAGCGGGGGCAACGTCGACCCGGCGCTCTATCGCGAGCTGATCGCCTGAAGTTCTATTTCGGCGGCGGCACGGTCTTCGGCGGCGGCACGGTCTTTGGCAGCTTGGGCGGGAGCTTGCGGCCGGTCTCCGCGAAGCGCGGCGAGCTGTTGAATCCGAACCGCGCCGCGCGGTATTGCAACGCAGTCCCGAGGACGCCCAGCCCATACCTGACGCTGCGACTGAAATTGAGCGACGAGGCGTCGGCGAAATAGCGCGCAGGACAGCTGATCTCGCCGATATGAAAGCCGAACCAGATGGCTTGTGCGAGCATTTGATTGTCGAAGACGAAGTCGTCGCTGTTCTCCTCCAGCGGCAAGGTCTGCAACAACCGCCGCGAGAAGGCGCGATATCCAGTGTGGTATTCGGCCAGCTTGTATCCAATCAAACCATTCTCGATCGCGGTGAGGACACGATTGGCAACGTATTTCCACAGCGGCATGCCGCCCGCCAGAGCGCCGACGCCGAGGATGCGCGAGCCCAGCACTGCGTCGAAGTGGCCGGAGGAGATCATTGCGGCCATCGCCGGCAGCAGCAAGGGAGAATATTGATAGTCAGGGTGAAGCATCACCACGATATCGGCGCCGCGGGCGAGCGCCTCGGTGTAGCAGGTCTTCTGGTTGCCGCCATAGCCGCGGTTCTTCTCGTGCACGATGGTGTGCAGGCCCAACTCGCGGGCCACCTCGACGGTCTGATCCGAAGAGCGGTCGTCCACCAGGATGAGGTCGTCCACGAGCAGGCGATCGATCTCGGCCACCGTGCGGCGCAAGGTCCTCCCGGCGTTGTAAGCCGGCATCACGACGCAGACGCGCAGCTTGCCAATCATGCGGTCTCCCGCGGCAGTTGAATCTGGGTGGTTTCGGGCTCGGAAGCGGTCTTGGCGTGGGCGCGGGCAGCGATGGCCACGCACAAGAGGCCGATTCCAAGAAAATCATAATTGCAGAAAGCCTGCTTGTTGAGCAGCACCAGCAAGAGCCACGCGGCGGCGGCGCTCGTGGCGGCCTGGGCGAGGGTGACTGTTCCACGCAGCGTCAACACCAGCACCGCCGCGGCAGCGATGAAGGCGGGCGCCGCGCCAAATGAAGGGGCGCCGAAGTTGCGCGCGTAAAGCGCCAGAAGCGAGAGCGAGTCGGTGCGCAGCGGCTGCATGAACTGCAGTTTGACCACGCCGCGGTAGAGGCCTGCCGGGTCCTGCAGGAGGAAGGGCAAGACGGTGGCAGCGAGCAGCGCGAGCGCCACCAGCGCGGCTCGCTGCCGCTGTGTGCGCGGAAGGGCGAGCGCGAGCGGGAGCAGGAGCAGCGGCGAATATTGCTTGCTTGCCGCAAGCATTCCGGCGGCGAGCCCGACCGCGAGCCACTGCGGCACCCTTTTGGGTGGACGCGCGATCAGGAGCGCCGTCACTGCGAAGGCCGCGAGCACCAGCGTCTCGGTCCAGGCCTGCTCCAGCACGAAGAAGCTGCGTCCCTGGAAGAGCAGGAAGAGCGCCGCGATCTCGCCGGTGACTCCCCCGAGCCGGCCAACGGCCCAGCCCCCCACTGCCAGCGCGGCGAGGCTGGCGTAGCGCACGTCGCCAAACATTTTCCAAGCGGGCGCGGCCAGGAGCGCCGTCAGCGGCGGATACGGATACATGAAGATGCGATGATCGTGGACCACACCGGGCCCGTACATCTTCAGCGTCTCGCCGCCACGTACATAAAGGTCGGGATACGAGATTGAATAGGGGCTGAAGCCGCGCCAAAGTGCTTTGGCGCCGAGCTGCTGGAAGAGCCAGACGTCGATGCGGGGGGCGGGCGAAACCTGGATGATCACAATGCCCATGGCGATGAAGCAGGCGAGTACGGCATTGAAGCGCGCTTTCTGCAGCGAGCCGCGCAGGTGCAGGCAGAGATAGGCCGAGCCGAAGACCAACGTCATCAGCGCCAGGCCGCGGAAACCCTGCAGGCGCTGGGGGTTCGCATAGAACGTCGGCAACTCGAATAGATGGCAATAGATGCCGTGGAGGAACCCCAGGCCCAGCACCATCTCGGCGGGGAGCGATGGCCCCGTCCGGCCCTGGGATACCGCGGCCCAGATGGCCAGCGCCGACGTGAGCGTCGCGAGCGCCAGGGCAACCGGCTGGAACATACCGGCGCTGATTTGCAAAGCGATGCCCATACAGACCGCGCCCAGCGCGGCGAGGAACATCGGCGTGCGCAGCTGCTTCATTCCTTTGCGTTGCCCAATTTCAAGACCAACTCGAACTCTTCTTTCGAGACCGACTGGACACTCAAACGGTTGCCCTTGCGCAAGAGGGGCATTCCTTCGAGGCCCGGGGTCACCTTCATTCGCTCCAGCGAGACCGGGTGCTTGAGCTTGCGAACCGGCGCGATGTCGACCTGCGACCAGGTCGGCTCCTCGGCCTCGGGGTAACCTTTGCGGACCACCCGCGCGACGCCGACCGCGGCGCTCGGGTCAGCGTTCGAGTGATAGAAGAGCACGAGGTCGCCCTTGTTCATCTCGTCGCGCATCAGGTTGCGCGCCTGGTAATTGCGCACTCCATCCCAGCCGGTGACCCTGGCCTTCGCGAGGTCGTCCCAGGAGAAGGAGCCGGGCTCGGTCTTGAGCAGCCAGTGGCGCCGCGCCATT
This sequence comes from Deltaproteobacteria bacterium, assembly GCA_025358085.1. Taxonomy (GTDB): domain Bacteria; phylum Myxococcota; class Myxococcia; order Myxococcales; family 40CM-4-68-19; genus JANYKT01. The sequence continues at coordinate 37,666 of JANYKT010000063.1, read as the reverse complement.
ACTTCTTTCGTCCGCGCGGTTTCTGTGCGGACCCGGCGAAGCCCTTCTGCTTCTGCCACTCGAGCTCGTCGTCCACTGAATGCTTCAGGTAGAAGGGCGCAATCGGCAATTCGAAATGGCGGCCATTCAGGTAAAGCGTGGGGGTCGAGTCGATTCCGAGCGCGGTGCCCTCGCGGATGTGACTCTCGACGACGGAGTCATATTTGCCAGCGAAGACCTCCTTGAGCATCTCGTCGCCGTCGAGGCCGATGTCTTTTGCATAGCCGCGCAGCTGTTCGTCCTCGAGCGCGTCCTGGTTCGCGAAGACGGTGTCGCTCCACTGCCAGAACTTGCCGCGGGCGCGGGCATATTCGGCGCAGGCCGCCGCGATGCGCGCGCGCGTGTGCATCGGCCAGGGGAAATATTTGGAGCAGAGGCGCGCCTTGCCTTTCTCCGTTTGAGTGACCAGGTCGTGGAGCGGCCTGGCCGAGACCGCGCAGTGAGGGCATTGGAAGTCGGCAAACTCGACGATGGTGATCTTCGCCTTGGGGTCGCCCAGGATGGCGCAATTGTCGGTGCGCGGCTTCTCGCGCTTCTTCGGCTCGAAGCTGTCGTAATAGCGCTCGACCATCTGCACGATCGTCGCGGTGGGGACGCTGCCCTCGGAGGCGAGCTGCTTGACGAGCGCTGCCTCGCGCGGCGCGTGCTCGTCCTTGACGCCTGCGGCGAGGCACCTGGACAGCTTCTCCTGACAGCCTGCGTAGCCGAAGACTTCGTCGGCTACCTCCATGAACACGCCGCGCTGGGCGTCGGTGAGGGAGGACAAATCGGCGCGCGGGACCAGTTGTTTGGCCTGCTCGGCCGAGACGGCGGCTGCGATCAAAAAAGCAATCCACATAGGGCCCGAGGTTAACTCAAATCCGCGCTTCACACTCCTTAAAGCGCGCCCCTTGCCGCATGAATCGCTGGCGCGGGAGGCGTGGGGGTCGTGCTGCGCGCGGCTTTGAGCTCGCCTGGATTAGCCGGCAAAAAGCAAGGTCAAGAGCGCATCAGGTCTGGAAGTGCGATGCCGGAGAAGCCGGGAAAAAGGGCCGGGACGTCGCGTGTCCCCAGCTGGGAGGCGGCGGCGGCGGCGAGGACGCTGCGGAGGTCGGTGGTGACGGCGAGGTCGCGGCCCTCGTAGAGCTGGTCGTCGGCGAGGCCCGGCCAGCGGCCGTGCAGCTTGCCGCCGTTGACGTTGCCGCCGAGCACGAAGGCCACGCTGCCGTGGCCGTGGTCGGTGCCATTCGCGCCGTTCTGGCGGACGGTCCGGCCGAACTCGGTGGCGGCGACCAGCACGACGTCCGCCGCCCGTGCGCCGAGATCCTGGTGAAACGCAGCGAGCGATTGCGCGAGCTGGCCCAGGTTGTTGTTGAGCACGCCCGGCTGCGCTGCGTGCGTGTCCCAGCCGCCGGCATCGGCCACGCCTACGCGCAGCCCCACGTCTGCCTTGATCAGCTGGGCGAGCTGTCGCAACGAGTTGGCGATGGGGTTCCGCGGATAGTCCGCTGAGGGCGGCGGCGCTGAACGCCCGAGCTTTTTCTCCAGCATCTCGAGCGCGGCGAAAGCCTCCCTGCCACTGGTGGCGACTGCGCCCTCGGGCGCGTGCTGATACAGCGCCTCGAAAGACGTTTGCGATTGCGTGCGGCCGGTCGGGCCCCCGGGTGCGCCGGCCATGGGCCGCAGCCGCAGCTGGTCGAGATTGGCAAATGCCAGCGCGTCCGGACCGCCCTGCAGGCTGCGTGGCAACCGCGCCGCGACGGCTACAGCGTCGAGCGGGGAACGGCTCTGCAGCTGGGTTTTGCCGAGCGCGCGCGCGAGCCACCCGCTGGGGGTGCTCTTCACCCCTGGGGTTCCCAACTCGAGGTAATCCTGCGCGTCGAAGTGCGAACGCGAGCTGTCGGGCGACCCGACCGCGTGCACCAGCGCGAGCGATCCTTCACGCCACAGCGGCAGCAGCGGCTCGAGCGCCGGATGAAGCCCGAAGCCGGGCACGTTGAAATCGAGCAATGATGGCGGGGTCGTCTTGGTCGCGCCCTTGGGCGGGGGCAGCGCGAGCGCCGGCCGCAGCGTGGCGACTCTCGGTTCATCGGTAGGCGCGACCACGAAGAGCCCGTCGAGCGCGCCGCGGAGGAAGAGAAACACCAGCGTTTTCCGCCGGCCCGGTCCCGCGGCGTCGCTCGCGCCCAGCGCGCGCCGCGCAAAGGCGGGCAGGAAAGACCCCGCTGCAACGAGCGCTCCGCCCTGCAGAATCGTCCGTCGGGAGAAGGGTCCCATGGTCATCTCCTCTGCAGTTCGGGTGTGCCGAGAAGCAGACCCACCGCGCGAGCCGCCAGCAGCCCCGGCTTGCACGGCCCGTCCTTCAATTGCCCCAGCACATACGAGCGAGTCTCGCTCGAGAGTTCGCCTGCGCCGAGCCGAATGACCGCTCTCTGCAGCACATCTTCGGGACCGGGCGTTCCCGAGGCGATAGGTTTCAGGTCGACCTGCACGCCGTCGAGTTGGCCGTTCGCGAGCTGCAGCCCGAAGTCGATCCGCGCCAGCAGCGCGCCCGACGAAATCCAGCTTTGCGCCGTGTCCGCGTATCCGGTGGGCGGCTGCGCGCCGTAGAGCGGCTCGCCGATGCGCGCCACCGCTCGCGCCAGTGCCAGCGGATCTTCGATGGTGCCGCCGAGCGCACGCACCGAGCCCGCCACCAGTTCGAGCGGCGAGCGCACCTTGGCCCGGAGCGCTCGGCGGCTCCAGAACTCCGGCGATTCGAACAGCGTTCGCAGCATCGAGCGGATGTCGCCGTGCGTGCGAGCAAAGGTAGCTGCGATTCGCGTCACCAGGGCTTCCGGGGGGTCGTCGCTGACAAAGCGCCGCGCCAGCTTGCGGGCAATGAACTTCGCGGTCGACGGGTGATTCAGCAGGATCTGCAAGACCCGTAGTCCGTCGCTTTCGCCGCCGCCCGCCGGAATGATTTGACCCAGCACGCGCTTCTCACCGTCGTCGTGCAGCGCCGCGCGGAAGACGAAGCGCGGGTCCTCGTTGGGCTGATCCACTGTCCACCCGGTGAAGCAGCGCGCGACCTCGATGATGTCGTGCTGCGAATAGCCGCCGTCCACTCCGAGCGTGTGCAGCTCCAGCAATTCGCGGCCATAGTTTTCATTGAGCCCGCGTTTCGGTGGAACGTTTGGCTTGCCCTTTCTTGCCGGGTCCGGTTTGCGCTCGCGAACCCACGCCGAGGAGCGACCCGGCTGGCGCGGCGGAGCCGTCGAGCTTGAGAGTCGATTGTCCAGATAGACCAGCATGGCCGGGCTGTGCGCGGTGGCCATGAGCAGGTCGGCGAAGCTGCCGAGCGCGTTCGCGCGGATGACCTGCTCCTCGTAGTCGGGCAAGAGCGCCGGCTCGTTCTCCTTGCCGGCGAAGACATTGAAGTGATTGAACCAGAAGTCCACCATCACCTCCTGCAATTGGCGCCCGGAAGAAACGGCGCGGAGCAGCTTGGCCTCCGACAAGTCGGCGACGTAGTCGAACCCTGGGCCGCGGCCCGCGCGACCGGGCGCGCGGCGGAGTTCCTGGCCGCGCCTCGCGGGCACCTGCGCAGCTCCGCTGGCTGGAAGCCGCTCGACTGCGTGCTGCGCCGAGGCAGCCGGCTCGACCACCGGCGGTGTTGCCACCGGCCCGCTTTGAGCCAGCGGAATCCTGGCTGCCGGCTCCGGCGCGGCAAAGCTCTGCGCTGCCTGCGACGCGGTCACGGGTCCTGTGTCCTGATGGGGACGAGCCGCCTCTGCCGCGGCCTCGGTGGCCGCCTTCTGCCGGTCGGCCTCCTGCCTCTCCTTGCGCTGCTCGGAGAGCTCGTGCGCGAGCGGCCCCGCACCCCTCCGGAGCACCGTGTAGTCCCTGAGCTGCGCCTCCACGCGCGAGTCGTCCAGCTCCTCGGGATGCAGCTGCTGCTCCAGATACCCGGCGATGCCGAGCCGACGCACGCGCTCCGTATCCCCCGGCCGCGCCCCGAAGCTGGTCCGCGACAGCACGTGCTCCAGCTGTTCTCCTTCACTGAGCAAAAGTCCGGCGGCCGGGTCGCGCAGCGCCGCCTCGCGCGCCGCCGCATCGGCGACCTCTCGGCCCAGTTCAGGCGAGACGTCCTTCCGGGCGTGCCGCGAACAGCCGCCCGCCACGACCAGCACCAGCACCAGCACCAGCAAGACTTTGCGCAGCAAGCTGCCACCTCCACAAAAGACGACACCGGACCTTCGCTCAGGTGAAATCAATCTGGGGACACCCTACGCATTCCCTGCCAAAGCTTCGGCCTGGGGTGCAGGTCGAAATGTGTAGGGTGTCCCCAGGTGAGCAGCTTAGCGGCGCAGCAGGCGGCGCAGCATCGCGTGGGCCTCGGGCACTTTAAGCAGCAGTGTGATCGCGAAGTAGGCGGTGCCGTAAGTGCCCAAGACGGCGACGGCCAGCGGGACGGGGTGCAAGACCCAGCGCGGCAGCGGTGCGCGCTCGAGCAGCAGCCGGACGCCGTAGGCGATCACGGACGCCGTCGCCGCGGAGGCCCACAGGCGCAAGAGCAGTCCGGCCGGCACCCCGGCTTTACCCACGCGGCGCGCGAGGGCTCGGCGCAGCAAAAAGAATTCGATCCAGCCGGACACTCCCGCGGACGCGGTGAGCCCAGCTGCGCCATAGCGCGGCACGCCCCACAAGCGCGGCAGCCAGAGTCCGCAGACGAGCCCCAGCAAAAGCGTCAATGTCACACGCAGGACAGCGAACAGCAGCGGCGTGCGCGTGTCGCGCAAAGCATAAAATGCGCTGGAGTACAGCCTTCCCATTGTCGCCGCGAGCAGGCCCACCGTGGAGCCAGCGAGGATCAACCAGACGTAGCGCACCTCGCTGGGACCGAAGCGGCCGGTTTGGAACAGCGCCGCGCAGAGCACATCGCCGAAGGCCAGGAACATGACCACCGACGCGACCACCGGGAACGCGATCGCTCGCAGTCCGCTTGCGAGCTGCGCGCGCAGCTTCTCCTCTGCTCCTTCATCGGCCTGCGAGGCGCTCATCGAGGGCAGCGACGCCGCCGAGATGGCCATTCCGAACAGCGATACAGGCAGAGTGTAAATGAGCTGCGCATAGCCGAAAGCGGCGACGGTTCCGAGGCCGATCTCCGAGGCGATTGCCGCATCGACATAGGCCGACAACTGCACCACGCCGCGCCCCGCGACCACCGGGAGGAAGTTCCGCACCACTTCCGCCACGTCCTTGTTGCCGCGGCCAAGCGAGATGCGCGTGCCCGGTCCGAGCAGCCGCAGCACGGTCGGGACTTGCACCGCCATCTGGAGCGCCGCCCCTGCGACCGCGCCCCAGGCCGAGACCACCGCGAGCGGGAACTGGCCCAGGTGCCGGTGACCGCCAAAGAGGAGCGCGGCAATCACCGCAAGGCTGAAGACCACCGGCGCCGCGTAGCTGAGGAAGAAGCGATGGTGGCTGTTCAGCACGCCCAGACAGAAGGCCGACAGCACCAGCAAGGAGATGCCCGGAAAGAAGATGCGGACGAGTTGGATGGCGAGGTCGCGCGTCGCACCGTCGAAGCCCGGCGCGATTGCATTCAGAAGCCACGGCGTCGCGGCGATCCCCATCAGCGCGAAGGCCCCCGTGACTAACCCGAGCAGCCCCGCGACCGCTCCCGCGACGGCGCGCGCTTCCTTCTCGTTGCCGCGCGCGCGCAGCGAAGCGTAGACCGGGATGAACGAGGCCGAGAGCACGCCTTCGCCGAGCAGGTTCTGCAGCGTGTTGGGGATGCGGAACGCCGCGGTCCAGGCGTCGGCCGCGGCGCTGGTGCCGAGGTAATGCGCGAAGACGCGCTGGCGAACGAAACCCGCCAGACGACTGAGCAGGATACCCGCTGCCACCAGCGCGGCCGCCCCGCCCGAGCGCGAGCGCGCGAGTTTGCGGAGTGGCACGCCGGGCAGAGGTCCTGCGGATGTCACGGGGGCATTTGGCTCGCTCACGGCGCGCACGATAGCCGCAGCGCGGATTTTAGCACCGGAAGATTCGCCTGCGGGCGCAGAGCGAGACCAGGAAAGCTGGACCTCACAACCCGCTTTTAGCCGAGTGGCGAGCACCGCACCGGCTGGGCCGCGGTTGCGGTCTTGTTTTCAGGATGGCACACGCCGACCAGGTTCTTTTCGTCGGCGACCGCTTTAATGGTCACCGCCTGCGTCTGCGGCGGCGCAATCCAGACAATGGTCACGTCTTGCGCGTCGCCCGGGTTCAGGGCGCGCGAGGTCGCCCCGCTGCCGATCTGCGCGGTCGAGCCGTCCTGCAACACCGCATAGAAGGTGATCGAAACGCCACTCCTCACCACCAACGCGCCACCATTATAGAGAGTCGCGGTGACGTTCGCTCTCGAGGCCGACTGGCAGGCGGTCATATCCACTTTCACTTCGCAAATAGAGAGGTCCGGCGCGCTGAAGGTGCCCACGCCCTGCACGTTCTGACGATAAGAGTTGGATTCCCCGGAAGCCCACGAGTTGGGCTCGGGATAGGGCAATGAGCCGTCGAGGTTCACGTTCGTCACATGATAGTTGTGCTCGTTCCAGACACTGCGGGTATTGACCCACTTGTCCGACGGCGAGCGCAGCGCGCGCAGGCCGACGAATTTGGAGCCCGCCTGCGTGCCTGCCAGATCGCTGCTCGAGATCCTCGGGTCATAGGTGCCTGGGGGCACGGTCAGAGTGGCTGGCCAGCTGCCGCATTTATAGTTACAGACATTATTGGTGGGCACCAGCACGCGGGCGCGACCGGTCCCATCGATATCAGCGACAATAGGCATTTCGTACGCCGTACATGACGAGTTCGGCTGCTCCACCAGCGTATGCCCGGTGCGGCCGTCATAGACGCGGAAGTTGCATTGATCCGAATAGACGACGTTCGCCTGTCCCTTGCCTTCGAAGTCAAAGACAGAGCTGCCGGTATTGGAAGAGCAGTCCTCGGTCTTCGAGGTCCAGATAAAGCCGACCGCAGGTTTCCAGACCACGTAGCCGCCCTGGCCGGCGATGCCGATCTCCGGCAGGCCATCGCCGTCGAAGTCCGCGATGGTCGGCGCTCCGCCCTCATTCGCGTCGGCGCAGTTGGGGTCCGACGGCAGCGGAATTGGATTCAGCAGCATACCGCCAGTCCAGTCCTGGATACGCAGGAAGCCGTGACTCGCCACCACGATTTGCGGGTGCGGATCCTTGGGATCGAGGCCAATCTTCGCGCCATAACCGGCGAAGTTGGCAATGGCCGGAAACCCATCCGGGCAGATGTCTTCGAAGCCGTTGGGGCAAAGACAGACCTGCTGCCCGGTGCGCGAGCTCTGCATCTGCCCATAGGGACAGTTGGGCGGCTTGTAGGGCGTGATCACACCGTCGCGGAAGAGGGCTTTGCAGGTGTAGCCGGTGGCGGAAGCGGCGTCGGGCGTGAGCCGATAAGCCTGGTTGCCGGTAATGATTTCGGGCGTGCCGTCGAGGTTGATGTCGGCGATGGCCGTGACAGTGCCGTCGCCGTTGCCGCCGATCTGGTCGAGCGGTGCGGTGGTCTGCGGGCAGAGCATGCGGCCGGTCTTGCCGTCATAGACGCCGTTGCCGACGACCACCTGCGCGGGGCCCGGCGTACCGAGCAGGCGCGCGATGGCGGGCGCGCCCCACTGCACCTGCACACCGGGCGTGTACCAGAGCTTTCGACCGTCGTTGCCGAAGGCGATCAGGCCGCCGTGCTGGTGCGAGTATTGAGTGCAGACATCTGGTTGCTTGATGGCGTCGTTCACATTGCACGTCTTCAGCGTGCTGATCCTGCAATGGCCGGTGGTGCCGTCCCTCTTGTCGCAATGGTCGACGTCCTGCGGGTCGAAGCCGCCGGTGATGAAGCACACCTCGCCGCTGCCGGTGCAGTCGCCCGCGGCGATCTGCGCGTTGCCGTCCACCGAGGGCGCGAGAGGGTCGAGATTGTTGTCCGGGTCGGCCACGGTGCTCGCCGGCGCGGTCCAGATCGGCGAGCCGTCGGCGCCATTCACGGCCCGCATCACGGCGTGCGTCTCGACGTCGAACTGCTCGCCGCCCACCGAGCGGAAGCTATTGAAGACCACCGCGGGCGCGGCGTCCTTCGGGTGCAGCCGCATGACGACCGGCGTGTCCATTACCTGCACGAAGTCCGGCAGCAACAGATCGGTCCGGTAATCCATGTTGTGCGGGTATTGCTTCTGATCGAGCGGCGGCCCCGCGGCGGTGCGGAACGGCCACCACCACTGGTTCTCCGGCGGCTCGAAGGCGCCGTGAGGGACAAAGATGCAAGTGGAGTCGGCTGGTTTGCAGACCGGGCCGGAGAGCAGGCAAAGACCATTGGAGCAGAACTCAGTCGGCTTGCAGGTTACACCCGTGCACAGGCTTGCCTGGCTGGCGGTCCCGGGCGCCTGGCAGGTGCCATCAGGAAGGCACTTGCCGTCGCCGCAGTCGGCGTTGCTGTGGCACGAGTTCTGGCCAGGCGTGACATTGCAGTTGGCGTCGAAGGTCGGGTCGCAAGGCAGCGGCGGCGACTTGCCGTTGCCACACGCGACCGCGAGAAGGACCAACCCCGCCCCCAAAAGCCTGCTTCGCATCCTCAAGAGAACCTCCGCCGACCAGGCTGGCTGGCAGCCGATAGGTGGGGACGGTTTCCGCCGGCGGCAAGGCCGCGGGCAATCCGGCTCGCCGCGTCGTTTCGTAATCAACTCTTGGCGGCGCTGCCGTTCAGCCTTTCCTCTTCGCGCACAATCAGCATTGGGCCGGGTGGCTCCAGTGCCAAGCATTCTAGCTGCGCCCTGGAAGCTTGATTGGTCCGCATTCTTCTTCTCGCCGCCCTCGCTTCCGCGCCGGGAGCACCCGAGGAGCAGCTCCTGGGGAACCCTCGCTGGCTGACGGCCTCGTCGAAATTCGTCTGCTCCCTTGTTACGCACTCCTGCGGGCGCGGCGTCGCCGGCTTGCGAACATAAGCGCGCATCAGTGCGAGCAGGAAACCGGGGCCGCTTCCGCCCCCCGTGGAGCACCCGCCGCCCATTCCGGGGAAGGACGCGGTCACGACGGGAAAGTGTTGCGGTTCGACCGGGGGGTTGGTGATTTGGACCGCGCTTGCGCCCCCATCTCCGGCGGTGCAATCTGCCGCGCCCATGAATGCGCGTTTTGGTCCCTACGAGTTGGTGGGCCCGCTCGGGAAGGGCGGGATGGGGGAGGTCTTCCGCGCCCGCGATCCACGACTGTCGCGCGAAGTGGCCATCAAGATCCTGCACACCGGCGCCGCCCGCAGCGAGGAGCGGCTGCGAAGGTTCCAGCAGGAGGCCCGCGCTGCCGGTGCACTGAACCACCCCAACGTGCTCGCGGTCTTCGATGTCGGCGAGCAGGACGGCGACCCGTATGTGGTGACCGAGTTGCTGGAAGGCGAAACGCTGCGGGAGCGCATTGATCGTGGGCCAATGCCGCCGCGCAAGGCGCTGGACATTGCGCTGCAGATCGCGCGGGGGCTCGCGGCCGCCCACGAGAAGGGGATCATCCACCGCGACCTGAAGCCGGAAAACATTTTTCTCACCCGCGACGGGCACGCAAAGATCCTCGACTTCGGGCTCGCCAAGCTGATCGAGGAGCCGGTGCCGTCGAGCCTGTTGGCGGAAAATCCCGCGGCCGAGACCGAGCCCGGCGTGGTGCTGGGTACCGCCGGCTACATGGCGCCAGAGCAGGTGAGCGGCGAGCCGGCCGACGGTCGCTCCGATCTCTTCGCGCTCGGCGCGCTCCTTACGAGATGCTCGCCGGCCGCCGCGCTTTTGCCGGAGACACGCGCATCGCCATTCTCTACGGCATCGTCCACAAGGAGCCGGCGCCGCTCGAGGCGGACCAGGGCGTGCTCGGTTTTTCGCTTGAGGCGGTGCTGCACCATTGTCTCGAGAAGCGACCCGACGATCGCTTCCAGTCCGCTCGGGATCTGGCCTTCCAGCTGGAGCAGCTGGCGCTCGCGCCTTCCAACCAGAGCGGGCGGATGCGACAGCTGGCCGGAGAGCTCCCGCGCAGCGTCGCGCGCCGCTTCGCGCTCGCCGCCGTCACCACGGCTCTGCTGGTGGGCGCCGTCGCGGGCGCGTTCGTCTGGGCGCGGCTCACGCGAGCCCCTTCGCAGACCTTTCGCCAACTCACCTTCCGCCGCGGCGTGGTGCGCTCGGCCCGCTTCGCTCCCGACGGCAACACCATCGTCTATACCGGCGCCTTCGAGCGCGAGCCCACCCAGCTGTACTCGACCACGGCCGGCGCGGTGGAGTCGCGCCCACTCGGCTTTTCGCCCGCCGAGCTCTATGCCATTTCACCAGCGGGGGAGCTCGCGCTGGGCCTCAACCTCGCGCCGGGCCCCTCGTCATTCGTGCGCAGCGGAACCCTCGCGCGCGTGCCGCTTGCGGGAGGAGCGCCACGCGAGCTGCAAGACAATGTTCACGAGGCCGACTGGGCAGGCTCTGCCGGTCCCGCAGGCGCTGCTGGCTCAGACAACGAGCTCGCCATCATCCGCCAGGATCGAGGCAGCTACCGCCTCGAGCTGCCCCGCGGGCACCTCCTGGTCGAGACCAAAGGCTGGCTCAGCCACCTGCGCGTCTCGCCGTCGGGCACGCGCATCGCCTTCATCGATCACCCGCTCTACGGCGACGACCGTGGGGGCGTCGCCGTGGTGGACAAGAAGGGCGCGCGGCGCACGCTGTCGGCGCAGTACACGTCGACGCAAGGCCTTGCCTGGCGCGGCGAGGACGAGATCTGGTTCACCGGCGGCGAGGGCATTTCTCGCGCCCTGCGGGCGGTGCGGCTCGACGGCCGCGAGCGCGTGGTCCTGGCCGCGCCGGCCACGCTGCAGCTCTTCGATATCGCGAGCGATGGCCGCGTGCTGCTGGGCCGCGAGAGCGCGCGCGCCGGTCTCGAAGGGCGCGACACGAACGGCAGCTCCCGCGACCTCTCCTGGCTGGACTTCAGCGTGGCCACCGCGATCTCCGGCCCGCTCTTCAGCTTCTTCGAAGCTGGCGAAGGCGGCGGCAAGTACGGCACTGCCTACGTGCGCAGGCTCGACGGCGCGCCCGCCATCAAGCTCGGCAGCGGCTATGCATGGGACCTTTCGCCCGACGGGAAGTTTATCGCGCAATTTTCTCCCGAGGAGCCTCACCGCCTGGAGCTGGTGCCCACCGGCGCCGGCGAAGCGCGCGCCCTCGACCTGCCGCTCGAGCACCTCACCGGCGCGCGCTTCGTTGGCGCAAGCAACAAGCTGGTTGTCTCGGGCGCCAATCCCGGCCACGGTCCGCAGCTCTTCGTGCTGGACTTAGCTCAAGTCAAGCTGCGCGCTTTCACCCCGGAAGGAATGACCAGCGTCTTTTATACGATGGCGCCCATATCCCCCGACGGCACGCGCATAGTGGCGCAAGCAGTCGGCGGCGGGTTCGCCGTCTATCCGCTCGACGGCGCGAGCCCGCCTTTGCCGCTGCCGCTTGGCGAGATCGAACGGCCACAAGGCTGGGCAGGTGACGACGCCATCTATGTGCAGCGCCCGCGCGAGCTGCCGGTGCGGCTCGAGCGGCTGGACCTGCGCAGCCTGCAACGCACGCCTTTCCTCGAGTTTGCACCCGCGGACCTCGCCGGCATCGAGCAGGTCGGCCCGATCTTCCTCGGCCCCGACGGCAAGGTCGTGCTCTATGGTTACGTTCGCAATCTGAGCGAGCTGTACCTCGCGGAAGGCCTTCGTTGACGATGGCCCCGCCCTGCCCAGGCAAGCCCGCACGCCGCACGCTGAAGGCGCAGCCGAGCGCTTTCGCACGCAAAGTCAGGCGCATCGTGCTCAGCATTCCGCGAGGCACCACGCTGTCCTATGGCGAGATCGCGCTGCGGGCCGGCAAGCCGCAGGGCGCGCGCGCGGTGGTGCAGGCGCTGCACAGCCTCGACGACGTCCCCTGGTGGCGCGTCTGCCGCAAGGGCGGCAAGCTCGCGCCGGCCGTGGCCTTCGAGCAGGAGCAGCTGCTGCGGCAAGAAGGTTGGCCAAACAAGCCGCGCCGCCTGCAGTAGACTGCTCTGGTGTCCCTGTTCGTCGTCAGCGATCTGCACCTCGGTGAGAATCTCGTCGCTTCGATGTTTCGCGACAGCGATCAGGGCATGCGCTTCGCCGATCTCTGCGCGCATGTGGCCCGCACACCCGACAGCGAGCTCGTGTTGCTTGGCGACGTCTTCGATATCACCGCCGCAATCCCGCCTCCGCGCGGCCTGTCCACCTTCGGCAAGGAGATGGGCGTGCCGGTGGACGACAAGCCCGCGCGCACGCTCGAACAGATCATGGCGGGCATCCGCGACCACAACCACGTCGCGCTCGATGCGCTCGAGTCCCTCGCCAACGACGCGCGGGTCACGTTGGTGCCGGGCAATCACGATCGCCACCTGGGCGAGACCGGGGGCCGCGCAGCGCTGGATGCGGCCGGGCTGTCGCGCGTCGCCGTCGAAGCCACCGCGGTGCGCCGCCTCGCCGAGAAGATCGTGGTGCTGCAGCACGGCCACGCCTGGGATCCTTCCAACGCAACGGCCGGCGGCGGCGGAGAAGTCATGACCGCGGTGCTCCATCATGCGGTGGTGCCGCTGCTGCACCATCTCGCGCCGCGCAGCAATGTCTCGATTGACCCCGGCCGCATCGTGGCGCTGCGGCCCGAGGAGCGTGTAGTGCCGGTGCTCGAGCGCTGGCTGCAGCCCGGGACTTTCGAGAAGTTCGTCGATGCCTTTCTCGAGCTGCTGGTCGAAAATGGATACCTTTCGCGCGCCGCCGCCTGGCTGGCCACGCCGGGCATCATTCGCAGCCGGCTCAAGGCGGACGACGATCTCTGGGAGCGCTCCGGGCACACCGCGCTGCAGGCGCTGGAAGGTTCGAAAGCGATTCCGGGGAAGCCGCCGCCGCCGGACATCTTCGTGCTCGGCCACACGCATGTGATCGACTGGGCGGTGCACGACGGGCGGCCCGGCGTGCAGCGGCTCTATGTCAACCTCGGCACCTGGAGCGCGCGCGCGTCCGACGCCGCTGGACCGCTCGACGCGACCATGCCGGTGCTGCGGATCGACCTGCAGCCGAAGACGCTGGAAGCGCAGCTCGCCGACGTCTCGGGCAAGTCCCGCATCCTGCAGCGCTTCGAGGTGACGAGATGAGCGACAAGAGCCCGCGGCACTCGCGCGTGTTGATGACCGAGACGGTTTTGCCCATCGACGCAAATTCGCTCGGCACTGCTTTCGGCGGCAAGATCGCCCAGTGGATCGACATCGCGGGCGCGATCGCCTGCCAGCGCCACTGCCGCTCGCGCGTGGTGACGGCTTCAATGGACGACCTGCACTTCGTCAAGCCAATCAAGGTGGGAATGATCGTCGAGTTGCGCGCGCAGGTGAACGCGGCCTTCAAGACTTCAATGGAGGCCGGCGTCCGCGTCGAGAGCGAGAATCCGCTCAGCGGCGAGCGCGTCCACGCCTGCACCGCGTACCTGACCTTCGTCGCGCAGGACGAGCACGGCCTCGCCGTCCAGGTCCCTCCGCTGGTGCTCGAGACTGACGAGGACCGCCGACGCAATGCCGACGCGCTCGAGCGCCGCAGCGGCCGCCTCGCCCGCGCGCGCGCCCGCAAAGCCCGGCACGACGCGGGAAAGATCAGATGATAACGACGACAAATGACCCATCACGGCGGGCGGCGCCCTGCTGCCCGGCGCGCACCTGGTCTCGCCTGGCGAGCAAATAAAGCTACCTCACGATGGTATAGACCACGCGCTTTGAAACGGATCCTGCTCGCCTTCTTGCTGCTCGCCGCTCCCGCCGAAGCCCGGCGGCGCACGCGTCATGTGCAGTACCCCAAGACGGAGCGGCCCGAGGACGACTTGCGTCTGAAAGGCGACGCCAAGGCCTTCAGCAAGGTGGTCGTGGCCATCGTTGCGCCTGCTGATCTGGCGCTGCTCGAAGGCACCGAATTGAAAGTGCAGCTGCGGATCGATGGTTACGCGCTCGGCCCCCTCGCTCCCGGAGGGCCGGTGCCGCACGCGCATCTAATCGTGGATAACGAGCCCGCACTTGAAATCGATCTCGCAGCGCCGCTGGTTTTGAGTGGCCTGCGCAAAGGTCCGCACGCGCTGCGCGTGGTGCTCTGCCGCCCCTGGCACGAGGTGGTCAAGGCGCCGCACGCCTTTGCGCTCGCGCGTTTCTGGCTGGGCCCGCGGCTGGAGGGCAAGGCCGGTAGAGCCGCCGAGTTCGTGGCCTGGCCCGACCCGAAAAAGCCAATTCTGACCTATGTGCTCCCCATCGGCGAGGCCGGAAAGGACGCGCAGGATCTATCGATTGAGCCGATTGAGCATGAAGCTGATTCTGCGGTGCAGGCCGAGCCGCAGCGCGCTCCGGTGCTTGACTTCTATTTGTCGGGAGCAAGGCTTTTGCGCCGCGGCGACAAGGTGCGCGTGGTCCTGGACCGCCGCGAGCTCCCGCTCACCACTGAGTGGAAGCCCCTGCTGCTGAAGCGGGCCCGCGGCGGCGCACACAAGATCACGGTCGATCTTCTCAACCGCCGGGGCCTGAAAGTAAAAAACGCGGTCAACCGCACCGACCGCGCCTTTGCTACTCCGTAGGGACTTGACCAACCGGCTTGACCAAACGGTTGATGACCCCGGGTTCGTCAGCTGCCCTTTTCGACCGGTTTCTTTGCCTTCTTCCAGCCGGCGATTCCCTCCGGCATGATGAAGACCTTGCCATAGCCCAGCTTGACCGCCTCACGGGCGGCCTCATGGCAGGCGTGTCAATGGGTGTTGGCGCAATAGAAGACCAGCTGCCGGCTTTTGTCCTGCGGCAGATCCTTCGCGGTGACCCCATTGAACTTGACCCACTTTGCGCCCGGTACGTGTTCCCTGGCCCAGTCGTCGCGGTCATTGTTGTCGAAGATGTCGGCGCCTTTTGCCGCGATCAGGTCCGAGACCTGGTCGACGGTCAGGCTACCGAACTTATCGTCGCTCGCACCGGCAAACGCCTTGCAGGTTACGAGCGACAGCCCCATTGCCACTGTCAGTATTGCTTTCTTCAACATGTTGTTACCTTTCTCGTGGCCAGTTGCCCTGTCAAGCTAAACGAGCGCGACGCGATTGCCTTCCTCAGGCAAGCTTGTCCATGCGGAGGTGCGGGATCCCGGCGTCGTCGAATTCGCCACCGTGCGCCTGGTATCCCTGCTTCTCGTAGAAACCGCGAGCGTGCGTCTGCGCTCCCAGCGTGAGAGCGCGCGCTCCGCGCCGCCGCGCCTCCCCCTCCAGGAAGGTCAAGAGCGCGCGGCCGAGGCCCCGTTGGCGCGCCTCGGCCACCACAGCCATTCGCTGCAGCTTGGCGACGCCGGGCTCGCCGTCCTGCTCAATTAGAATCATCCGCGCCGCGCCGGCCGGAATGCCATTGAGAAGCGCCAGCACATGCACCGCGTCGCTCCGCAGGCTCCCATCGTACGCGTCGATTTCGTCCGAGGGCCGCACGCCCTGCTCTTCCACGAAGACCGTCCAGCGCAGGCGCAGACAAGTCGCAATCTCGGCAGCGGTCTCAGCCAGACGAACCGTGATCATGTTCAGGCTCGCTCTTGAGCAGGTATTCGTTGGCGACCAAATAGAGGATCACGCCGAGTCCGAGAAAGAGCAGCAGCGAGACCAGGTCACTGTTCGCAAAGTCTGGAATCCGCTCGGTCATGTTGGCGACCCGCAGGAAGTTACGCGTCGGCTCGGACAATTGAAGAAAGGCGACCAGCGTTCCAACCACCGAAGCGCCGGCGATCAATCCGGAAGAGAAGAGCACGCCGGGTCCGCTCTCAGCCTCGGCATTGCTTACCTTCTTGCGAGAGGTCTTCTCGGTGAGGTAGCGGACCATGCCACCCACCATGATGGGCGTCGAGGTGCTGAGTGGCAGATAGACCCCCACGGCGAAAGCCAACGACGACATTCCACAAAGCTCGAGCACGATCGAGATGAAGACCCCGAGCAGCACCAGGCCCCAGGGGAGCTTCTGCGTCATGATGCCTTCAATGATGAAGGACATCAGCACCGGCTTGGGCGCCGAGAACTTGGAGGTCACCTTCTCGCCATTGTCGCGGTGGTCGAGCTTGCCGTTGATACCCGGGTCTTCCAGGTACTTGATATGTCCGCCGTCATCGACCAGATATTTGCCGGCGGGGATACTGCCGCGAGGGTCTTTCAGCCAGATGACGTTGTATTCGCCGGAATCGCGATCCTTGTCGGGGCCGCGCAGGTGCTCGCGGGCGCCGGTGTAATCGCTCTGGGTGAACTGCGTCTGCGGAAAGCTGCGCGAAGCAAAGATGGTTCCGGCGTCATTGAGCTTCAGGATGACGAAACCCAGCACCAGCGCGGACGAGAGCGATCCGACCAGGATGGCGATCTGCTGCCGCGAAGGCGTAGCGCCGATGAGATAGCCGGTCTTCAGATCCTGCGATGTGGTTCCGCCATTGGAGATGGCGATACAGACGATGGCTGCAATCGAGAGCGCGGCGACTTTATAGGGAGCCGAGACCCAGCCGAGCGCGAGGAAGATCAGCGAGGTGATGAGAAGCGTCGCGACCGTCATTCCCGAGATGGGATTGGACGACGAGCCTACCTCCCCGGTGAGCCGCGAGCTGACGGTGACGAAGAGGAAGCCGAGGACGAGAATCAGCACGGCCCCGAGCACGTTGATCTTGAAGGACGGCACCAGCGCGCAGGTGATGACCAGCAGCACCGAGCCGACGCCCACCACCCAGAGCGGGATATCCTTGTCGGTGCGCAATGGGCCTGATGCGCCGGTGGCGCTGCGCAGGCTCTTCATGCCCCGCATCGCGCCGCCGATGATGGTGGGCAATGACTTGAACAGGGAGATGATGCCGCCCGCGGCCACCGCGCCCGCGCCGATATAGAGAATGTATTGGTGCCAGATAGCGTCCGGGGACATATCGCGGATCAGTTCGGTGCCCGGATAGATGGGCAAGCTGCTGGTGCCGCCAAAGAGCTTGATGGCCGGCATCAAGACCAGGGCGCTGAGGATACCGCCTGCGCCCATGATCAACGCGATCCGGGTGCCGATGATATAGCCCACGCCGAGCAACTCGGGGCCGACTTCCAACGACAGATTTCCGCCGTCGTACCACTTGCCAAAGATACGCTCCGGAATGTCCTTGAAGAATCCGAACCCTTTATAAGCGAGCGCGAATGCCCCGCCGACGCCCAGGCCGGCAAAGACGGTCTTGGCGGTGGTGCCGCCCTTCTCGCCCGAGATGAGCACCTCTGCGCAAGCGGTCCCTTCGGGATAGATGAGGGTCTTTGCCTCCTTGACGATGAGCGCCCGCCGCAGCGGAATCATCATCAGGATTCCAAGGATGCCGCCCAGCACGGAGACCAGGATGACCTGCCCGATCTCGAGGTTGTAGCCGAGGATGAGCAGGGCCGGCATGGTCACGCCGACGCCGAAGGCGATACTCTCGCCCGCGCTGCCGGTGGTCTGCGTGATGTTGTTCTCCAGGATGGTCGCGCGACGCACCCGGAAGACCTTGCTGAAGCCGCGGAAGATCGTGATCGAAAGCACCGCTACCGGAATGGAGGCGCTGACGGTCAGGCCCACCTTGAGCACGAGGTACATGCTCGAGGCACCAAAGAGGATACCGAGCAAGGCGCCGACGATGAGCGGCACCACGGTCAGCTCCGGGATATCGACGTCGGCCGGGATGAACGGCTGGTGAGGAGGATCCTCGCCAGCGGCGGCGACCAGCGGCGCGCGATCGACCAGGGCGGGGTTCAACGGCTGCTTCGGCTCGAGCGCGGGCGCAGACATCGTGGCGGAGGCTCCCTCGGAGAAGGCGCGCAGAGGTAGCACGACCGGCAGGACAAATCACGCAGTGCTACAATCGACTCGTGTTCAGCGTAAAGCTCGTCGCGCGCCCGGATGCGCGCATGGTCGAAGTGCCCCTCGAGATCGAGGCCGAGCTGCCCAGGGAGTTCGACGGGGCTGCGCTGCTTGCCTCGAGCGGCCTGCCGCGCAAGGTCAAAATCAAGGCGCAGCGCGATGCGCTCAAGCTCTCGACCGCGTATCGGGCCGACCAGCTGATGGCCGACATCGTGCGCGTCGCATTGCGCGGGACACCGCAGGACGCAGCGCGGGTCCAGGAGGCGACGCGCGCATTCATCCGCACGGTCCGCGAGCGCAGGCAGGACGGCGCGACTCTGCTGGTCAGCTCCAACGGACGGGGGAAGATCGAGGTGCTGGAGCAGCTGCCGGAGCGCGCGCCCAAGGCCAGGCCCACGCCGATTTCTGAGCCGCCACCACTCGCACGCCCCAAAGCCTTGGAGGGCTCGCTCGCGGACCGCCTGGCCGGGGTCGAGAAGCGGCTGGCCGAGTTGGAGAGCGGCTTTGCGCGCATGGCGGCGAACAACTCCGACGACCGTCTGTCGCAGCTCGAGGAGCGCCTCGGCATGCTGCAATCGCGCACCGATCTGGCCGGACCCATGATCGAGGCTCACGCTGGCGCGCCGGCAACCATGGAGCTTTCGCGAACGCCGGGCGCTCCCCGGCGGACGACGGCTGTCGAGGCTTTCGCCGAGGGCCTGCGGAGTGACCTGCGCGCGCGCGTGACGGAGCAGCTGCAGCACGCGGAGCGAGCCGCTCGTATTTGCGACAAGGCAGCGGCGCTGGCGGCGGAGGCGGAGACGCTGCTGGGTGCGCCGCACGACGGAACGGCCCAGCGCATGCAGCTGACGGCGGCGGCGGCGGCCGCGCGGATGGCGGGTCTCGCGCGTGTAGCGGAGGAGATCGACCTTTACCAGGCCGCCGATCTCGGCATTGCCGCGCAGCTGGTTTCGCGCTTGGAAGACGGCCCGGCGCGGGTGGACACGCCCGACCCGGCTACCCCTCTGCAGCTCCAGGCAGAAGCGCTGGTGCGCGCGGCGAGAGGGCCGGACGCGGCGGAGCGCGCGGGCTGGCTGCGCCGGGCCGCGGCGCTGTGCGGATGGGCGTTGATCGAGCCTGAGGTCGGCGGCAGCGTGCAGCCGGATCTGGCGCAGTTCGTGACAGGCGGTAGCGGCGGATCGTCGGTCGTGGCGGTGGCTTCGCCCGGGCTGCGCCGCAACGACGGCTCGGTGCTGGTGCGCGCCCGGGTGCTGGCCAGCGTGGCGGAGACGGCGGACGAAGAAGTGGAGGTGCTTGCGACCTCGGGCGCTGGCGAGAGCGACGTCACGGCGGCACCGCACAGTGCCCCGACGGCCCCGACCGCACCAAGCGAACCGACAGCAACGATGGCCCCGACGGCTCCGATGATGGCACCGGCGGCACCGGCGCTGATTTCGACTCCCGCACCAGAGGCAGAGTCCGCGCCGCCGTCCGGCCTCGCGAGCTTCTCCCACGGCGAGCTCGCGCGCCCGGCCAGCACCGTGGAGACCGGCAAGTCTGCCGATCCGGCCGGCTCCTCTCGGGCCTCAATGGCTGCGGACGCGCCGGAATTTATCAGCACGCTCTCGGCTGGGATGACTGCGCCGCAGAGCCAATCCGCCTCGGAGCGAGCCGCTATCGCTGACGAGCGCGACGGTTCAATTTCGGCGTCCCAGGGCGCCGCAAAGCCCGAGCCGGGAAAAGAGGCGGTTAGGGACCGGGCCGAAGCGACATGCGAACCCAGGCCTCCGCACGCAAGCGACGCATCAACGAACAACGCCGCGGGGCCAGGCGAGGCACGCGATGCGGGCGCGACGAGTGCCCGATCCGCGGAGGCCACTTACTTCGGCGACCTTGCAGGGAGCGGCCAGACCTCGCCGGACCAGGTGGCGGCAGCAGCGGCGCAGTTGCCGGCGGCGGTCGGGAAAGAGACCTCGGTTCAAACTGCGCCCGCGCGGACCCTGGCCACCGAGGGCGAGGTCGGCGGCAACGTCACAGACCCTAACTGGGCGCTGGTCGCGCGGGGCCCGGACGCATCGCGCGATGAGCCGGGGAAGGCTGCCGCCGCCCCGCCTCTGCACCCGGTCGAGGAGGACAACTACGAGGTCTCCGACGCGGACGTCGAAGAGATCGAGGATTTCGAGCCCGACCCCAGGCACTAGATTTTCGTCTGCGGCAGCCTTGGAAATCGTCACGGCTGCGAGTGAGTTCCGCCCGGGCCGCGGCGCGCGCGTACGAAGTGCACGTCGTAACCCGTCGACGACCGCCCGTCCCGGCGCAGGGTCCAGGGAACGCGTTGCTCCTCGGCGAGTTCAGTCCATCCCAGCTGTGCGAGTTCGGCGCGCAACGCGTCCGGGCCGTCCAGGCGCTCGCCCTCCTCGACGATGCCGTCGCGCCAGGCGTAGGGAGTCGCGAGCAGCAGCTCACCATCCGGCGCCGCCAGCTGGTGCAGGTGGTGGAGCAGCGCGCGCGGCGAGCGGACGTTGTCGAGCAGGTTCATCGCCGCCACCCGCTCGAAGGTTGCGGGCGCGAACGGTGGGTTGAGCGCGTCGGCGCAGATGAGCTGCACGTGCGGCGCGGCGGGCGCGGTAATGATCGCCCCCGAATACTTCCGGCCCGAGCCGCGCCGGGCGTAGCGCACTGGCTCGCCGCGCAGGATCCGCCGGGCCACCCGCAGCGCGGCGAGACTCTGGTCCACGCCGACGACGAGGTCCGCGCGCAGAGACAGGAGGCCCCGCCCTACGCCGCAGCCAAGTTCAAGGGCCGTCGCCGCGCGCTCCGGTGCAGCAAGTCGCGCCGCCAGCGCAGCGAAGCCGCAAGGCAACTTCGGGTCAGCCAGGTCGCCCCAGCTGGAGTCAAGATAGGTCGAAAGCTGCTCCGCGCCGTGCGCCAGCATCGAGCCGTCGGGACCCGCTCCCGCAAACAGCGCCAGCGCCTCGGGCTCGAGCGAGACCAGGCCGAACGCCTCGATCTGCGCCAGGTCGCGCAGCAGCACCGGCACGCCGTCGATGATCGGATACAGCCGCCCGCAGCCGAGGCAGCGCAGCGTGCCCTCCAGCGCTTCATCGCCGGAGAGGTAGCCGCCGGGCAGCAGCTCGAGCGACGACAAGTCGAGCCCGCGGTCCGAGTGCCGCCGGCAGGCTGGACAGATCAACGGCAGCGCCGTCGGCAGGTCGACGCGCAAAGGACTACCCGGCCATCTGCGCTTCGAGCTGCTTCGCGGCGGGATAATTCGGCCAGATGAGCATCGCGTCGCCGACCAGCCGCTTCGCCTCACGCCGCGCTCCGCCGTCCTGCTCACTGCGGAAGCGATCCCACTGCTCCTGTGCCTGGGCGACCAGATCTTCGACCTCGCCGCGCAGCTCGCCGGTGCGGTTTGGATTCAGGAATGGTGCAACCATCCTGCCGCTGTCCGCAGCGTCGCCCACCTTGAACGGATGTGCTGACCGTTTGCCGTCGCGGTCGCGGGCGAGCACCAGGTACCAGCCGCGCGACTCCCGCGCGGTGACGTTGTCGATGACCGCGGTGACCGTGGGCGCGACTGCCACCGCCGTGGTGAAATCAGCCCGGCCGCCGAGCGCGTCTGCAAGCTCGTCGCCGAAGATCTGGTGGTCGCTGGCGATGATCTCGTAGGCGGAGGCCCCCGGGTCGCGCTCCCAGTAAACGCGCAATCCGTCCCAGGTCTGGGTAGCACCCTGCATGCGCGCGTCGAGGGTCTCGTCGAGAGGGATCGAAGCGGGCGGCGGTGGCGGCGCAGCTGATGCGCTGGATTCGATATTAGCCAACGGCGGCGCGATGGCGGGCGCGCTCGACCTTGGCGGCGCGGCAATGCGGAAGGTGCCCGTCTTGCTCGCGCGGTTGCGCACGATCGAGAGCTGGAACGACTCTTCCGACGCGCCATCCGGCGTGGCCTTGAACCGTGCTCCCTTGACAGTGCCGCCGTCGAAGACCATGGCGACGCCGTAGAAGCGCATCTCTCCCTGCGCGGTGATGTCATCGACCACCGAATGGACTTCTCCGCCCACTTTGGCGAAGAAACATTCTTCGGTCCCGGCGAGCAGCTGTGCCGCTTCCAGCTCTTCGGGTGTCAGCTTCCGGGTTGCGACGAAGATCTGGTAGGAAGCGACGCCCTCCGTCGGGCTCCACGAAAGAGCGATTCCATCGACGCTTTGCCGCTGTGGGATCAGGACGACATTGAGGGGCATGATGACATTCTCCGCGCTGAGCCCGAGCTATCTACCAAACTCTTCTGACTGCGGGCGGCTCAAGTTCCGACCGGGCAGGATCGGCCGTGGTTGACTTCAATCAGGCGCTGGTCTATTCCGCCGCGGGTTTCGGCAGCAGGCTCTTTTTTGTCAGGGGTGCAGCGAATGGCGCGTGATCTGGGCACCAAGTACAACTGCTTCAAGTGCGGGACGAAGTTCTACGACTTGAAGAAGCCGGTGCCGTCCTGCCCGAAGTGCGGCGCCGACCAGCGCGACATGCCAGTCGTCAAGCCGCTCTCGGCCGCCAAGCAGCGCGCAGCAGCCGCCGCCGCAGCCCCCAAGGAGGCCGATGAGGCTGACGCCCCGATTCCAGAAGAAGGCGCTGAAGAAGAGGACGACGACGACGCCGAGGAAGAGCCCGAAGCGGAGTAGCTGGTCACGCGGCCTTTTCGACCCGGGAATTCTTCAGCCACTCCGGCACGGTGTCTTTGCGATAGATGAAGATAGCGTCGTAGGGACACGCCTTCTCGCACTCGCGGCAGCCGGTGCAATTCTTTTCAATCACCTGCACGATGCCGAGGAAGCTGCTCGGGTCGCTGACCTTCACCATTTCAAGCGCCTCGAACGGGCAGCGCTCGACGCACTTCTCACAGCCGGTGCACGCCTGCTCGTAGACGAAGGCGATGGGCCGCTCATTCTTTTTCAACATGCGCTGCACATTGCCGTACTGGTCGAGAATGGCATCCACCGGGCAGACGGGCCCGCAGGCGCCGCAGTCGATGCACAGTTCGCTGAAGATGATGTGCAAGCCCTTGCGGTCGCCGGTGATGGCGTCCGTCGGGCAGCGCTTCACGCAAGCGGTGCAGCCGATGCACGTCTCGATGATCCGGAAGCCCATGTTGAATGCCTAGCACGACCGATGCCGCAGGCAATGCGACTTTTTGACCATGCCGCCCAAACCCTCTGTCAGGCCGCCATCCATCCCGGCAATCGGTAGAGCATGACGTACACCAGGACTCCAGTGACCGAGACGTAAGCCCAGACTGGGAAGGTCCACACGGCCACGCGTTTGTGCGCCGCGAATGAGCGCCGCACTGCCGAAAGCCACATCGTCCGCAAAACGAGCGGGAGCGCGACCACCGCCATCACCGTGTGCGTGCCGAGCAGGAAGTAATAAAAAGTCTTGATCGGCCCCTCCAGCGGGAAGCGGTGCACGCCCGTCAGCGCGAAACGCGTGATGTAGCCCACCAGGAAGATCGTGGACGACGCGAATGCGACCGACATGCATTTCCAGTGCAGCGCCAACCGCCGGTTCCTGATGGCCCAGTAACCGATGAAGAGGGCGCACGCGCTCAACGCATTGAAGAATGCGTTGACCGACGGCAAGACCTCGCCGAGCGTCATCCGCGACCGCTGCCGGTGAGCGAGCGCGCGTCGCGCAAGAGCTTGTCCTGATCGTCGGCGTCGTAGTAGCCACGGATCCAGCCGTTGCGATCCACCAGCACCAGCTTTTCGCCGTGCATGATCTCGAAAGCTTCGCCGTGGGTATCGGCGTCGGTCGCGCCCTTCGGCACCGGCATCTTCGCCATCGCTATGTGGAAGCCCTTGACGACGGTGCGCTCGACCTCGACCTCCGGGCCGGTGAGGAAATGCCAGAGCCCATCGCGCGCGCCGAAGGTCTGCGCGTATTCCAGCAGCTTCTTCGGGTCGTCGCGCTCGGGGTCCACCGAGATGGAGAGCAGCCCGATGTTGCCGCCCTGCTCCAGCGGCACCAGCCGGTCCTGCAGGCGCTTGAGCTTTTGCGTCAGCCGCGGACAGGCGTCGGCGCAGCTGGTGAAGACGAAGTCCGCGATCCAGACGCGCCCCACCAGGTCGTCGCGACCGAAGGCGCGGCCGTGCTCGTCGGTGAGCTTGAACGAGGGCAGCTCGGCCAGGACCGGCAGCGTGGGCGCGGCGGCGCGGGTAAAGAGCAGCGCCGAAACAGGAATTGCCAGGACCAGCGCGGCGAAGACCAGCCAGGCGGGCGAGAGGACAAGCTTGTTGCGGACGGCCAGTTCCATAGGTTGCATATGTAAGGGCGTCAAAGCCACGGTACGAGAGCCGTGTCAAGACGAAGTCCTCGACTAGCGCCAGCGGGTCAAAAGTTTTTCCCGATCGAACAGGCGGACCGCGAGCGCGATGAGCGCGACGTCAGCGACGAGCGCACCCAGGGCGAAGCCGAGATAGAAGCCAGGCCCAAGCGAAATGCCCCCCGCGAGCTGAATGACCAGCAGGCCGAGCAGCGGGACCACCGTGGTCGCGGCCACATTCTGCGCCGCCCTCGGATCGACGATGCGCGCCGACACCACCACCGCGAGCGCGTTGCCGAACAGGGAGAGCAAAGGGGACAACACCAGCGTGGCAAAGAGCCACGGGCCATCCGGCAGCGGAAAGGCGTGCAGACGCGTCCACACCGCCGCGTCCACTCCGGCGCAGAAGAGCGCCGACGCAATCCAGGTAATCGCGAGGGCGGGTACCAGCGCAGCCACGCTCTTGCCGATGATGATCTCCAGCGTCGAGACCGGCGTGGCGAGGAGCGGCTCCAGCGTACGCCGCTCGCGCTCGCCCCCGATCGACTGCGCCGCCAGCAGGATGGGCAGGAAGATGGGCAGCACCAGGAACATCGGCAGCCAGTTCTTGGCAAGCACCGCCACCAGCGCAGCAGTAGGCGAGCTCGCCGGGACTTTGTAAAGATCCTGCAGCCAGTCGAGCGCCTGCGTGGGCGCGGCGCGGACCAGCCACGCCAGCAGCAGGACCGGCACCACTACCACCGTGGCCGGCAGCGAGGTCATGCTGAGCAGCAGCACAGGGGAGCGGCGCAGCTCGAGCAATTCCTTGCGGACGATGAGCAGCGCGCCCTTCACAATACGGCTCCCGGCTCGTCGCCAGCGAGGCCCAGCGCGCGCGCTTCCGCCAGCAATTGCAGATAAGCGTCCTCCAGCGGATCGCGGTCGGGCGAGACGGCGACGATGCGCGCGCCCACCGCGACCAGCGCCGCGACTGCCTCGGGGATCTCGCAGCGGGGCGTCAGCAACAGCACTTTTCCCTGCTCGGCCAGGCGCAAAGGGCCCAGTTCGGCCGCGCGCAGGGCCGCCGCCGCATGCGCCGCCGCGAGCTCGATGCGAACCCGGCCCTGCTGCGCGTGCTCGATCTTGTGCACGCCGATGAGCCGTCCCGCGACGAAGGCGGCCCGCGAGCAGAGCCGCTCGACCTCGGCCAGGTGATGGGTGCAGAGCACCAGCGTGCGCTGCTCGCGCGCGAGCTCTTCGATCAGCGTGCGCACCTCGCGGGTGGCCTCGGGATCGAGCCCGACGGTGGGCTCGTCGAGGAGGATCACCTCCGGCTCGTGGATGAGCGCGCGAGCGATGGCGAGCTTCTGTTTCATCCCACGCGACAGCTCGGCGAAGGGACGGTCCGCGTGGCTCGCCAGCGCGAAGCGTTCGAGCAGACGCGCCGCGCGCAGCAGTGCGTCCCTCTTCGAGACTCCGTAGAGCCCGGCGAAGAAAAGCAGGTTCTCGCGCGCGCCCAGTCGCCCGTAAAAACCCGGGCTCTCGGTCAAGAGGCCGACCTTCCGCCGCAGCGCCGCGCCGCCGGTGACCAGATCGAGCCCCGCCACCGTGCCGCTGCCCTGGTCGGGCGCGTAGAGCCCCGCCAGCATCCGCAGCGTCGTGGTCTTGCCGGCGCCATTGGGTCCCAGCAAACCGAAGACCTCGCCGCGCGCGATCTCAAAAGACAAGTCCCAGCATGCGCGACGCTTGCCGAACGACTTGCCGAGGGACCGCACTTCGATGGCGAGCACGGTGCCACTCTAGCGCGCCATCGAGTATCTTCGCGCGCTCGCAAGTCGCAAGTTTGCAAGCTTAGAGGTCAACTTGAAGCATCGAGCGGACGTGGTCGTGGTGGGCGCCGGGCACAACGGGCTGGTCGCGGCGCTCTTGCTCGCGCGCAGCGGGCTCAAGGTCCATGTGGTCGAGCGCGCTGACGTGGTGGGCGGCGCCGCGCGCACGGAGCGTCCCTTCAAGAATGTCCCCGAACTTGCCACCTCGACCGGCGCTTATCTGCTGGGCTTGATGCCGCCGGAGCTGGCGACCAAGCTGCAACTCGAGCTGCCCCTCTTGCGCCGCGACCCGCACTATTTCCTTCCGACCACTGGCGATCGTTACCTGCTCTTCGGCTCCGACAAGGTTGCCCTGCGCGACCAGTTCACGCGCTTTTTCTCGGAGAAGGATTGGCGCGCCAATGAAGCGCTGCAGGAAGAGATCGGCAAAATTCGCGACGACGTGGCGCCCACCTGGCTGGAAGAGCCGCTCAGCATCGAGAACACCGCGGAGAAGTATCTGCGCCCCGCCCTGCGCCGCGCTTTTGTCGATCTGTGCCGGCGGCCGGTGGGCGAGTACCTGGAGCGCTTCGGCTTCCAGAGCGACCTGCTCAAAGCGATGTACGCCGTCACCGACGGGTTCTCGGGCCTGACTGGCGACTGGGACACCGCGGGCACGGGGATGAACTTTCTGGTCCACAACATGTGCCGGTTGCCGGGCTCGGACGGCACCTGGATGATCGTCAAGGGCGGCATGGGCACGGTCACGCAGACCCTGGCGCGGAAGGCCCGCGAGGCTGGCGCGCGCATCGACGTCTCGAGCCCGGTCGAGCGTATCCTGGTGGATGGCGGGGCTGTCCGGGGCGTGGCCTGCCAGGACGGCACCGAGCTGCAGGCAAGCTGCGTGGTGGTCAACGCCGACCCCTTCCGGATGCAGCAGCTGATCGGTAAGGATTTACTACCGAAAGAGTACAATTCGCGCATCGACAATTATCGAAAAGATGGCACCACCTTCAAGGTCAACCTGGCGCTGAAAGGCTTGCCGAAGTTCACCTGCCTGCCGGAAGACAAGGGCCAGTTCGGGTCCACCATGCACCTCCTCCCTGACGAGGGCGAGGTGATGGGCGCCATGCGGCAGGCCTTCGCCGACGTCAAGGCGAAGCGGCTTCCGCAGTTTCCGACCATCGAGTGGTACGTGCACACCACGGTCGATCCATCGATGAAGGACGCCGCGGGTCACCACAACTCAGCCCTCTTCGTCCAGTGGGTTCCCTATGAACTCGAGGGCACCACCTGGGACGCGGAAGAGGATCGCTATGTGAAGCACCTGCTCTCGATTTGCGACCGGTTCGCGCCTGGCACGAGCGATCTGGTGGCCGATACCTTCCCGCTCACTCCCGCAAAGATTGAACAACATTTTGGTATTACCCGCGGACATATCCACCACGTCGACAACTCATTTGGATTCGACGACCGCCTTCCTTATGCCACGCCTGTCCAGGGGCTCTACTCGGCGAGCGCTGGCTGTCATCCCGCCGGCTCGG
This sequence comes from Deltaproteobacteria bacterium, assembly GCA_025358085.1. Taxonomy (GTDB): domain Bacteria; phylum Myxococcota; class Myxococcia; order Myxococcales; family 40CM-4-68-19; genus JANYKT01. Next base: position 10,101 of record JANYKT010000063.1, on the reverse strand, counting down.
TAATCGGGGCAGCGGGCCATAACGCAGCCGAGCGAGTCCTTCGCGATCTGGGCAGGTAAGCACCGCTGTATCGCCGTGCAGGTGACGCACCGCCTGCATGCTATGGGAAAATTGGTCGAGTCCCTTCCATTACTTAGTCCGGCTCCGCACATTGATACGGACGCGCTTTTAATCGGATTGCCCGGGACGCGCGCGGGGGAGAAATTAAACGTGGACCTGACCAACACCGCACGATTTGCCGACTGGGCCCTGGGAAGCGCCAGCACGGGATTGGCGGTAGTACAGCTGGGCAAGATCGAATCAACCAACGCTCGCTTCCACCGATTTGCCGAGGGTGTCGGAACCTGGCGCTGGCTCTCTGGTCCTCGCGCGGGCACCGCGCACGCGGACTTGCAGGAGCTGGTCGTCACGGAAGCAGCTGTGCCACGCACCAGTTCAGTGGCTTCCCGCTTCGAGCGAACCGGGTGCGTGCTTGAGCTGCGCTTCGAAACCATGGCTGCTGACCGGCAACAGGGCGTGATTGTGGTAGTGCACGACGTCACCGCCGAGCTGCGCCGCGTGACTTCGCAGCAGCGCGAGCGCGAAGGCCTCCTGCACGGAGAGCGCATGCAGGCCATGGGAGTGCTGGCTTCCAGCGTGGCGCACGACTTGAACCACGTCCTCAACATCATGACGCTGCGGGTCGCGACCCTGCGTGCCGACTCCGCGCTGGGCGGAAAGTGGGGCCGCACACTCGAATCGCTCGGCAAGATGGTGGGCGACGCCGCCGGCATCGTCGCGCGACTGCAGGATCTCGCGCGGCGCCGGCAGGACCGGCCTACCGAAGCGGTCGATCTCTCTGCCGTACTGACCGGCGTCATCGAGATGGCGCGCACAGAGGCCGACGCGATGGGCGTCCGAATCGAAGCCCGGGTACCACCGCTGCCGCTCGTTCGCGGCTCGGCGGCCGAGCTGTCGCACGTCTTCATGAGCCTGCTCGCCCGCGCGCGCAGCGAGATGCCGAATGGCGGTGCCATTCACGTTAGGGCGCGCGATGAAGGCCGGCAAGTCGTCGTGTCGTTGCAGGACGAGGGCGGTGGCCTGCACGATCACGAACTCGCGCGGCTCTTCGATCCGTTTGCGGGCGGGCGCCGGGACCTGGGTCTTTCCACTGCTTATGGCGTCATGGCCCGGCTCGGCGGATCGATCTGTGCCGGGAATGAATGCGGGAACGGAGTCCAAGCGGGCACCATCTTTACATTGAGCTTCCCGCACGCCCAGCCGGCGGCGCGGGCGAAACAGCCCTCGCGAGGAGCACCTCCACCTCCACCGCTGCCGCACCGCGTGCTGCTGGTGGACGACGAAGCGGACAATCTCGAGGTCCTTCGCGAGGTGCTGGAAATGGAAGGACAGGAGGTCGCCACATCACAGAGCGGGCCGCTCGCCCTGGCGCGCCTGCGCCGGGGCGAATCGTTCGACCTGGTGCTGTGCGACGTCGGGATGCCCGAGATGAGCGGTTGGCAGGTGGCGCAGGAGATTCAGCAAATGGCGCCCAAGACGCCGGTGTACATGCTCACCGGCTGGGCCAACGAGATCAGTTCCTCCGACGTGCGCCGGCAGCTGGTGCGCGGCGTGCTGGCGAAGCCGCTGGACCTGCACGAGCTCAAGATGCTGCTGTCGGTCCCGCGCCTCGAAGAAGAAGAAGAGACGGCTTCCGTGGCCCACTGAGGCGGGAGCCCGCGGTCGCTGTCAAGCGAATGAGTTTGGATCGAATCAAGGCAGGTTCGGGCAGGCGGTGGCGCTGCCCAGCAAGCACGGCGCGGCGAGGCCGCTGCACTGCGAGACAACACTGAACGGGTCGCTGATGAACGTGAGCGAGAGCGTATTGTCCCAGCACTCGGTGATCTGGTCCTCGAAGAAAGGCGGGCGGACCAGGTCGATCACGGCCTTGCCCGCGGCGGCCGCGGTGAACCTGGTCTGCACGGTAAAGAGATTCCCCTTGCCGTCGGGAAAAGCATAGTCGAACAGGCCGTGCCCGTCGGCATAGATGGCATATCCGTAATCGAAGCTGCTCAATCCAAAGCCGCCATTGGCGTTGCGGCCCAGATTGAGATCGAGCGTGCGGGGATTGCCGGAGAGGTCATATTGGATATCCATTGGCTTGAGCGGATCACCCGGCTTGTTGATGCCCAGGGCATTCGAGTTGTCGAACTCGATATTCAGCGTGCCGCTGCCGTTCCGCGCCTGCGCGCCATAGAAGGTGCCATCGATGATGGGCAGATATCCGCCCGGCGCGCGCCGCGCATTCAATGAATACCTGAATCGATAGGGATTGCCGGCCGCGTCCAGCTCGCGCGCCATCAACACCTGGATTTCGACCCCCGGATGATCCTTGTCCGCCCAGGGCCCCCAGCTGCGCTCGAAGGCCGAGCGCGTGGCCGGGCTTGCGCCGCGAATGAGGTCGAGCATTCCCAATATCCCGTCGAGGCCATTGTTGACGCTGGTGGCGATGTCCTGCGCCGCGATAAAGACATCGGCTTGTCCCAGCCCGCCCAGCGCCTGCGCGCTCCGGGCCGGCACATTGACGTGCAGCGAATCTTTCCGGGGGACCGCCTCGATGAAAGCGATATCGTCATTGGAGAGCGTGCCGCCGCAGCCCGCCGCAAACAGCAGCAGCGCGAGCGCGTCAATAACCCGGAAACGCATAGTCCACTCCGATTGCCAGCTCCGCGTAGCCCAGCGACTGGTTCTTGTCGACATTGTAGAAAAGGTAGTTGACCCTGCCGCGCGCCGTCACCGCGAAGCGGGCGTTCCATTGATAAGACAGCAACGCTTCGATTCCGGGCGTCATGGTGAAGAAGCTTTGATTCGGCAGCTCGGAATGGCCGGGAAAATTGCGCGCGAGATACAAGAACGCAAGCCGCGCACCGAGCGAGGCGGTAACGGCATCGCTCAAAGACACGTCGTGCCAAAGCGAGACGCCCGAGCCCAATTCGAGGAAGCGCTCGGGGATGGGGTCGAGTCCCTGCAACTGCACCGTGGACGAGCCGCCCCCGACGGCGACGTCCAGGCCCCAGGCGAGCCCGTGGCCCAGGTCATCGCGCGAGGAAAGTTCGACACCGCCCAGGTATGCCGGTGGAAAGAGCCCATTGCGCGCGCCCTGGTCGAAGAACCGCTGGTAACCGAAGCTGCCCAGCAGGCTCCAGCGCGGACCGGAGGCGCCCTTCTGCGGATCTTCGGAGAGCGGCCGGGGCGTCAGGCCGGCATCCGAGACCTCGGTCCAGAAGCCAGCCACCTCCACGTCGCCAACCAGCAGGGACCCGGCGAGACGCTTTTTCACCATGTAGCGGCCGGGTGAAAGCGAGATCCGTCGCGAGTCGCCGCGGGCCTTCGCAACTTCGGCGACTGCCTTGCGCGAAGCATCGAGCACCACATAGACGCCCTCGTCCGCGGCGCCGAAGCTCAGGCCGCCCGACGAGGGACGCAGCTCAGTGAGCACCACGTCGCCCGCGCCGCCCAGGTCATAGAGAAAGACGGGGTGCTGCGACCCCGCGCGCGACCCGGCGGTGCCGCCTACGGTGCGCGCATAGGCATAGGCATAAGCTTCCGCGAGCGTGACCTTTCCGTCGCCGGAGGAATCTGCGTCACCCAGCAATCCGGAGGCGAGGTAATGAGTGAAGAAGGACCCATTGATATCGTCTGATTCCTGCGATTCTTCGTCGGCCGAGGACGAGGCAATCAAGACCAGCCCGTGCGGTGTGGTGCCGGAAGACCGCGCCACGTCGATGGCCGGTGCGAGGCGCGCGCCCTTGCCGCGCATGATGGCGCCCGACTGGCAGGAATCGAGCAAGCCAATCCGTACGTCGACCGGAGAGTCTTTCAATACCAGGCGCAATTCCTCGAGCGAGAGCCGGCTGTCGCCCAGCCGCAGCTCGCCGTCTTTGGCGTGGCCTGAGTAATAGACAATCAGCAGGGTTTGATCGCCCGCGGCCTTGGCAATTGCCGCGCGCGCGGCGAGCTCTTTCAGCGCGGCGCGGAAGGTGTCCGCGTCGGCGCCGGTCAGCAGCCGCGCATCTTCCTCGCGCACGCCGCCCAGGCGGGTGAGGATTCCGTAGATACGCTTTGCGTCGCGCTCGGCATAGCGCAGCGGGCGTGTGCCTTGGCCACCCTGCGAGTCGCCCGCCACCAGCGCGAAGCGACGCTCGGCCGCGCCAGCTTCGAAGCAGGCGCCGAAGCAGACCGCGAAAACCGCGAGGGCGAGTGGGTTTCTCATCGACGCAGCGGGACCTGCAGCACGTCGGCGCCCGCGGGCGCATCAGCGGGCGAGCGAAGAGTGGCGGCGGACAGCGGCTCATCAACAAGGACGAGCATTAGAGTTGCCGTACCTGCGCCAGTCCATTCGAATGATTGCGGCAGCGCGCCCTGCACCGCCACGCCGCTGTAGAGCACGCTTGATTCGCCGGGCTCCAGCAGGACCGCCGCGGCATACTTGCGAGTCGAAGGGTGAAGGAAGATCTGCAATCGCGCGCCCACCGCGACCTGCGCGCCTTGCAGCTCGCGCACGCCCTGCGCGTCTTGAATGAAGACCTGCACTGAGACGCCGCCCTTTGACCTGACCGCGCTGCTTCTCGATTCAGATTCTTCCGCTCGCGGACGATGCACGAGCGCCGTACCCGCCACCAGCGCGACGGCGGCCGCGGCTGCGAAGGGCATGGCCCAGCGCAAGACCTTCGGTGTCCGCGGGGCTGCGAGCGCGAGCTTCTCGGCGACGCCTGCCGCGAAGACCTCGAAGGGCACCGCTCGCGCGAGGTCTTCTTTTTCGGCTGCGACCCTGCGCTGCACTTCCTGGCAGCGCGCGCAGTCCACGACATGCCGCGCGACGCGCTCGCCTTCGACGCCCGCGAGCTCGCCGGCCAACAGTCGCCGGACCCGCGCAGCCGAGCAGGCGGGTCCAGGGCCGCCCAGATCAATCCTCATGGCTCGTCTCCTTCAGGCAGCTCGAGGCCGGGGACCGCAATCCGCAAAGCCTCGCGCGCCGCAGCAATGAATTCGCGCAGCCGCTTGCGCACGGTGGGCAGGCTACGGCCAAGCGTCGCTGCGATCTCAGCCTGGGTCAGCTCGTCTACGTAGTAGAGCACCGCGACCTCCTGCGCCTCGGCGGGCGCCGCCCCGAGCAGCATCCGCACCAACTCGCGCCGCTCGGGCGGCTCGGTGTCCTGCCTGCGTTCTCTCTGCACTGCTTCCAGCTGCTCGCGATAGGTCGCCTTCTTCGCGCGCAATGTATTCAAGCAATGATTGGTCGCTATCTTCAGAAGCCAGGTGCTCGGGGAGGCGTCGCTGCGAAATTCATTGAGCGAGCGCAGCGCCTTCACGAACACTTCCTGCAGGGCATCGCGGGCGTCATGCTCGTCGCGCAGCAGCCAGCGACAGCGCCCGTACACCTGGGCCGCGTACTTCTCGTACAGCTCGGCGAGCAGTCCGGGAGGGAGATTTCTCGCGGGAGTGCCGGGCTGCTCAGCAGCCCGGCCTCCCTCAATGACCCGAAGGCCGGCCACGTTCCTAAGGCGCGCTTTGCGTGCTGGGCGAGGCCGGAGTGAAGGCGCAAGCCGACTCGGTGCCGCCGTTCGGCTGCCCGATGGCGGCCGCGTTGTTGGACGAGAAGTAGACGGTGCTGAAGGGCGCAATGCCCCAGCACTCGGACAGCGTCACGTCATAAGGGGTTCCGCCGAAAACGAGCTTGTCCTCGACGTCGGCGCGACCCTGGCCATCGCTCTTCCAGCGCGAGTGCACCGTGAAGCGGTTGTCGATGGTGAGGTTGTGAATCGCCACGTCCAGGTCTCCGCCTCCGCTGCCATCGGCCTGGTACTTGTAGACGATGTTGTCGATCTGGCCCGGGTGGTCGTGATCCTTCGCGCCGGGGAAGCTCACCTGGATGCTGGCCGGCCCGATGTTCGTATAGACGACGCTCAGCTTGCCGGTGTCGGTGCCCGGACGATCAAGCCTGGCGGCGGCGTCGAAGTCGACCGTGAAGGTGCCGCTGCCATGGTGAGCTGAGCCGCTCGGCGTCGCAGAACCGTTGAGGATGGCGACGAAGGCCGCGCCGGGCCTGGACAGCGGCGCGCCCGAGAGCACGTAGTCGAAGTTGGCGCCGTTCTTCGTCACCACCAACTCGAAGGTGTTGGAGTCCAGAGCGCCGTGGCCGGGCCCCCAGGTGCACGAGGTCGCGTCACAATTGGTCGGCTCCTGCGCGGTGATGGTCTCGACCAGCCCCAACGCGAAGACAGTGCTGAGGTTGAAGGTCGCGGCAACGCCGACCGTCACGTCCTTCCAACTCGAGGAGGCGCCGATAGCGCTGTCAGATTGCGGACCTGCAGACGCCAGGCCCGGCGCCGCTGAGCCAGGCGCGCTGGTCTGCACGGTGTCCTTGCTGGGCATGGCTTCGCGGGCCTGATCCTTGAAAGCACCGGACGAGCCTCCGCAGGCGACAGCCAGGGCGGTTCCGAAAACGGCGAGACTGCTGCGAATCGGGATCTTGCGCATGTGCTCTCCTTCGAGTGCGGGCGACTGCGCCCGGTGTTCACCAGCTTTCGACACAGCAGGCCCGGAAAAATGGAAAACGAATCGCAACCCGGCCTGCTTCCCGCGAATGGAAAAGAACCGCACGGCCCGACCCCGCGAGGCCCGCCTTATACTTCCCCGATGCCGACCAACTGCATTTTCTGCGCGATCGCCCAAGGCCGCGAAGCTGCATCGGTGGTCACGAGGGAGAGCGGCCTGGTCGCTTTCCTTGACGCCCGGCCGGTCTTCAAAGGCCACGTGCTGGTGATTCCGGAAGAGCACGCGGCCGATCTCGCGGCGCTCGAGAACGTCGCTCCTTTATTCACGCTGGTCCGGCGCCTCGCGCTGGCAATCCCGCGCGCGTTGGATGCCCAGGGCGCGTTCGTGGCGGTCAACGACCGGGTCTCCCAGAGTGTCCCGCACCTGCACGCGCACGTGGTGCCGCGCAGCAAGGGCGACGGCCTGCGCGGGTTTTTCTGGCCGCGCACGCAGTACGACTCGCTGGAGGAGCGCGACACGTTCGCGCAGCGGATCGCCGATGCGCTGGGTGCGCCTTTGACCTGAAACGAGGGGAAGGTTCTCTGCGTCAAGGGCAGAAGCCGGCGCAATCTTTCCTGAAGCTTAGTCAACACAGCGGGAAATATGACCGGACCCCGGTACCGTTCGGACAGCGATGTCGCGCGATGCTTGCTTTTTCGGCACTTGGAAGAACCCGCGCTTTCCCCAAGCGCCCGTAATTACACAAGCAGGTATTCAGGCAGCCGGTTGGCGTCCCCATTGCAAGGAGAGCTGGTATGAGCTTCCTTCGCACAGTCAGCTTGATCGCCGGAGGCGCCTTGGTGGCGCTCGGCGGCAGCGCACTCGCGCTGTTCATGTAACTTAACAATCGCTCCGGCTCAGGCCGGCGCGGGCCGCAGCCGGTGTTGCATCCGCCAGACCGCGCCCAGCGCCAGCGAAGACAATGCCGCCAGTACCATCAGAGTCTGAAACACCGCTTGCCAGCCGTACCGATTGGAGACGCCCGCGACCAGGGCGCCCTGTGCGATGGCTCCGAGTGATCCGCAGCCATTGATAAAGCCCGCCACCGTGGCCGCTGCCAGCGGACCGCCCAGATCCTGCGCCGCGACGCCCGAGATCAAAGAATCGGGACCGAAGAGGCAGAACCCGACCAGCGCCATCGCGAGGCAATTGGGCCAGAGGCCGAGCGGCGCGACCTTGCCGTAAAGGGCCAGCGATAGCGCCAGCGCGACCGTGCTCACGGCAGCCACCGCGCCGCGCCGGCCGGGAAAGAAGCGATCGCTCACATAGCCGATGGCGATGGCGCCAAAGATGCCGCCGAACTGGAACGCGGTCGAGGCGTAAGCCGCGGTCGAGCCCGCATAGCCCAGCCCTTTCTCCAGGTAATACGGCTGCCAGAAGTCGATGCAATAGCGGATGAGCTTCATCCCGAAGTAGCTCAGACCCAACAGCCAGACCACGGGGTTGCGCAGCGCTTCCCGCGAGGCTGCGCGCACGTCTCTGACCACCGGCTTTTGCGCGGTCGCGTCTTTTTGCGGCCCCTCGCGCAGGAAGAGGAGCACGCCAAGTCCGACGAGCGCGACCCAGACGGCAGGCCCGAAGAAGGCCCAGCGCCAGCCAGCGTGCGCGAGAAGGAAAGCCGCCAGCGCGGTGGCGACCAGCGGCCCCACCTGGAAGCAGGTGGACCAGAAGCCCATCACCGCGCCGCGCTCCTTTGGGCCGTACCAGGCGGCCATCGCCTTGACATTTCCGGGCCAGCCTGTCGCCTGCAGAAATCCATTGAGGCCGAAGAACAGCGCGAACAGGCTGACCGTGCTCGAGGCGCCGAACGCTGCGCAGAGCGCCGCCGAGCCGATCATGCCGAGCCCGATCATGCGCCGCGAGCCGACCCTGTCGCCGAGCCAGCCGCCGGCAAACTGGCCGATGGCGTAAGTGGCGAGATAGCCAGTGTCCACCACGGCGAGGCCGGCGGTGGTGATGCCCAATTGGCGCTCGATGGTGCGCTTGGCGACCGGGAAGTTCTTCCGCGCGAAGTAATACGATGCATACGAGAGCCAGGTCAGTGCGAAGACGCCCCGGCGACGCCAGCCTTGCATTGAACCAGGCTACAGCATTCGCTACTTCATCGCGCTGGCAAGGACGTGCCGGCTGCCGCGCTCCTGAACGAAGACGACCGCGCGCAGAGTGCCGTGCGGCTTGACCTCGCCGAACCAGGCGGGGCCGTCGGCCGAGGCGACCGTCGCAAGCGACCGCACCACCGCGACGTGCTGCAGAGTGCGGCCCGCGTTTTCGCCGTGCTCGACGGGCACCGAGAGGCCGTCTTCGACGAAGGCCACGACCACGTCGGCGGCGGCGTGCCCTTTGGGCAGCCGATCAATCCGGATCTTCAATTGCAAAGGGTTTGATCGGTCCAGGTCGATGGTGCCATGCGGATCTGACAAAGCTGCCTTCACCGCCGCCTCGATGGCCCCGCGATCGCTGCCGACCGCATCGACGCGGCCGTCGATCATGGCCTGCGGCGTATAGGTTCGGAAGCCGGGATAGCTGCTTTGCCTCTCGCTGAACTGGCTCGACGAGAACGGATCGCGCCACCCCAGGCTGTTCCAGTAATCGACGTGCTCGGACAGCACCACCAGCTGCGCGTTCGCGATGGGCTGCGTCTCGTGGAGCCGCTGCAAGAGCGCGTCGGCGGGCGGGCAACTGGAGCAACCCTGGGAGGTGAACAGCTCGATGAGAATCGGAATCACGGCCATCAGCATGAACGGTTGACGCGCGACAAAGCCGCGCGGTTACGGCACACTGAACGGAATGTCAGGGGGCTGATCTAGCCTGGGTGCATGAGCGAAGCCCATCTCCAGCTGTCTCTCGCATGCGATGCTCGCCCCGTGAGCGAGCCGTTGGCGCAGCCGCCGTCAGAAGCTCCCGGGCGCGTGCTCGTCTCCGACGCTTTCGAGCTGTTGCGCAGCCTCGCGCCCGAGTCGGTGGACCTGGTGGTCACCGACCCGCCCTATGAATCGCTGGAGCTGCACCGCGCCCGCGGCACCACCACCCGCCTGACCACCAATTGGTTCGCGACCGTGGCCGATACGCGGCTGCCCGAGCTGCTGCAGCTCGTCTACCGCGCGCTCCGCCGCGACCGGCATTTCTACCTCTTCTGCGACGAGGTCACGGCCGACGTGATCAAGCAGCAGCAAGGCATCGGCAAGGCGCGCATGCCGAACGGCGGCCGCAAGTGCGCCTCGGGCTTCGTCTACTGGAAAGAGATCGTCTGGGCCAAGACCACGCTGGACGGCACGCGCATCCGCGGCGGCACCGGCTATCACTATCGCGCCTCGTGCGAGCGCATTCTCTTCTTCGAGAAGGGGAAGCGCGCCCTCTCCAATCTGGGAACTCCAGACGTGCTGATGGCCCCGCGCGCGGGCATTCCGGGCCCCGCGGTGAAGCCCGCCGCGGTGGTGCGCACGCTGATTACGCAGAGCACTTTGCCGGGCGAGCTGGTGGTCGACCCCTTTGCCGGAAGCGGCGTCGCGGGAGTGGAGGCGCGCG
>JANYKT010000050.1 GCA_025358085.1 Deltaproteobacteria bacterium | reverse complement strand
CATCAATGAAGCAGTCTTCGACGCGGATCGAGGCGTACGCCGCGACTGCCGGCGAGCGCCGCAAACAGACCGAGGCACGGAGCGGCTCACAAGCCGGGGATCCGGTGCGAGGCGCACAGGCCATCATCGACGCTGCACTGTCGGACACGCCTCCGCTGCGGTTGCTGCTCGGCAAGATGGCGCTGGAGTTGGCGCGCAAGAAGCTCACCTCGATGCGCAAAGACTTCGATTCGTGGGAGTCGACGACCCTCGGGGCGGATTTCCCGGAGGGCGGCTGACGAGGTTGCCCGGGTTTTAGCCCCGCTAGGCCACCGCCAATGGTGGTTGCCGCCGGCAGAAAGGCGGCCTCCGGGCGAAACTTTCTCAAATTGACTAACAGTGGGATCAATGCGTGCCAGTTCCTCGCCGACGCGCGCGGCGGTGGCCGCGACGAATCGTCGCTGCCACTCCTGCAATCAGCGCCAGCGCTCTTGCTTCTTGAGTAACGACCTTCTTATTTGTCAATCTTCTTATTTACGCCGCTTCAGTTCGCGCCCTGCCACCCCACGCGCAGGAGCCAGGTCCGCGGTCGGACGACCGGCGCTCCATTTCCGGGATGAGTGGCGAGATAGCGGATTGAGCTGAACGGATCGATGAACGTCGCGGACAGTTGCTCGCCCCAGGCCTGCGCGTGATGGGCGAAGTTCGTCAAGACATAGCGCAGCGCGCGTGCGGCCTCGCGCGGGCTCTTCAGGACGTGCGCGTGGTAGCGGTCGGCAAAGACGCGTCCTTTGCGATGCATCATCCCGTTGAGGCCCCGCGCGGCGCGAACCTCGAGCCCCTTCATTCCGCGGGCGAGCGATTCCTTGCTCTCTGCTTCCACCATCAAGTGCAGGTGAGTGCCCAACACGGAGTAATGAACGAGCCGGAACCCGAAGCGCTCACGCCCGGCGTTGAATGCGCTCTCGAGCACTCGCAACGCGCGATGGCTGCGCAGGTTCCAGCAGCCTTTTGCCATCCGCAGGGTGGTGTGGACCGGATGCCGCGCGGCGACTTGGGCGCGCGGGAGGTGCGGAACTCCGGAATCCTTCGAGCGCTTCCGGCCCGCGCCGGAACGACGCCCCCCATGTTTGTGGAAGTCTGTTTGCATCTCTTGATTGTAGCAGACATATGGGACAAGTCAAACACGACGTGCAACCTCCCCCTGTGCCGCCATCGCTCGCCCGCTCGTGATGAGTTCACCGACTGCATCGCTGACACCTGGATTTACGTCGCCCATCGACGCAAGATCGCAACCAGCCCCGTTTGAGCTGAGAGCAACTTGATTGCGCCCGGCACAACCGGACCGAAGGATACTTCTGCGTAGAACTGATCGAGACGCTGCACGCCGACCGCCTCGCTCGACAGCGATGAGCTGATGAACAGCCGCCGTTGAGGCCTGTCAGCGAATGCAGCCGGCTGATGCGCGTCGTGGATCTGCTCAAGGGTCGCGGCTGGCGGACGAAGAGTTGAAACGACGAAGGCCGGCGGGCAGCATGCCGGCGGCGATGGGAGAAGGCTGCACTGCGAAAGCTCCTCCCTAAACGTCGTCTATCTCGGCAAGGTGAGCTTCGGGCTTCCGCGGCAAAGACGTGGTACGCCTCCCTCGGAAGTGAGTGATGACCAACCCCATCCGACTCATTCATTGCGACACGGCCGGCGAGTTCTGGTCAAAGCTTGCCCCTGAGAGCCCGTTGGGCTCGCCGCCGTCTCAGTTTATTTATCGCGGGCAGGCGGACGCCGAATGGGCGCTCATCCCGTCGGCATCGACCAGGACTCCTCAAAAGCCCGCCCTCACGGAGATGATTTTCGGGACGCGCTCGGCGGCCGACGGGGCTGATCAAATCTGGTCGGAGCGTCGGATCATGCAACTGTTTATCGACGCCTGTGACCGGTCGGGCCTACAGCTACCCAACGACTCGTCTAGCTTTCGCCGCGAGTGGTTCGGTGATGATACTTCCTATCTGAACCGAGCAACAAAGGGCATCGAACCCTGGCCGCCGCCACAGTTCTTGGACCTCTTGGCCCTCGCGCAGCACCACGGCTTGCCGACGCGCCTGTTGGATTGGACGAGGCGAGCGCACGTCGCAGTTTATTTCGCCGCAGTTGACGTCGTGCGATCACCAATGGCGCGGGAACCCAGGAGGCTCGCTGTGTGGGCCTTCGACGTAGAGCGGCGCGGCTTGATGCCAAACGTGGAGATTGTGCGCGTACCAGGTTCGACCAGTCGAAATCTTGCGCCTCAGGAGGGCCTTTTCACGCTGCTCCGAGGGAAGATGCAACGAGGCATCCAATACGCCCCGCAGTCGATAGAGAAATATGTCGAGCAGCAATTCGCGCATGACCCGCACGCTCTACCACTATGGAAGCTCACAGTGCCGTGGACCGAGGCGCCGGGCCTCCTGGAGCGCTGCAACCAGCATGGAATCAACGGTGCCATCCTTTTCCCAGGCTATGACGGCGCGGCAAAGGCAGCGATGGACTCCCTGCTGCGTTCCGACCGCGTACGTGCGTTGCTTGCGGAGTGACGCATTTCCAATCAAGGTACGTACCCGCGGCGGGCACTGCTCTAGCTTTGATTCCGCTCGACCGTCAGCAACTCGCCCGACTCGCGTATCCGTCGATAGCCGAGCAATCGAAACAGGCCCAGCCATTGCCGGCGAGCGAGGCTGAACTTGCCGGCCGATATCCTGGCGACACCCGGCAACAGACCGAGCAATCGCGCGGCGCCCGATCGCCGGAGCATGCCTGAAGCGCGCAGACTCGCGCTGCTGACGGCGCGGCCCCAGAAGTATCCGTCACCTCCGAGCCCCTGGTAGAGGGGCATGATGACGAGACCGTCGCTCGCCGCGCGGATCTCTCCTCGACGATCGCGCGCCAGCAATTGGCCTTTGCGCGCGTAGTCGATGTTGCGAAACCCCGGCTCCATGCGAAATTGATCCTCGGGCGCGATGGCGCGGCGCGAGAGAATTTCCATGATGCGCGGTAGCCCGTTGCGCTGCAGATCGAGGAGCGCGGTCGCCCGCGAAACGCTGTCGAGCGATTGATTCACCGAGCCCGCCTGCGCGAGCGTCACCCACAGCACCGCCTCGAGGCTGCCAATCGTGGCCGGGTCGTCGTGCTGCCCGCCCTCAATCGCGGCGGTGATGAGCCCGCGACGCGCCCAATGAGCGGAAAGAACTCCGTCCAGTTCTTCTTCGAGCCCCAGCACCACCGGTATGGGGAAAGCCCGGATGAACCGGCGATGGGGAAGCGTATCGCCAGTGAGCATGAACGGAATGCCCGCGGCGCTGGTGCTGTGCAGATCAATCAAAACCACCGGACCGCGGGCGCGAGCCTGGGCTTCCTGAATGGCGCCCTGAAGATCCAGCTGCTCCAGGTCCTCGGCGTCCCGCGCAGTCCCTTCGCGCAGCGCGGAGAGGTGTTGATCGGTCCAGACCCGATTCAAATCCTTCGACAGGTATCGCAGGCCCTTCCGGAGTCCACCAAGATTGCCGGCATAGACCACCAACTCGCCGCGGAAAGGCAGACCGGCGAGCTGCGCGAAGAGGCGCCGGGCCGCGTGCACGCCCGCGGGCTCATTGCCGTGGATACCCGCCACCACGATGACCGTAGGCCCGGAACCCTCGCCCGTGCGCCGCCCGATCTCGCGCTCTTCGACGGCCACTCCCTCAGGCAACGGGATCTTCCTTTACGTCCTCTTCAAGCACCTTGCCGGCGATGCTGACAAAGTCCTCCTCGGTGATCAGGGCGACGATGTGCTCGCCTTGCATGACCGGCAGGCAACCGATGCGATACTGCTTCATGAGTCCGATGGCGGTAAGCGTGGGCGTATCGGGCGTTACCGTAATCAGTTCTCTCTTCATGATATCGGAGACTGCGGTGCTGCCGCTGCCGGGCTGCGGCGGATACTTTGCCAGGCCGGTCAGGTATTTCAGCACGCCGCGATAGGAGACCAGGCCCACCAGTCTGCCCTGCTCGTCCTCCACCGGCACATGCCGGATGCGCTCCCAGGCCATCAGCTCCGAGACCAGCTCCACCGGATCGTCAGGCCGGACGGTGAAGATATCAGTGGTCATGTATTGCGAGACCTTCTGGACCCCCGTGCGCGCGCTGTCGTTCTCGTCGAGCCGCGCCCGCTCCCAGTCATTGACCACCCGGTCGGTCCGCTGCCGCGCGATCATCGCCGCCACCAGCGCGGTAAGCCGGGCGCCCGACGAGCCGCGGTCTTTCATCCCGGCCATTGATTGAAGCATCCAGCGGGAGCCGGTCCGCATGGTGCCGACGCGCTGGGCGACGATATCGAGGTAATGGTCCGCGTCGGCTGAATCAATGCCGGCGCGGCCGAGCCCTTTGCGCGCCAGCGGCAACAGCGACGAGAGCAGGAGAGTCTGCGCGGAGATCTCGTCGCCATCGAGCCAATGGAAGCGGGCGCCGAGGCCATCACGCGCGGCCGCGTAGAGATTCGAGCGCGCATGGTCGAACTCCATTCGCGCGGGGATATCAGCAAGCGTTGCCCCGAGCTCGCTCATCAGGCCCAGCCAAAGCGCGGCATTGGCGACTTCGTCGGCAACGGTAGGCCCCGACGGCAGCACGCGCAGTTCGATGCGCAGGTGCGGCTTGCCATTCTCGGAGATGCCATAGCAGGGGCGATTCCAGCGATAGATGGTGCCGTTGTGGAGCCGCAGGGCCTTCAGCTCGGGTGCGCGGCCCTCGCGCAAGGCCTCGAAGGGATCTTCTTCGATCTCCGCGCCGACCAGCGCACGGAATCGGGTGACGTTCTCCTTATAAAGATCGACCACGTTGCCCTTGAGCCACTGGCTGCCAAAGGAGACGCGGCCGGGGGAATCGCGCAGGTGCATTCCGGGGGTGCGGATATCGCAGGCCTGTTCGAACAGCGCGATGCGCGTCTCGGCCCAGAGCCGGCGGCCGAACAGCACCGGGGAATTCACGCCGGCGGCGAGCACCGGAGCCAGCAGCATCTGCGCCAGGTTATAATGGTGCGCGAAGCGCTCGGGTTCTGCCAATTGAAGGTGAACCTGGAAGCTGGCGTTGCACGCTTCGACCATCACTGAGTCGTGCTTGACCACGAGCTCGTCGATTCCCTTGATGGAGAAATCATAGGCCCCGCCGCGCGCCTCATTCATGGCGTTGTTCAGCGCCATATAGCGAGGATTGGGAACCATGTTGTGAAGGCCGAGGTCGCTCTTGCCGATGGTCGGCAGAATACCGGCCAACACCGGCTGCAGCCCAAGCGGCGCGCCGGTCTCGCGGACCTTGGCGAGCAGCTGGGCCAGCTGCGCTTCCATGGCGCGCAAGCCGTGGTCCGAGAACGGCTGCGGGTCAGCATTCAATTCCAGGTTGAAGAGTCCCAGCTCGGTGGTGAAGTGCGGATCGCGCGCCGCCTCGAGGATGCGCAGCGAGCCCGGCGCCGGGTGATAGGCATCGTCCACCAGGAACAGCTCCTGCTCAGCGCCGATGCGCGAGACGCCGCGCTCGAAGCCGCCGTCCTCGATGATGCGCTCCAGCGCTCGCAGATCGTGGAGCACCGCGCGCATGAACTTGCGGCGCGCATCGCCCACCAGCGCGCCGTCGGTTTTTTTATGCTCTCGTGTGTCTTCCATGATTCCTGATGCTCCACCTTTCGGACATAGGCCCCGAGCATAGCGTCGTCATCGCGTCCACCGCTCGAGATATTGGGGAAGCATCTGCCGCCAGGTGGCCCAGTCGTGGTGCACGTCCGGCCCCCAGGAATCGACGTGATTGGGAATGCCCTTGGCGCCGAGGACGTTGGCGAGTCCCCAGCTTTCACCGATATTTTCCCAGCGGCCTTCTCCGGTCACGAATTGAATGAAGCGAGTGCGCAAGACCTCCAGATGCCGGCCTTCCAGGTGCGGGACGAAGTAGAGCGGCGAGGAGACCCGGAGTTCTTCGGTGGGCTCCTTCGCTTCCGAGAAGCGCATCAAATCAAAAGTGCCACTCATCGCCAGCGCTTTATGGAACAGGTCCGGAAAGCGGCACACCACCGCGGCGGCGTGAAAAGCGCCGATCGAGGCGCCCGCCGCCCAGATGCCGGCGTCTGAGCCTGGAGGGTAATTGCAATCAAGATGTATGGCCGGCACCGCCTCGTGCTTCACCCATTGATGAAATTGATGCTGCAGATACATGCGGTGTTCGGGTGGGGTTTCCTTGCTGAACCAGGCCGCGCCCGCCACGCTGTCACAGGAATAGATCTTCACCCGGCCGTCGCTGATCAAAGGGTCGAGCGCCCTGATCATCTGCCAGCGCTCGATCTCCTCGGCGTCGCCGCCGGCGGTGGGGAAGACCAGCACGGGCTGGCCCAGGTCTCCCCAGCGGGTCAGCGTGATCTCGCAGCCGAGGCGGTCCGAATACCAGCGCGATTTCAGGAAAGCGCCCATCCTAAGGACATCCCGAGGCGCGCCAATGCTGGATGCGTCCCCAGAACAGCTCGGTGAAATTTTCGATCTCGTGCGGCGGGAAGAGCGCGACCACCTTGAGTCTCACTGCCTCTTTGGCTTCGGCCGATCCGAAGAACTCGAAAGCCACCTCGTCGAGGTGCTTCAGGTGCGTTGCGCAGAATTCTTCGAAGCGCGCGCTCTCGAAGCGCTTCTCGGCGATCCGCGCATAACGATCGAGCTTGTCTGCATACGACAGGTCCTGCGCCGCGACGTCATAGAAAGGCTGCCAGTCGAGGTTGCGCGGCATCTTCCGCTTGACCGCGGCGCAGAAGATTGTCCAGCGCAGATAAGCTTTCACCAGCCAGGGAAAATGGAAATGCAAGGACGTGACCTGCGAGTCCGGGCAGGGATTGGCGAAATCAATTGGATACCAGACCGCGTCCCTGCGCAGCGCCTCGCAGGAGTTGAACTCCCAGCCGAAGAACGCATTGATGGTCAGCGTCACCTTGCGCAGATGCTCTTCGTCCGCGGCGGACATATAATCGGACTTCATCGTATAGCGGTCATGCAGGGCAGCGTCCGGGTCGTAAAGAACGCAGCGGGTCTGCGGCCCGAAACCTATACAGCGCACGAAGCGATCGAACCCTTCCACCGACGCCTGCGCGTGCATGACCGACTTGCCGCTCTCCTCGTAAGCCTTCCACGCCAGCTTCTCGTCGGCCACCCGGGTGACGCCGCGCCAGCCGCCGCCGTCGTAGGGCTTGAGGAAAAATGGCCAGCCCAGCTTTTCTCCGATCCTGGAGATATCGAAGAGCTTTGCATATCGCGTGAGCGTGGGCTTCAGGTCCGGCGTCGGCTCGTAACTCTTGGGCGGCAGCATCCACGTCTCGGGGATGGGCATTCCCAAAGCCATCATCGCGCAATAGGTGGTGTGCTTCTCATTGGCCTGGACGCTCCACGGATTGTTGAATACGTAGAGGTCATTCATCACGATGCCCTTCTTAATCCACTCCCGGCTGGTGTGATACCAGTGCGTCAGGCGGTCCACGACCAGGTCGTACTTGACGGGCTGGCGCAGATCGAACGGCTCAATGGTCACCCGTTCAACCGCGAAGCGCACGGTATCGCCGCCAACCGGAATGCTCAGGTCGAGTCGCTTCATCATCGCCTCGAAGCAGAGCGGCCAGCAGACGTCTGCTCCCAGCGAGAGTCCGATCTGTCGAATCACCTCGGCCATATGCGCCTCATTCGTAGATGAAGCTGAGCGGACCCGGAAAAAGCCACGAGAGCCCTTCCCGCAGCCGGTCGCGCCAGTTTTCCCAGTTGTGCCCGTCGCGCGCCTCGACCAGGCGCACTTCCATGCCGGTCGCGCTCAGAAGCGGCAGCAGGGAGCGGTTTTCGTAGATGAGTGATTCATAGACGCCGCAGCTCATGAAGACGCGCTCGCTCACGGCCCGCGGCATCTCGCGATAGCCATTGACGAACGCGACGACCTTGTCGAAGAGCGGTCCGCGGCGATTCCGCGTGCCGATATCGGTAAAGGCAAAGGAGCCCGATTGCAGCAGCAACCGTCCCCAGAAATCGGGATACCGGACGGCGGTGGAAAAGGCAGCGACGGCACCGAAGCTCGCGCCCATCAGGCAGCGCGCCTGCGGACGGTCGATCAGTGGAAAGTGCGTTGCCAGATCCGGCGCCAGCTCTTCGGTGATGAAGCGCGCGTGCAGCGGGTCGTTAGCATATTCATTCAGCCGGTCCGGCGAATCGGTGAAAGCGACGATCAAGTCCGGGATCTCGAGCCGGTGAATCAGGTTGTCGAGAATGACCTTCATCGACGCATAGTTCAGGTAATCGCTGCCATCATGAACGACGAGCAAGGGATACTGCCGCGTCCGCCGGAAGCGGGCGGGCAGATAGAGAGTGCCGTTGCGCTGGCCCAGACTGGCACTGTTGAAGACGTGGGGTTCCAGCAGGCCCTCGCGAACGCTCGGATCGCGGCGCGTCCAGGCGGGCGCTTCATACCCTTCGGCCTGCAGCACCGAATTGGCACCAAAGGGATCGCGCGCGCGATTGGGATTGAGCGGGTCTTCAATCCACTCGCTCGCGCCGCCGCGGTGGACCGTGTACTTGTATTCCACCCGTGAATAGCTGGGGATATCGAGCTTGAGATACCAGAGGTCGGTGTTGCTGACCCGCGACAGCGCGGTCGCCGATTCAAGCCCGTAGATCCAATGCCGCAGGCTCACCGCATCGGCGTGGCCCAGCCAGCAGAAGGTAATGATGGAGCCCTCGACGATCGGGACTTTTCGCCCTGAGAGAAAGGCGGTTACGCGGGCCGCGTCAGGAGCGGAGGCGAGCAATTCGTCGATGGCGAGAACAGCGCTCACGAGGCGCTCCGGAAGGGGACATTCTCTCCGTCGAGGCGCAGCTCGAGCACGCCTTCTATCGAAGAGAACTTGCCGTCGCGGAAGGTCAGGTGCGAGCGCGCGGGCAGCGCCAGGCAGCGGGCCGGCAGGAAGCGATTCACCAACCGGTGCACGCGTTGCCGGTCATTCAGTTGCAGGCGCTGCTCGGGATGCGGCAGGAGCACGACTCCGGGGACCAGCCCAAGACCCGCATCCAGCACCTCGCTCACGCCCGGCCCCTGCGGCGGGTCGTCGTGGAAGAGCACCACCCGGTCGCTCACCGCCATGGCACCGCCCGACCAGGCCAGGACCACCTTGCCGCCCACCAGCGATCCGATACCAAAGAGTGCAAGCCGATTGATCAACGAGGCGACGTGGCCGCCGGCGATGGCGATAACGCTGCAGCCGCCGACGGCCTCGGCGATCTCCGCGCGGTGACGCAAAACCGAAGGCCGCTTTCCCAGCCCCCAGCGAAGCTCGAAGGCCACATGAAGTCTCGCGCAATTCGCAAGATGCCGGATGTCCAGCTCTCGAATGGCCTCCACCGAAGTACGGCCTTCCTCGATATGAATGCCGGAAGGCGCGGTGCGCTGCGCGATGATGCGCTCGGCTTCGCGCAGGTGCTCGAGCCGGATGCGATAAAAGTCTTGCGTGTGCCGCAGGAGGTCCTGCCGCTCGCGATGGGCGGCCCGCAGCTCAGGATCGCCGGCAAAGATTTGTTCGCCTCGCTCGTGCAACCGGAGATTGATGGTGTTGCCGCCCAGGTGCGAAACCAGCTCTTCGTCCTCGGACTCGCGCTCCTGCCAGCCCGCCGTAATCAAGCCAATGCGGCCATCGGCGTGCAGACTCTCCGACGCTGCTTGAAGATTCGGATCAAATCGCTGCGCTCCCAGGAGCACCACCGCGGAGGGCTGTTCCATGTCCTAGCCCGCCCGCACCTTGGCGGTCTGTGCGACGAAGTCCAGCATGCTGCGCAGTTCATCGTAGTCCGGGTGTTTCATCCGCAGCCAGGCATTGGCCATATACCCGGCAGCGACCGGTTGGGTCGGCGTGCCGGGGGCCGGCAAGTATTGGTCGATGATGTGGCCGCCAAAGCGCCGGTGCACTTCATCGAAGCCCTCGTAACCGGCAATGACGCCGTCGCAGTCGGGCCGCAGCGCGACGATTCCCGCCGAATAGCGGCGCGACAAGGCCTGGCTGGGCTTCCCCTGCACCACCGCCATGGCCCATTCGCGATAAAGATCGACCTCGTTGGCGGCGCAGTAGAGATCCCAGGTGCGCACGCCGGGCGGGCGGCAGCCGATCTCGCTGAACTTGAGTCCTTTGGGGCCTGCGAACCATTCCATATGAGTGGCCGAGGTCTCGATACCAAGCGCGGTGACGACCTTCTGGCCCATCGCCCTCAACTCGCTATATCCGGCCGCGACAATGCGATTGGTGGTGACGAACTGCGGCGAGATCCAGCGCGTCCGCATCGCCTGCAGGACGGTTGGATAGTAATGCGTGATGAATTCGTGAACAACGCGGCCGCCGATGCTGATGGTGTCGTAAAATCCTTCGTGTCCTTCGATGAACTCCTCGACGGCGGCGCTGCGGCCCTGGCCCACCCCGAAGGCGGACATGGCTTGTTCCAACTCGACTGCATCGTCGGCGCGCATGGTCCCCGACGCGCCCGCGGCGTCGCGCGGCTTGACGATGAGCGGGAAGCCGATGCGTTTGGCGAAGGCGCGGATCTCCTCGGGGCTGTCGCTGCCAATCGATTGCGCGCAGGGAATTCCGGCTGTGCGCAGCGCATCCTTCATGGCCGGCTTGTCGCGGCAGAGATAGGTAGTCTGAACGCTGGTCCCCGGGATGCCACAGCGCTCGCGAACCCGCGCTGCCGCCATGACGTGCGCTTCCACTACTGCTTCCAGCCGGTCGACGCGCACCTTCTGCTGGACGAAGCGCACCGCGCGTTCGACCTGCGCTTCATCGGTCACATTGCTGATCTGCTCGTAATGAAAGAGCCAGCCGCGCAGCTCGCCGTCGAGCGACTCTTTGGGCCGCTCGCCAATGCCGGTGACGCGTGCGCCGACAGCGTGAAGAGCACGGACGAACTCGCGCTGGTTGGCGGGAAAACAGGGCTCGAGAAAGATCACGTCGGGAGTCACGGGGCGAGCCTACCAGAGTCGCTGTTATGCTGCGGCCATGAACGTTCTCTTCGTCTCGTCGGAGGTCGCGCCCTTCGCCAAGTCGGGCGGCCTCGGCGACATCTCCGCCTCGCTGCCACGGCATTTGAAAACCATCGGGCACGACGTCCGCGTCTTCCTGCCGCTGTACGGGAGCATCGATGCGCGCGGCACCCAGGAGATCATCCCCGGGCTGGTTTTCCAGTTAGGGCCACACGAGATCCGGGTCTCCATCGTGGCCGCCCGCCTGCCGGGCAGCGAGGTCCCGGTCTATTTCGTGCGCTGCCCGTCGCTCTATGACCGGCCCGGCCTCTATGAGCAGGGCCCCGACGAGCACCTGCGCTTCGCGGTGCTCTGCCACGCTGCGCTGCGCGCCTGCCAGGTGCTGCGCTTCGCGCCCGATATCGCGCACGTCAATGATTGGCAGACAGGGCTCATCCCGCTGCTCCTGAAACTTCCGCCCTTCGCGGGGGACCGTTTCTTCGCGCGCACGCGCAGCCTGCTCACCATTCATAACATTGGCTTCCAGGGCATCTTTGAAGCTCGCCATATGGCCGAGTGCGGGCTCGCGCAGGCGACCACGCTGTTGCACCAGGAGGACCTGCGTGCCGGCCGGCTGGGGTTTCTGACTACCGGCGTCCTGCACGCAAACGCGATTACCACCGTCAGCCCGACCTATGCGCGCGAGATCCAGACTCCCGAGCAGGGCTTCGGGCTCGACGGCCTCCTGCGCCAGCGGCGCGAGGTGCTGTTCGGAATCCTGAACGGCATTGATGAGGATGAATGGAGCCCCGAGCGGGACCCGCATCTGCGACATCATTATTCCTCGGCCGATCTCTCCGGCAAGGAGCGCAACAAGGCTGCTCTGCTGGAGACCGCGCGCTTGCCCTATCAGCGCGAGATTCCATTGGCCGCCATCGTCTCGCGGCTGGCCTGGCAGAAAGGATTCGACCTCTGCATGCCGGTCTTGCCCGGCATCCTGCAACGGCGGGGCATGCAATTGGTGGTGCTGGGCACGGGCGAGAAGCGGTATCACGATTTTTTCGAGAGCCTTTCGCGCGCGTTTCCGCAGCAGGTCGCGTTCCGTCCCACCTTCGACGAGAACCTCGCTCACCGCATCGAGGCTGGCGCCGACCTGTTCCTGATGCCGTCACGCTATGAGCCCTGCGGGCTCAATCAGATGTACAGCTTGCGCTATGGGACGGTCCCCGTCGTCCACAAGACAGGCGGTCTCGCCGACACCGTCTGGCAATATGACGAGCGCAGCGGGCGCGGCACCGGCTTCGTCTTCGAGCACTTCGACGAGGGCGGTCTCTCCTGGGCGCTCAATCGAGCGCTCGGCGTCTGGGGCACCGGCAGCGGGGAGGACCGGGAGCGATGGATCCAGTTGCAGCGCAATGGAATGAGGCTGCCACTCGGTTGGAGCCATCGCATCGATGAGTATGTTTCGCTCTATCGCCGCCTCGCCCCGGAGGCGTCGCAATGAAAGACTGGCTCGACAAGCGGCTGGTGCTCATTACCGGCAAAGGCGGCGTGGGTCGCAGCACTCTGACGGCCGCGCTGGCGCACGCAGCCCAGCGCGCCGGCAAGCGCGTACTGCTGACTGAAGTGGCCGACGGCGGCGACGATTACTCACCACTGGCGCAGCGCTTTGGATTGAATCAATTGCCGCGCAAGGCGGCCTCCATCGCTCCTGGTATCACAGGCTCCCAATTGCTCTCGGACACCGGCATCGAGCTGTTCTTTGTCTCCGTCCTGCGCTCTGCGCTCCTCGCCCGGACCGCGCTGGGATTCGAGCCGTTGCGGCGGCTCTTTTCGGCCGCGCCATCGCTGCGCGAGATGGGTACCTTCTTTCACCTGCTCACCTATCTGCGTGCCGAGCAGTCGCCGGGGCATCCCTTGTATGAGTTGATCCTGGTCGATATGCCCGCGACCGGTCATACGCTCGCGTTGACCGGGCTACCCGATGTGGTGCTACGGCTGGTCACGCGCGGGCCGATCGCTGATGGCTTGCGCGAAGGTCAATCGTATCTGCACGATCCATTGCGAACGGCCGCTTATGTCGTCACACTTCCTGAAACCCTGCCCATCTCAGAAGCATTGGAGTTGCTCGACGGCCTCGAAACGACCCGTGTCCCACGCGGCGGCGTGATCGTGAATCGCATGCCGGTCGAGCGATTTTCTGCCGATGAGACGGCGGCGCTGGAAGGCTTCCTCGAGCACCAGCCGCTCTTCGGCGCCGAGGCGTTCTCGCGAATCAAGGATTCACGCCGCGCCGTGGAGCGGCTGCGCCAATTGACGTCCAGACCGGTCAGCGAGCTTCCCGACTTTGAAGAGTCGGGCGAGGCATTGATTGAAAAGCTGGCGGGAGCGTTGCAATGACGGCTCCGGTGCTCGGCAAGCTCCTCCAGCAGAACAAGGTCATCGTCTGCTGCGGCGCCGGCGGCGTAGGCAAGACCACCACCGCGGCCTCACTGGCGGTGGGCGCGGCACGGCTGGGCCGCCGGGTGCTGGTGCTTACCATCGACCCCTCGCGCAGGCTGGCAGAGACACTGGGCGTCTCGCGCAATCCCCGCGAGCCGGTGCCGCTGCCAAAGGACCGGCAACAGGCAGCGGGGATCAAGCTGCCCGGCCGCCTCGATGCCTGGATGCTCGATGCCAAGCTGGTGGCCGACGAGTCGGTGCGCCGGTTTGCCGGCAGTGAAGAGCGAGCGAAACCTATTCTGGCCAATCGCGTGTACCAGCAGGCCACGACCATGCTGGCCGGATTGCACGAATACGCGGCAATGAAAGCGCTGCACGGTTTCATCACCGGCGGTGCGTATGACCTGGTGGTGCTCGACACCCCGCCGTCGCGCAATGCGCTCGATTTCCTCGATGCGCCGACGCGGCTGGCCGGCTTCCTGGACGGCGCCATCTTCCGCATGTTCCTGCCGTCGAAGTCGGGATTGATTGGCCGCGCGGGCTCGAGGCTGATCTCCAAGGTGCTTGGCCTCGTCTTTGGCGACGAGTTCGCCAGCGAGCTATCGGCGTTCTTCGAGTCCTTCGCGGGGCTGTTTGCTTCATTGAATGCCGACCTCATTGATGTTCGCGCGCGGCTCATGCAGCCGGACACGGCCTTCCTGTTGGTCAGCACGCCATCGGAGGCGGCGGTGGCCGAGGCGCACTTCTTTCACCAGCGGATCCTGCAGCTGGGTTTGCCGTTTCGAGGGTTCGTTCTCAATCGCAGCCAGGCGGGAATGACCCGCAAGCTCTTTCCCGATCACGCGCTCTTGCCCGCGGATGCGTCGCCCGCTCTGTCCTCAGCGCTGGAGAAGCTCAAGTGGCTGGCGCGCGCCGAGCAGCTGCAAGTCGCGCGCGACCGCGGGCTGCTGGCGGATCTGGCGCTGCGCGGCGGCAAAGAGGCTTTTGCGCTGGCGCTGCCCAATCTTCCGGCGGGCGCAAACGATATCTCGACTTTGATCTCCATCGCCGACCTCGTCATCGCCGAGCGCCGCAGCGGGCCGCGCTGAAATCCACGAGCCGTTACCTCAACCTTTTGAAACCGGCCTGCACAAATTGGTGGTCGGTCGTGGCGACAGACGAGAGCTTGCGCGCGGTGTTCATGCTCGCACAATCGGTCAGGCTCCACTGCCTGTCTGCATGCACCTCGAACCGGGCCTCGGCGCGAAGCATGAGTTCGCGCGTGAGCGGGTCGATTTCGCAGGGCGATGAACGAATGGCGCGAATTGCCTTGATCGCCAGGCTGCGCAATGGGCTGGGCGCGAAGACATTTGCGGTCTCCAACAACACCGCATCGCTGGAAGCCAGCGGCGTTTGCGCTTTCGCCCACTGCGCTGCGAGCGCCGTGTTCCGAACTCGTCAAGTCGGAAGGATGACTGGACAAGCAAGCGTAAGTTCAACTAGTCGCCGATGTAATGCACCCTCACGGTCTCGATGATCTTCTGCAGCACCTGCTTGACCACTTCGGTGCTGGGATCGCGGACGATGATGTACCCGTCGCCTTCATATCCATCGTTCTTGTGCGCGCCGGGCGCAGGCAGGTTCGCCTCGACAATATATTTCCCGACCGCCTCGTGAACCTCGTGAACGCCGGTCACCGAGGCCACCCGGCCGTGACCGATGCCGCGCAGGAACGCCGAGCCCACCGCGAACTTGCGCTCCCAGGGACCGTCGAAGTCGCCGTCCACCAGCGCGCGGCTCCAGGCGTGGAACAGATCGACGCCGTGTGCGAGACCCGTCATGGTGCTGATGTTGGCGCCCGGGGGCCGCTGCGCAATCTCGCCGATGACCAGGCTGCCGTCGGGCCGCTGGAACCATTCCATGTGCGTCATGCCGTCGGTGAGGCCCAGCGCCTTGACTGCCGCTCGCGCCAGCTCACGCGCGGCGTCGTATTCGCAGCCTTCAATCTCGCGCGGCAGCATGCAGCACCATTGAATCCAGGGATTTTCCAGCGCCTCCAGGCAGCTGGGCAGGTAATGCGAAATCGATTCCAACTGCGGGACGCCTTCGATTGTAATCATCTCGAAGCTGAACTCACGGCCTTTCAAAAACTCTTCGCCGAGGATGGGCCGCGCTTCCGAGGCGCCGAAACCCTCGACGCCGCGCACCAGTTCGTCCACCGTATTGACCCGCCAGGTCGAGCGCGCGCCCATGCCGGCCGGCGGCTTCAGCACGATGGGGAAGCCGGCCTCGCGGGCGAAGCTGCGGGCGTCGGATTCCGAATGAATCAATCGATTGCGCGCGACGGGAAGCCCGGCCGCTTTCAGCGCGGTCTTCATGCGCGCCTTGTCGCGGAACAGGTCAGCAATCTCGGGCGGAGTTCCCGCTACGTCGAAGTGAGCGCGGGCCTGGGCGAGTTGCACCATCATTGCCTCGAGGATACCGAGGATGCGGAAGGGCTGGCCGTGGCGGTGCTTGAGGATCTCGACTGCGTCGATGATATCGCGCACCGAGAGCGGGTCGGTCACGCGCACCAGGTCGTCATAGACGCGTGCATCGTCGCCGGCCGGCGGCGTGTGCACCACGCCAAGAAGGCGCACGTCGGGCAGGCGCGAACAGGCCCGCACGAAGCGCATGGTGATGTCGGTCGGAAAGGGCGCCACGAAGACGACGTTGCGGATCATCGCGCGATGGTAGCATCCGGCGATGAGAGTCGTGTTCCTCGCGCCCGCTTATCCCCCTGAGATGATCCAGTATACGCGCGGGCTCGCGGAGGTCGGCGCGGAGGTTTATGGCGTGGGCGACCAGCCGCAGAGCTCGCTGCCTGCGCAGGTGAAACAGCACCTGCACGACTATCTCCAGGTTCCGCGAATCATGGACGAAGACGACGTGATTGCCCGCGTGACCGCGTGGCTGCGCGGCCGGAATATCGATCGCGTGCTGGCCAATTGGGAAGTGTTGGTGCAGCTGGCGGCGCGGCTGCGCGAGCGCTTCGGGGTCCCGGGAATGACGCCAGATGTCGTGCGCGGCTTTCGCGACAAGGAATTGATGAAGGAGCGGCTCCGCACTGCGGGGCTACGGGTGCCCCGTTCGCGCCGGGCCAGCACCGAGGCGGCTGTTCGCGCGGCGGTGGAAGAGATTGGATATCCAATCATATTGAAGCCGATCGCCGGCGCCGGCAGCGCAGACACCTATTGCATTCGCGACGCCGCCGGCCTCGAGGAGACGCTGCCGAAGCTGCGCTCCGTGCCCGAGGTCTCCTGCGA
Source organism: Deltaproteobacteria bacterium (assembly GCA_025358085.1). Taxonomy (GTDB): domain Bacteria; phylum Myxococcota; class Myxococcia; order Myxococcales; family 40CM-4-68-19; genus JANYKT01. Next base: position 11,755 of record JANYKT010000050.1, on the reverse strand, counting down.
GGAGTATGTCGAAGGAGAGGAGTTTACCTTCGATACCGTCTGTATCGCCGGGAAACCGGCCTATGAGAATATCTGTCAATACCTGCCCAAGCCCATTGAAGCCCGATCGCTCGAATGGGTAAGCCCTATCGTCATTACGGTGCGCGACATGTACCAGGCGCGCTTGCAGCCAGGTATCGAGCTGGGCCGCAAGGTGCTGACCGCCCTGCAGATGGGGGATGGCTTCACTCATATGGAGTGGTTCCTCACGCCTCGCGGGGAGGCTATCTTTGGTGAGATCGGCTGCCGCCCCGGCGGCGCGCACCTGGTCGACCAGATGAACTACACCTCCGATATCGATCTCTTCCGCGAATGGGCCCGGGTGGTCTGCTGGAACAAGTTCGAGGCGCCGGTCGAGCGCAAGTACAACACTGCCATCATCTTCAAGCGTGCGCAGGGGCACGGCCGGATCACGCGCATCGAGGGGCTGGGCGACTGGCTCCGCGAGGCCAGGCAATGGGCGGTAGAAGAACGACTGCTGCGCCCGGGGACGCAGCGCCGCAACTGGAAGCAGACGCTGCTCTCTGATGGGCACTTGATGGTGCGGCACCCGGATTGGGACGAGGCAAAGCGGCTCTCCTTTGCCGCCGCCACGGGTATCCGCCTCTACGCTGGGTAGCTCCACAGCCAGCACGCAGCGCAAGCTCGCTCTTTTCAGGCCCAGGCCCAGGCCCGGCGAAGACCCATCACGGCCTCGCGGAAGATGCGGGGGTCCATCGGCTGCAGCGTGCTGGAGATCGCCGGCTTGAAGCCCATTCGGCCGATGATGTCTTTCTGCACGTCGATGCCGGGTGCGACCTCGATGAGTTCGAGCCCGTCGCGGCCGAGCTTGAAGACGCAGCGCTCGGTGACGTAAAGCACCGGCTGGCCCCGTGCGTGCGCCATTTTTCCCGAGAACGTGATCTGCTCGACCTGCTCGACGAACTTGGCGACGATCCCTTCTTTTAGAATTCGCAGTCTGCCGTCGGCGACCGAGACCTCCAGGCCTCCAGCCGTGAAGGTGCCGACGAAGACCACTTTCTTCGCGCTGTAACTGATGTTGATGAATCCGCCACACCCGGCCAACTTGGGGCCAAACTTACTGACGTTGAGGTTGCCGAATCGATCGGCTTGCGCAAGGCCGAGCACCGTCACGTCGAGGCCACCGCCGTCGTAGAAGTCGAACTGCGCCGGCTGGTCGACGAGGGCGTCCAGATTGCTGGAGGCACCAAAGGACAATCCTCCCGCCGGCATGCCGCCGAAGGTGCCGGCCTCGGTGGTGAGGCAGACCTCGGCAAGGACCCCTTCCTCCTGCGCCACCGATGCGACGCCCTCGGGCATGCCGATGCCAAGATTCACCACGGTTTCGGGCCGCAGCTCGAGCGCAGCGCGGCGGGCGATCAGTTTGCGATCGTCGAGCACCATCGCCGCAAGGCTCTGCGCCGGCGCCCGCAGCTCGCCGCTGAGAGCCGGGTCGTACGGCGAGCCGAACGTCTGCCAGTGGTTCTGCGGCCGCCCGATCACGACGCAGTCGACCAGCACCCCCGGGATGCGTACGTCCTTGGGTTTGAGCGACCCGCGTTCAGCCACGCGCTCCACCTCGACGATCACCCGGCCGCCTGCGTTCTTCACGGCCTGCGCGATCGAGAGCACCCCGAGCACCAGCGCCTCCTTCTCCATCGTGACGTTGCCGTCGAGGTCGGCGGTGGTGCCCCGCAACAGGGCCACGTTGACGGGGACCGGCTTGAAGGCCAGGCACTCCTGGCCATCGAAGGAGACCACCTCCACCAGATCTTCCCTGGTGATGGAGTTGAGCTTGCCGCCGCCGAGTCGAGGGTCGACGAAGGTGCCGAGTCCGGCTCGGCTGAGCGTGCGCGGCTTCTTCGCCGCGATGTCGCGCATCATTTGAGCGATCACGCCCTGGGGAAGGTTGTACGCCTCGATCGCCTCATCGAGGGCGAGCTTCGCCATCTTCGGAGCCAGCCCCCAGTGTCCGCCGATCACTCGCCGCAGGAGGCCCGGGTGAGCGAGGTGGTTCAGGCCCCGGTCCTTCCCATCGCCGATGCCGGACGAGTGAATCAGGGTCAGGCCCCTCGGCCGTCCGGTCTCGAGGAATTGCTTCTCGAGAGCGATGGCCAGGTCCTCCGCAAAGCAGGCGCCGCAGAGCCCTTCGACGACCACCGTGTCGCCGTCGTGGATCCTTCCCAGCGCTTCTTCCATTGATACGAGCTTGGTTTTCATCAGACTCTCCTCCGTGGTTCCGAAGGCGGCTTTGGTCGGCTCCGACTTCGTCGCGCAGAGGCATGAGCAAGTGTCGAGCCACCCAGCGAACCTGCCGCGGGACGCCGCCGCTGACATCGCTCCAGAGTGCTGTGCGACGAGAGCCTCCGCATCGCGGTGCAGGACGCTGCCGGGAATGACCCAGCTACGAGTGCGCGGTATTTTCATCGGCGCGCAAATCGTGCGCGGCCGCCGCGCAGATGCTGTTGACCTTCCTTTGCGCCGCGGGTCAAGGCGACGGGAAGAATCGGGGTCTTGAAGGCCTCCCGCAATTGGCCCGGCGATCCTGACGCTGCGGAAATTTTGGGAACACCCCTTCCCGCCCGTGGGGTCGTACTTTAGAGTCGACCGGCTTCCCGTAGGTCGGGGAGTCAAAAGCGTCTCGACGAAGAACCCGTCGAAACAACGGCCCTATTGAAGGGCAGGAGCGCGGATGCCAGGGATCTATAAGCTCATCGATGTGGTCGGCACCTCCCCGAGTAACTTCGCCGAGGCAGTGAAGTCCGCGATCGCGGAGGCCGGGAAGACGGTTCATCACATGAGCTGGTTTGAGGTCATCGAGCAGCGCGGCGCCATCAAAGATGGGAAGGTCGCAGAGTTCCAGGTGACCGTGCGCATCGGATTCAAGATCGATACCTGAGCTCTGCGCGCCCGCGCTCCGCGACGGCTTTGGAGGCGACGCGCGCGACAGGGCATGGTGTCGAGTCTGGCCCCGAGACGGTGCTTTCTTGGGCGATTACCGATGTCAGGCGGGAAGTTGAGCTTACGCTTGTCGGCTCTGCGGCGGAGCGCTCTTCTCGCGCCGTTTTGACAGCTTGACGGACGGTGCATTTCCGGGGGCCACCGGTTCCTCGAGCCTACCGCCCCGCCTTCACCTCGAGAATGGCAGCGCCTGCGCGCGCAGGTCTTCCAGTGCGCCTTGCCGGAATCCGGGCCGGCCAAGGCGGGCAGGCAATGCGACGAGGCGCCGAAGAGAGCCTGACAGCGCTGCCCCCGAGCTTTCTTCGCGCGAAACCGGCGCCTTCTATCAAAGCAGTTCCTTCACCGATTGCCTGGCAGTGCCCGCCCGTAGGCAGCCCACCGACTCGTCCGTGTCACCGGCAACTCTTCCGCTCGGGACATTCGACACGCGAATCAAGGGCGCCGGTCGGTGCCGCCCCAGGGTGCTTGTCCAAGCGCTGATTGATTCAGCGCGACTCAATTTTGGCAAGCGTGCGCGGCGCCAGCCGTGCGCAAGCAGCCAGGTGCGCGGCGAAGAAGCGCAGTCCGTCATCAGGACCGACGTCAGCCCGCCGGTTTCCGAGGGACCAGGCCCCGCGCGCCCGGCGTGAATAGCTGCGTTCTCGAGAACGTATCTCCGGGCGCGACCGACCTCAGTGGGCGTCTTGAGAATGTGCGCGTGGAACCGGTCGGCCAAGACGCGTCCGGTGCGGTCCATCGAAAGATTCAGCGCACGCGCCATCCGGATCTCCAGGGATTGGAGCCCGCGCGACAACGCGACCCGGTCTCCCGCGCACGAGGCCGGGCAACCGCGCGCTGCGCACCAGGGACCGCAGAACGGGATCGACGGCTCGCCCGCGCAAGAGCGCGCCCAACGCGGCGCCGCCGTCGGCGCTCATTGCTTATGATTGTAAATAAATCACCTCGCGTATGCGCGGCGGAGTGAATGGGATGACGTCGCAGCCGCGCTCACGCAGGGCCCGCGCGGCGCGCTCGAGGCCTCGCACCACCGCCGCAGACGGTTTGACCTTGCCGTCGTCGATACAGAATCCGGTCCGCAATCTGTTCTTGATCGACCGGCCCGCAAGCGATTGCAGGCGCCACACGAGTGGTGGGACACCTGGCCCGTGCGCCGGGCTCGACGGATTCACGGTCTGGCCGAAGACCGGATTGCGGCTCTCCACATCAAGCATCAGTTGCGACAAGGTTGGTGCGCCCAATAATGATCGCGCCCGCCTCGTCGCTGCGGCGCAGGCAGGCGAGGACCGCTTCGCGCGAGGAAGTCTTGCCGGCCGTGAGGAGGCGGGTAAAGCTCGGTCGCGGAGCGATCGTGCAGCGCGTTCGGGGCCACGGCCCGGGCGGGCAGCATGGCGAATCCCTGTCGCGGCACGCGCATCCTAACGGTGCGGCGGTTTTCGATAATTTTCGATAATAATCATTTATCAAAGCGAAGTTTGACACGCGCAATTCCGGTCTTACGGTTTGCCCATGACGCTCCCTGAAATTCCCCAGACGCTCCCGGTTCTAGTGCTCGACGATTCTGTTGTTTTCCCCGGATCCCTGATCCGCCTTGAAGCTGACGAAGACGGCGCAGCTCTCGGGCGCAAGCTGCAGCAGGGTCTGGTGGCCATCGCGCTGCAGCGCGCAGACTCCGAAGAACTTTCGCTCCATCCCATCGGCGTGGTGGCGCGCATCGAGCGCGTCGAACGCGACGGCGGCATCATCGTGCACGGCCTCGAACGCATTGGCATCAGCGGGTATCTGGAGCCGGTCGATGGCAATCACCCCACTGTGAATGTGGCGCGCATCGTTCTGGAAAACGCCGGCACTGCGGAGATCGCGGCGCTCGCGCTCGAGTTGAAGAAGCTGTCGCGCGAGATCCTCGAGTACATGCCTCAGCTTCCCCGGTCCATCGCCGGCGGCATCGACAGCATCATCGACCCGTCGCAGCTCGCCGACCTGCTCGCCTTCCGAGTGCCTTCGAGCCCGGAGGTGAAACAGCGCATCCTCGAGACGCTGGACCTGCGCGAGCGCCTGACGCTGGTGATGAACCTGCTCGCGGGCCGCAACGCGCAATTGGGCGTCTCCTCGGACATCGACGAGACGGTGCAGGAGGAAATGTCGCGCACCCAGCGCGAGCACTTCCTGCGCAAGCGGATGGAGGCGATTCAAAAAGAGCTCGACGCAAGCACGGGCTCCAACGAGGACCAGACCGACGCACTCGAGGAGCGGCTCAAGAAGGCGCAGCTGCCGGACGAGGTGCGCCCGCAGGTGGACAAGGAACTGGCGCGGCTCAAGAAGTTGCCGGACGGGAGCCCCGAGACTTCGGTCGCCCGCAACTGGCTGTCGCTGATCGCGGACCTGCCCTGGGGCATTCGGACCGAGGACAACCTTGACGTCGACAACGCGTCAGCGGTGCTCGATGCCGACCACCAGGGCCTGGGCAAGATCAAGAAGCGCATCCTGGAATATCTCGCGGTGCGCAAGCTCAAGAGCGACAAGAGCGACATGAAGGGACCGCTGCTCTGCTTCGTCGGCCCGCCTGGCGTGGGGAAGACTTCGCTCGGCAAGTCGATTGCGCGGGCGATGGGCCGCAAGTTCGTCCGCGTCTCGCTCGGCGGCGTGCGGGACGAGGCCGAGATCCGCGGCCACCGCCGCACCTATGTCGGCGCGCTTCCTGGCCGGCTGGTGCAGGCGCTCAAGCGCGCGGGCAGCGAGAATCCGGTGATCATGCTCGATGAAATCGACAAGCTGGGTGCCGCCTACGGCGACCCCGCGTCGGCGCTCCTGGAAGTCCTCGATGCCGAGCAGAACAAGGCATTCGTCGACCACTATCTCGAGGTGCCACTCGACCTCTCGCGGGTGCTCTTCATCGCGACGGCGAATACGCTCGATACCCTTCCCTCGCCGCTGCGCGACCGCATCGAAGTGCTCGAGTTGCCGAGCTACACGACGCAGGAGAAGCAGGCCATCGCACGCGCGCACCTGATACCGAAGCAGCTGGCCGCGCATGGGCTCGAGGGCGTCCGCGTGACGCTGACCGACGGGGCGCTGGAGCGCATCGTGCTCGGCCATACCCGCGAGGCGGGCGTTCGCAGCCTGGAGCGGCGGCTGGCGGCGGTGTGTCGCGGGCTGGCGGTGGAGCTGGCCGAGGGCAAGCTCACAACCGATCGCATCGTCGGTGCGCCCGAGATTGAATCTCTACTGGGTCCGGACCGCTTTGACAGCGAGCCGATCGATCGCACCTCCGAGCCGGGCGTTGCGACCGGTCTAGCCTGGACGCCGGTGGGCGGCGAGGTGCTCTTTGTCGAGGCAACCAAGATGCCGGGCAAGGGGAAGCTCATTCTCACTGGCCAGCTGGGCTCGGTGATGCAGGAGTCGGCCAAGGCTGCACTGAGCTTTGCGCAAGCCAATGCCAAAGCGCTGGGTCTCGCGGAGGAGCCGCTGCGGGACATCGACCTGCACGTGCATGTCCCCGCGGGCGGGACACCGAAGGATGGCCCGAGCGCGGGCGTGACGCTCTTCACGGCGATCGTCTCGCTGCTGACCGGGCGGCGCGTGCGCTCGGATGTCGCGATGACCGGCGAGGCTACGCTGCGCGGGCGCGTGCTGCCGGTGGGCGGCATCAAGGAGAAGCTCCTGGCCGCGCACCGCAATGGTGTGCGGAGGGTGATCATCCCTGAGCGCTGCGTGCGCGACCTGGGGGATCTGCCCGAGAGCGTGCGCCGCGACCTCACCATCATTCCAGTCGCGCGGATGGAAGAGGTGCTTGCGGCAGCTTTGGAGCCGCTGCCGCAGGCGCTCGCGGCGGCAGCTTGACAGCTTTGCGGGCTCGTCCCGGGACGAGCCCGCATCGCTGACCGTGAATCAAAGAGTGGTGCGCGGCCTCGAAACAGCGCGGCCACGTCCCCGGTAGGGAGACAGGCGGAGAGGCGCGACAGTTGGCCCCGCCTCTCCTAGACTGCCTTCCCCATGCCCGGGCCCCCGCCCAAGAAGAAGTCGGCGCCGTTCGCCGCCAACGCCACGGTGCCCGACAGCGAGGCCCCGCCCGCACCCGTCGAGCCGGATGGAGACAGTCTCGGCACCGAGCAGGCGGGCCACTATTCGATCAAGCGCGAGCTGGGCCGCGGCGCACAGGCGGTTGTTTTTCTCGCGCTCGACCGCCAGCTGGGCCGCGAGGTGGCCTTCAAGCAGCTGATGGCGGGGGGGCCACGCGACGCGGAGAAGCGCTTCCTGCGCGAGGCGCGCGTCGCCGGACAGCTGGAGCACCCCGGCATCGTGCCCGTCTACGAATTGGGCCGGCGCGCCGACGGATCGCTCTATTACGCGCAGCGGCTGGTGCGCGGCCACACTTTGTCTGACGCGTTGAAAGAGGCGACCACGCTGCGGGAGCGGCTGCAGCTGCTCTCGCATTTCGTGCAGCTCTGCCAGGCGGTTGCCTACGCGCACCAGCGCGGAGTGGTTCATCGCGACCTCAAGCCCGACAACGTCATGCTTGGCGAATTCGGCGAGACCGTGCTGCTGGACTGGGGCCTCGCCAAGCTCGCCGGCAAGGACGACGTGACGGGCGACAAGCTGCGCCCGCCCACGCCCGACGATCGTTTCGACGGCACGCAGGAGGGCGACGTCCTTGGCACGCCCGCGTACATGAGCCCGGAGCAGGCACTGGGTAACGTGGATAAGGTCGACGAGCAAAGCGACGTCTACAGTCTCGGCGCGGTGCTCTACGAGATCCTTACTGGCAAACCTCCTTTTCAGGAGAAGAACGCGATCCAGCTGCTGATCCGCATCGCCAAGGACAAGGTCACGCCGCCGCAGAACCACGACGCGAACATTCCGCGCGACCTGTCGCTCATCTGCGAGCGCTGCCTGGAGCGCAACAAGGCCCGCCGATATCCCATGGCGCGCGATGTCGCCGCCGACATCGAGGCATTCCGATCGGGCGGCCGCGTTTCCGGCGTCGAGTATTCGGCGCTGCAGCTCGCTCGCAGGTTCGTGCTGCGCAACCTGCCGGTCGCGGTCGCGGCGCTGATCGCGTTGGTGCTGCTGGCCGCGGCGGTCACGAAGATCTTCCTCGAGAACAACCAGGCGCGCGCCTACCTCGCCGAGGCGCTGCTGGAGAAATCGGACGCGGCGGCGCGGGCGCAGGAGTGGACCCACGCATCGGCTTATGCAGCCGCGGCCCGCGTGCAGAACGACACCGCCGAGGCGCGCTGGCGCACGGCGCAGCGGGGGCCGCTCGAGATCACCCCGTTGTGGCGCACGCAGCTGCCCAGCGGCGTCGAGGAGCTCGCGCTCTCGCCCGACGGGAAGCTGATCGCGGTCGCGCTGAGCGACCACGCGGTGCACTTGCTCGATGCGGCCAACGCGCACGAGCAGCGGACCCTCGAGGCGCAGGACGCGCCGATCAGCGGGCTCGCCTTTTCCGCTGACGGCCAGACGCTGGTCACGGCGTCCGAAGACCGCGCGCTGACCGCCTGGCGCGCGCAGACCGGAGAGAAACTTTCGCGCCTCGAGAGCGACGGTCGCGTACGCGACATCGCCTTCGCCCCGGACGGCGCGCTCCTCGCCACCGCCAACGTCGAAGGGTATCTGCGCCTCTTCGCCACCGAGGACTTTCGCCCCGTCGCGCGGCTTGACGGCCACGTGGGCGCGGCGACCAGCGTCGCTTTCTCTGCCGATTCAAGCGTGCTGATCTCGAGCGGTGACGACGGGACCATCCGCGCCTGGAGTCCGCTCGGGTCGGAGTTGAAACCGCGCTCCCGCCTGGTGCGCGGCGAAGGGCACCAGCCCGTCTTCCGCATCGGCTTTGCGGGCGGTGCCATCGTCTCGGCCAGCGCCGACGGCACCGTGCGCTTCTTCACGCTCGAGGGGCAGCAGCTGCAGCGGATCAACACCAGCCACGGCGCCATCGTCTCCTTGAGCGCAGGCGCGCACGGTCCAGTGGTGGCGCTCGGGCAGGACAACGCGGCGTTCGCGATCGATTCCGAGACCCGGCTGCAGGTAGCGAAGCTCGAGGGCGACGACACGGCGTCGGCGATTGCGATGTCGGCCGATGGCACCCTGCTCGCGTCCGCCAATCGCGACGGGCGGCTGCGGCTTTGGCACCTCTCTATGGGCCCGAGCGAGGTGCGCATGGAGACGGCGAAGGACTTTGCCGGCGGCACCGCGCTCGCTTTCTCCCCTCTGCCGCGACAGGCCGCCGTGGGGGACGCGGCAGGGCACATCACCCTCTGGGACCTGGCCAAGCGACAGGCCGTCGGCGAGATGGACCTGCTGCAAGGTCCGGTCTCGTCGCTCTCGTATTCGCCCGATGGCCGGATGCTGGCGGTCGCGGGCCGCGAGGAGAAAGCCTGGCTCTTCGACCTCAAGACCACCGACCGCGTCAACCTCGAAGGCCACACTGACCTGGTCCGAACGGTGGCTTTCTCGCCCGACGGCTCGGGGGTGGCGACCGGCAGCGGCGACGGCACCGTGCGCTTGTGGAGCGCGCCCGCGGGCACGGCCGGCCGGGTGCTGACCGCCACGGGCATGGGCGCGGTCAATGCGGTGGTCTTTTCGCCCGACGGAAAGCAGATCGCCGCGGCGGGCGACGACAAGGTGATTCGCATCTGGAACTCGGGCGGCAAGCTGTTGCGCAAGCTCGAGGGCTCGCCCGAGCCGCTGCTCGCGCTCGCTTTCTCCCCGCACGGCTCGGTGCTGGCGTCGTCAGGAATGGACCAGACCGTCCGGATCTGGCGCCTCTCCAACGGCAAGCTGCGCTCGACCTTCAGCGGGCATGGAGGCCGCGTCTGGTCGGTCGCCTTTGCTCCGGATGGCGAGACGCTCGCGTCCGCATCGAGCGACGGGACCATCCGGCTTTGGGACGTGCGCACCGGCAGGAACGTCTCGGTGCTGGACCGCTTTACGGAAGCGCGGGCCGTCGCTTTCAGCTCCGATGGCAAGCTGCTCGCGTCGACAGGGCCGAAGTCCGCGCTCCAGGTTCTCGAGCTGGGCGACAAGGCAGCGGAACTCAAGCCCAGGGCCGAATTGGCGCGGCAACTCGACAGCTCCAAGTTGCGACTTGAAGGCATGACATTGTTGGACGACGTGGACGCGCTCGCGCCCGCATTGGCCCGGCCCGCGCGCAAGCGGCGGTGATTCAGCAGTGGTCCGCCGCTTGGCGCCACCAAGCAGTTGCCCGAGATCTCCCTGGTGCGCCCCGCAACCGCCAGTGGGCCCGCCGCACGCGGAGCACCAGTTGACTTGCCGCCATAAGCTGTCTCCCCGTCGCAGCAATCGCCCGAGACGCCGTCGGTCCGGGCCTCGAAGACCTCGTGCGATGAGTAGACATAGAGATAGCCCCGATTGCCATACTTCGAGCCATTGCCGACCTCGCCGGTATTGATGGGGACCGTGATGCCATTGACAGGATTGCGCACCGAAAAGGCTCCGCTGGAGTAGTTCATGCCGCCCGCCGCGCCGTCGTTCCTGATGATGAGCATCACGTCGTAGGGCGAGACGTTGAATGAGCCTGCATTGACCGCGCATTGAAACGCAGCCTGGTCGGTGGGGCCGGCCGGATTGCAGGTCGAGCCGGAGACGAATGTCTCCTTTCCGAAGCCGAGCGATTCTGGCGAGGCAAAGGCAGTCGCAGCTGGTTCCAGTTTGTCTGGCCAAGCGCGGAGCCGAAGAAATCGCTCAGGGACGGATTGCCGCTGCGATGACCGCGAGTTTCACTAATTGCTCCCTGGAGGCCGGACGCCTGGCGCGGATGCGCGGGCGCAAGCTAGCGACCGCACCGGAGGGGGTCCATCGGATGCGATAAGTAAACCGGCTCTACGCGGATCACAGTGGGCCTCCGGAGTCGCGTTTCGGGAGAGGGAGCAAGAGGGAGGCGCCGAGCTTGAGGCGCAAGTACTGCTCTCAGCGGTGGACGTAGGCGCGGCGCTGGAGCATGCGGATCTTGTTGTGCAGGCCCTCGACCATTCCGAGGCCGGCCTTTCTCGCCGGAGAGTAGTGGGAGGGATGCCGTCCGGTGGCGCTGAATAGGCTGCAACTTTTCCCGTAGGGCGTTCTGAGAGTGCTTATGACCCCGGATCTTTATAGTGCTCGTGACATTCTGTTGGTTCTTCTGTTGCTTCTTCTTGACAGGAGATCTGACTCGCTTGAGTTCTATCCTCGAATGCCGCCAGGAGGGTCAGCTATTGAGTCCGTACCGCACGCTGCCGCGCCCTGATGCCGGGCACCTTCGCGAGCCCGCCTGAAGCGATTGCGACGCCCTGCGGGCGGCTGTGAGAGCCTAAAAAGGCAATGCTATGGATCAATACATGATTGACTCCCTTAGCAATGAAGAGCTCCTCGCGGCCATTCGCGCGCTGGTCAAGAAGTCCGGCTGCCTCGAGGCCGACTTGCTCGTTCATCTGGGCGAGCTCGATGAGCGCAAGCTGTTTCTCGCCCGATCCTTTTCTTCGATGTTTGCATATTGCGTTGAGGAGCTCGGTTTCTCCGAAGACGCGACCTATAACCGCATCGTCGTGGCGCGTGCGGGGCGACGCTTTCCTGCGCTGATTGAGGCGGTGCGGTCAGGGAAAATACATCTGGCGGGCGTACGCCTCCTGGTCCCGCACTTGACCGATCAAAATCATGGCGACTTGCTGGCCAGAGCGGCTGGCAAGTCAAAGCGGAAGATCGAAGAGATGATCGCGATGCTTTTCCCCAAGCCTCCAGTGACCGCGACGATCCGGAAACTTCCCAG
>JANYKT010000029.1 GCA_025358085.1 Deltaproteobacteria bacterium | reverse complement strand
CGTCGAAGCGGCGGGTGATGAACTGGCAGAGGCCGACGCCGATGGCGTTGCCGTGGCTGTCGGGCGTGAGCCGCCCGCCCACGATGGTGTGGATCTCGGGCATCCACGGCTTCCAGGCCTGCCCCTGGACGTATCCGTACGGGGAGCGGCCGATGGTCTTGGTGTGCATGCCCTGGCCCGACTTGTCCTTGCCCATGTAGGCGCAATAGAGCAGGTCGATCCTCCGGAGGGGGAGCGACGGCATCAGCGCCTTGGAGCGAGCCAGGGCGGCCGCCTCGGCGGCGAAGAAGCGGTCGACGTCGCCGGCGGGCACGCCGAGGACCTCCGCGGTCTCGTCGTTGCCGTTCTCGACGATTCCCAGGCCGCCCGCGATCCGCAGCTCTGTCCCGGCGAGGGTCCGGCGCGCGGAGATCTCGACCGCCCGGCCCAGGCCGATGCCCGGGATGTGCTTGTGCATCTCGATGGCCCGCAGCTTCGAGAGCCCGAGCGCCAGGATCTTGGCGAAGCCCGACTCCAGGCCGTAGCAGCCCGCCGGCAGCGGCACCGGCCAGTCGATGTCGGTGTGCTCCTTGATGCGGTTCACGAGCACCACGAGGTCGCAGGCGAGCGAGTCCTCGGAGACGTGGACCTCCACCTCGCCGACTGTGGCCAGGTGCCGGGTGGCCATGCCCGAGAAGATCCGGGCACCGATCGACTCCTCGGTCACGCCGCGGGAGGCGGCCATCTCCTGCTCGCCTTCGGCCGTGCCGCCGCCGTGCGTGCCCATCGCCGTGAGCACCCGCACCTCCTTGCAGGTGGGGCGCAGGAAGGAGACCGCGGCGCGGATCACGGCCCGGATGTCGCGGATGCCGCGGCTCGGCATGGTCAGGCCGACGATGCGGCCCGCGAGGACCCTCGGGTCGGGGAAGATCGCTTGCAGCGACCGGGCGACTGCCGCGGTCACGTCGGGCTCGCGCGGCCGGGGGAAGGTCTGCTCGACGGCCGCCACCACCGGCAACTCGCTCACGCGTGGGCACAGGTCGGTGTTCATGGGAGGATCATACATCTTCGCCGCCCTGCGGCGGTCCCCGGCGTGGAACTCATAGCCTGCCCGGCGCATTGGCGAAGAGGTCGGTTTTAGTCATTGGTGCCACGAGCCCGCTTATCAGATGGACCCCGGGTCACCGCGCGCGAACGACCAAAGGCAAGCTCCGTCCGCTTTGGGGCGTTGCCAACCCGGAGGCGCACACTCGCCCCACGCGAAAGGTCGCGTCGGCGAGAAAGTGAATTGTCGTTCACGAGCGCGAGAACGCACTCGCCCCCGCTTGGCTTTACACCCGCCGCAGTCTCTCCGACCCACCACCACACGGGGCGCACAGCGCGGAGACTTTTCGCGAGTTGGTATACTGGACCCGAGGCCTTCATCGCTTAGTATTCAAGGTCGACTATCAAAGCCACGCGCTCTTCAACTTTCATAGGCGCCAGCGGCGATTGGGGCCTCCCAGCGGAAGCCCCGAGGAGCAAGCCATGGCAGTTGTGAATCGACGCGCACTCTTGGCGCTTTCCCTCTGTGGACTGCTCGCCAACTGCGATCACGGCAGCCCCCCCCCCATTCCCACTCCCCCCGGCGCCATTCCCACTCCCGCCGTCTCCGCCTTCACCGCGACCCCGACCGGCGTGACCGCGGGCGCGGCCGCAAGCCTCGCCTACGCGTTCACCGGTGGAAATGGAATGATCGACCAGGGGGTCGGCGCGGTCACGAGCGGCAGCGCGACCAGCGTTACCCCGGCCACGTCCACCACCTATACCCTGACCGTCACCGACGCTGGGGGCGTCTCGGTAACCGCCCACGCCACCGTCGCGGTGGTGAGTACCCCGACGAGCTATGCAGTCACCTACAATGGAAACGGCAATACGGGCGGCACGCCGCCCTCCGACAACGGGCGCTATGCGACGGGGGCGGCGGTGACGGTGCTAGGCAATACCAGCGGATTGACCCGGACCGGTTACAACTTCGCAGGATGGAACACCAGGGCCGACGGGACCGGTACCAGCGAGGCCGCTGGTGCCACCTTGATGATGGGGTCGGCCGACGTGACCCTCCAGGCCACCTGGAGCGCTCAGGCAGGAACCGCGGCCTGGACGGCGTTCATGACCGGCGTCAACACCGGCAACTACACCTCGATGGCCGTGGCCGCCAATCACGACCTCTTCATCACCAATCGCACCAACTTCACCGTCTACAAGAGCAACACCCAGACCGGGACGGCGCTGGTGGCCCTGCCCAACACGGGGATGACCCCGATCGGCGCCCAGTTCTTCAAGATCACCACCAACTCGCTGAATGAGCCGGTGGTCGGGGTCTTTGCCGGCGCCAACCAGATGCAGAATGCCCCGACCAACCCGCTGATCTTCCGCTTCAACTCGGGCAGCAATCAATGGGTGCCAGCGACCATCAACACCGGGGTCTGGCCCAACCTGGGCATCTTCGACATCAAAACCGCCCCCGACGGCACTATCTGGGCGGGCGTCAAATGGGGCAGCTGGATCCTGAAATCAACCGACAATGGCAGCAGCTTCACCAGCTACGATCTGAACACCGCCCTCCCCGCCAGCGGGCACGCGGATTATTTCCCGATCTATGTCGGCAATGGCACCACGAGTAACAGCGTGGGGGCGACCTACAGCGTGGGGATCTCGCCGAGCAACGTCGTCTATACGGCCACGGAGACCGGCTCTCTCTTCTACTCCGCCGACCAGGGAGCGAACTGGCACCCGGCCAGCCGAGATTACACCAACCCGAACTCGAAGATGGTCCGGACGATGACCGGCAACTCCGCCGGCCTGGGTTTCACCGCGGACCACAAGGTCATGCTCTTCGGCCGCGGCCGAACCTTGTACAACTCGTCCAACCAGGTCACGGCGCTGAACTCCGACGGCAACTTCTTCGTGCTGGTGGATCAAGTTGCCCAGACGACGGTCAATGGTGCAATCAACCTGCCGCCCTATAGCTGGGGGTCCGGGCTGGAATGCTCCCGGATCGTCACGCTTGCCAACGGGCAATTGCTCCTGCACTCCGACCATGCGGTCTCCGGCAGCCAGTGGGGGATGTATGTCAGCTCCGACGATGGAAAGAGCTGGCAGCCTTTCAACAACGGCATCACCTCGGCGTTCGACCTCAACCAGACCTCCTCGCTGGTGGCCGATGGCAACTCCGCCTTCGTCCTCGCAAGTGGCACGATCTGGAAATACACCGCCCCCTGATTCTTCTGGCAGCCGCCGCGACTCCTGGTGCGGGGGCGCTGGGCGCGTTGGAGCGCGAGACCGATCCCGCGCGCTCGAGGTTCGCTGGATGTGTCTTCTGGCGCCCCCATCGACGGCGGCTTGACAGATTTCACTGGCCTGGCCAGGCGTTGATCCTACGTGAAGGGATTCGACGCGTGGCTTCTCCGCGCTGGTTCTTAGGAGGAACGATGGGTACGAACTAGCGGCGCGACTTCTTGCCGACGGAGCGGCGGGTCGGCGTGGGCTTGGCGGGTGTCAGACCCCTTGGGTAAGGTGCGCGCATGACGCTCCTCTCGATGCTGCTCGTCGCCCAGGCCGCCTCCGGGTTTGTCCCTGCCGCGCAGCCGCCCCGCACGAAGGTCGCAGAGTCGGTCCCGCCGGCCGGCGCGGCTCCCTCCGGTTCGCGGGCGTCCGAGGTCACGGGCATTCCGGGAATGACGCCCGCTCCGGGCGTGCCCAGCTTGCTGGAGAGCGGCGTGCCTCCAGTAGCGCCGGAGCTCACGGCGCGCGTCGCGCAGTACCAGAACGCGCGTGCGGCGGGGCTCGCCGACGTGAGCGACGACGGCGCCCAGATCCTCATCACCACCCGGTTCGGCTCGACCAACCAGCTTCACCTCGTCGAGCAGCCGATGGGCGCGCGCACGCAGCTCACCTTCACCGACGAGCCGGTCGGACCGGGACGGTTCGTGGCCGGGGACCCGCAGACGCTCTACTACCTTCAGGACAAGGGCGGCGGCAAGTTCTTCCAGGTGTTGCGGCTCGATCGGCGGACGGGACGTAGCGAGGTGGTGACCGACGGCAAGAGCCGACACGGATCGCTGGTTGTCTCCCGCGACGGAGTGCGCCTCGCGTGGTCGGGGACGGGGCGCAACGGCAAGGACACCGACGTGTACGTGGCGACGTCCTCGGCGCCGAAGAGCGCGAAGAGGGTACCCGCCGCCGAGGGCACCTGGGCGCCCGTCGAGTTCTCGCCCGACGGAACGCAGCTTCTCATCGCGCACGACAAATCGATCAGCGACGTCGACCTGCACCTGCTCGACGTGGCTTCGGGGGAGCTGCGGCAGGTGACGCCGCGCGAGGGCAAGGCCAGCGTGCGCGAGGCGCGCTTCGCCGCCGACGGCAAGAGCCTGTTCATCGTCACCGACCGGTACAGCGACTACAACCAGCTCTACCAGCTGGATCTCTCGAAGCCCGGCGCGGCCTCCGCCTCGCTCAGCGGGCCCAGATGGGACGTGGAGGACCTCGCGGTGTCGAGCTCCGGCGAGGACTCGCGCGAACGGCCGCGCCATCCCGGGGTCATCACCCGCCGCCCTGTGCACCGCTTCTTGCCAGCGGACTACTTCACTACCGATACCCGCAGAGGGACCCTGCCCGCCGACCAGCCCGATAGGCGCACCGGCTCGATCAGCGCCATGTGCGGCACCGTCAGCGCCGCGAGGCCTACGATGACGACCTGGAGCAGACGCGCGTCGACGGGGCGATCGCCGAGCAACAGCCAGCCCGCAAGCGTTGCCGCCATCACGGCCACCATCGGCAGGGAGATCATCGCGACGAGCTGGCGCGGGGCGGTGTCCTTTGCATAGGCGACGGTGCGCAGGATGTGACGCGCGCCGTGCATTCCGCAGAAGAAGACGGCAAAGGCGACCAGTGGCGGCGCGACCAGCGCGACCAGGCCGGCTGCGAGCATCTCGAGCCCGGTGAGCCACTCGCTCCGCGCCTGGTAGATCGCGGCGAGGACGAGCCCGGCCATCCATGGCCAGGCGAGCCAGGACAGCCAGTGCGTGAGCCTGGCCGCGGCCTCGGGCCCCGTCAAAAAGCCGAAGAGGTGCTCGAGCTCCGCCGCGTGAAGCCGGGCGGGCAAGACGACGATCACCCCGCCATAGAGAAGACGCGAAGCAGGGGCGGTGCCCTCGGGGGGATCGCCCGAAAAATGCGCCACCGAGATCGCGAGAAAGCCTGCGAGGAACAGGCCCGGCGCAATCAACCACAGACCGACGACCGCCGCGGCCAGCGCGCTATAGACGGAGCCGAAGACCATCCAGCCGCGCAGGCCGCCGACCCGGTAGAGCCGCTTCGCGAAGATCGGGTCGAGCGCGCCGTGCGGCACACCGAGCAGGATGGTCAAGCTGGCGAAGACCACCAGCTCGACCCGCTCGGCCGGACGGGGGAGGACGAGCGAAGCAGCCGAGAGCGCGAGGGCGACCGCGTCGAACAGGAGCCCCTGGATGCGCAGGGTTCTCGTCACGCGTCACTTGGCGGGCGCCCATCGCGGCGGCCCCTGGACGCCAGCCGCAGGGTGAAGAGACCTGCGGCGATGTTGACGAGGCTCAGCACAATCAGTCCGCGCGCCCCGATGAAGGGATCTTCGTGGATGCGGCCGGCCCATTGCAGGAGCTGGACGCCGAACCCGACGAGACAGGTGAAGGCGCCGAGCCCGACGAGGGTGAAGCCCGTCGCTCTCGCGTTGTCAGCGGCCGATGCGTCGTCTCTCCGCGACGCATCGGCTGGTTTCTGATCCGGCATGGCTCAAGCGAGGGCGGCTCTGGTCGTCGCCGCCTCGCCCGCTGCAGGGCTCTCGACCTCGGTCTTGGTCCGTGCGATCCAATAGATCATCACGCCAAACCCGGCCTTCGCTGCGATATCGGCGAGCGTATAGCCAATCTGGACGCCAACCCGCGCAGAGGTGCCGTTGACCCCGATCAGGGGGAGAAGATAGGCAATTGGATAAACGCCCCAGGTGCCGAGAATGAGGAGCCGCATGTTGCGGACCAGGACGCGAACGACCTCGGGCTGGCGGTCGAGGGCCTTGCCGAGCTCACCCCAGAGAACGAAGAGGATGTACACGAAGGGGACGGTGCTGACTGCACCCCAGATCGCTCGAGTTGTGTTGTCGTGGCTGACCTCTCCGGGAAAGCCGGTGGCGATCATGATCACGGCGGCAATGCTCAAACTCGTCAGGAGCCGGCCGGACTGGGGTTTCGGCAATGCGAGAACGGAGACGAGCTCGACGAGGAGCAGGGGAACGGTGAGGAGCCAGTCGGCGTACCGGTACGCGTCGTTGAACGGGATGCCGGTAGGGTTATAGGACCCGGTCGCGAGGTCGAGCGAATAGGCAGCCGACCAGCTGCCGAAGATGCGGAAGTAATGGTAGCAGGCGATTCCGACGACAAGTGAACTCACCAGGAGCGCGGGTCTGTATTTCGCCGCCACGCTCTGGCGGGAGCTGAGGAAGAAGACGAAGGCTGCCGCCATCGCTGCGATGCAGAGGGAAAAGAAGGTATAGACGATCTCAAATTGTCCGGATGACAAACTCGCTTGCATGTCTCACCTCGTTCGGTATGGATTTGAGCAGGTGCTACTTACGTGTGGTCGACGAGGGCACAACCGGATCGAAGCGATCTATTGTCGCACCCAAGCTGCGCCGGAGAGCCGGCGGCTGGCGTCAAAAAGTGCGGCGACTCTATTAGCCCGCTGCCGGGCGCGGAGCCATTGTCCAGGCTGGAACATGTCAGAGGGATCGCAACGTCCTCGGATCCGTCTACCTGGCTATCGCCGACTTCCTTCTGCAGCGCGCTTGGCCGCATCGCGCTGGCGCTGCTGGAACTGGAGACCCTCAAAGCCTGCGCGGCTGGCTTGCGCGGCAAGGTATTCAGTATAATTTACCGAGAGGGCCGTCGCGAAGCTGCGCCGGGCCTCGTTCCTTTACGCTGCTAGGATGCGCCGCCCATGCGACTGCTCGAGCTGCAAGATGAGAGCGACTCGCTGCACGCGTGCGCTCTGGCGGGCCGGCTCAACGGCGATCCGAACCTGCGCGGCTGGGCGGCGCTCTTGCCCCTCGAGCCCCGGGTGCTGGCAGAGGGCTTGAAGCACGCCGGCCTCGTCGTCCTGAAAGGCAGCAAAGCTGCGCTGGGGCTCGGCAGCATCGCGCAGGTCTGGGGCGCGGCGCGGAGCCTTGCAGACAGCCTGGAGCGCGAAGAACCGAGGCGATTGGCGCGCGTGCTGTGCGACCGCGCCGCGGCTGTCGAGGCCGGCCCGCCTGGGTGGAAGCTCCGATCTCGTGCGCTCCCGGCCGGCGGCACGCTGGTGATGGGCATCGTCAATGTCACGCCCGATTCTTTCTCCGACGGCGGCCGGCTCGCCACCGCCGAGCAGGCCATCGCGCACGCGCGGCGGCTGGTTGCCGAGGGCGCCGACATCATCGACGTGGGCGGCGAATCAACCCGCCCGAACGCGGCGGACGTGAGTGCGGAAGAAGAGATCGACCGCGTCTTGCCCGTGGTGCGCGCGCTGTCCGTTGAAGGCGTGGTGGTCAGCATCGACACCACCAAGGCGTCGGTCGCGCGCGTGGCGCTGAAGGCGGGGGCGGAGATCGTCAACGACGTCTCCGCCCTGGCGGGCGACCCAGCGATGGCAGCACTCATTGCCGCGGAGGGCGCCGCGGTCTGCCTGATGCATCGGCGCGGGACGCCGGCAGACATGCAGTCGCGCGCCGTCTACGAAGACTTGCTTGGCGAAGTGCTGGAAGAGCTGGAACAGGCGCTCGAGCGCGCGCGCAACATCGCGCCCGAACGCATCGCGCTGGACCCCGGTCTGGGCTTCGCCAAGACCGGCTGGCAAAATCTGCTGCTGCTGCGGCGCCAGCGCGAGCTGACCCAGCTGGGCCGGCCGCTCGTGGTCGGCCCCAGCCGCAAGTCGTTCCTCGGCCAGCTGAGCGGCAAACCGCCCCTGGAGCGAACCATCGGCTCGGTGGCGGCCGCCGTGCACGCTGCCTCAGCTGGGGCTTTGGTGGTTCGGGTCCACGATGTCGCGGCGGTTCGGGAAGCGCTCGCCGTCTCTGACGCGATTCGAACGTCGCGCAGCTGACAATGTTTGCGGCCGGCACGCAGACGTACAAGATTGCTTTATTCAACAAGGGACCTTGAACCATGGCGCTTCGCTTGGCAGAGAAACCGGCAGAATCCGCACGCAAGCTCTTCGGAACCGACGGAATCCGCGGCGTGGCCAACGTCCACCCGATGACCGGCGAGATGATGCTGCAACTCGGCCGCGCTCTCGCGTCGCTGATCAAGCGCGGCAATCACCGGCACCGCGTGGTCATCGGCAAGGACACGCGCCTCTCGGGCTATATGCTCGAGACTGCGCTCGCCTCCGGCCTCTGCTCGATGGGTGTGGACGTTTTACTTTGTGGCCCGCTGCCGACGCCGGCCATCTCGAATCTGACCGTCTCGATGCGCGCCGACGCGGGCGCGGTCATCTCGGCCAGCCACAACCCGTACCAGGACAACGGCATCAAGTTCTTCAGCCGCGACGGGTTCAAGCTGCCCGACGAGACCGAGGCCGAGATCGAGGACCTGATCGCCAACGACAAGCTCGACCACCTGCGGCCCACTGCACAGAGCATCGGCCGCGCCTGGCGCATCGACGACGCGCAAGGGCGCTATATCGTCTACGCCAAGAATACTTTTCCGCGAAGTCTCACGCTCGAAGGGCTCACCATCGTAGTGGACTGCGGGCACGGCGCGGCCTATCGCGTCGCGCCGGCGGTGCTCCAAGAGTTGGGCGCCAGGGTCATCATCATCGGCAACCAGCCGGACGGGAAGAACATCAACAAGGGCTTCGGCGCGCTCCACCCGGAGACCATGTGCAAGACCGTGATCAAGTGCGGAGCCAACCTCGGCATCGCGCTTGACGGCGACGCTGACCGGCTGATCGTCGCCGACGAGAGGGGCAAGATCGTTGACGGCGACGCGGTGATGGCCATCTGCGGAATCGACCTCATCCGCCGCAAGGCGCTGCCGAAGAAGACGGTGGTCTCGACCGTGATGTCGAACATGGGCCTCGACCAGGCCATCGAGAAGGCCGGCGGCAAGGTCGTCCGCACCCGGGTGGGGGACCGCTACGTGGTCGAGGCCATGCGCAAAAACGGCTACACCTTCGGCGGCGAGCAGAGCGGCCATCTCATCTTTCTCGAAAACGCCACCACTGGCGACGGCATCGTGGCTGCGCTGGCGCTGCTCTCGGTGATGGTGCAGAGCGGGAAACCAATGTCCGAACTGGCGAAGTGCATGGAGGTCTTTCCGCAGGCGCAGCTGGGCCTTCTGGTGAAGTCGAAGCCCGAGCTTGGCTCGCTGTCCGACGTAATGCGGGCCATCCGCGACGCCGAGAAGAAGCTGGGGAAGGAGGGCCGCGTCCTGGTCCGCTACAGCGGCACCGAGCCCAAGGTCCGCGTGCTGGTCGAGGGTCCGGATCAGAAGATCATCGACGGCTTCGCCGCGCAAATCGGCGGCGAGCTCAAGAAGGCCATCGGCGCCTAGCGCGTCATTCAGCTATGCTTCACGGATGAGGCTCGGCGTCAACATCGACCACGTCGCCACGCTCCGCCAGGCGCGTCGCGGCCGCTATCCCGATCCCGTCATCGCCGCGTCGCTCGCGGAGCTGGGCGGCGCGGACCAGATCACCCTGCACGTCCGCGAGGACCGGCGCCACGTCAACGACCGCGACCTATCGCTGCTGCGGCAGACGGTGAACAGCTCCCTGAATCTCGAGATGGCGGCGGTGCAGGGCATGCTCGAGCTGGCGCTGCAGACGCGTCCGGACTCCGCCACGCTGGTGCCGGAGCGGCGCGAGGAGCTCACCACCGAGGGCGGCCTCGACGTCTCGGCGCACCGCGACGAAATCAAGCACGTCACGCGCGCGCTGCGCGACGCGGGGGTCGAGGTGTCGCTTTTCGTCGACCCCGACCTGGAGCAGATCAAGGCGTCGCACCGCGTGGACGCACAGGCAGTCGAGCTGCACACCGGCCGCTATTGCGAGGCGCGCAATGACCGGGACCGCGCGCGCGAGCTCTCCCGCGTCGTCGAGGCGGCCAGGGCGGCGACGAAGCTTGGCCTGCGCGTCGCAGCCGGCCATGGGCTCGACTACTGGAACGTGAGGCCCATCGCGCGCGTGGACGAGATCACCGAGCTGAACATCGGCTACGCAATCGTCTGCCGCGCGGTGCTCGTCGGCTTCGAGCGCGCCGTCCGCGACATGAGAGACCTGATCGGATGAAGCTGCTGACCGCTGCCGGACAGCGCGAGCTCGACAGGCGCGCGGTCGAGGCGGGGCTGCCCACGCGCGTGTTGATGGAGAGCGCGGGCGCGGCGGTGGCGCGCTTCACGCTCACTCTCTCTCCGCGGCGGGTGGTCGTCTTTTGCGGCCCAGGCAACAACGGCGGCGACGGCTATGTGGCGGCGCGGCTGCTGTCGGCGACTGTCGAGACGCTCTGCGTGGCGACCCGGCCGCTCGCCGAACTGCGCGGCGACGCGCACGCCGCCGCGCAGGCCTGGGTCGCTGCCGGCGGCAAGAACGTCGAGCTTGCGGCGGTCCACCTCGCCGAGCACCTCGCGTCTGGCAGCGTGCTCGTCGACGCCGTCTTTGGAAGCGGACTGTCGCGGCCGCCCGCGGGCGCGGAGGCCGCGGCCATTTCGCTGATGAACGACGCAGCGGCGCGCGGGGCCCGCATCGTTGCAGTCGATATCCCGAGCGGCGTGGACAGCGACTCGGGCGCGGTCTACCCGATGCACCTCGCGCGCGCCGAAGCGACGGTCACCTTCCACCTCCCCAAGCGCGGCCTCTACCTTTACCCGGGCGCGCAGTCGGCGGGGCGCATCGTGGTGGCGGACATCGGCATCCCGTGCTCGCTTGCGGAGGCTCCGGCCTGCGAGCTGATCGATGAATCGTTCGCGCGCGCGCTGCTTTCTCCGCGGCCGCGGACCGCGCACAAGAACGACTTTGGCCATGTGCTGGTGGTCGCGGGCTCTCCAGGAAAGAGCGGGGCGGCTGCGCTGGTGCTCGAGGCGGCGCTGCGGGCGGGGGCGGGACTGGTGACGCTCGCCGCGCGGCCGGAAGTCCTGGCCAGCGCGCTGCCCGGTGTTCCCGAGGCGATGGGCATCGCGCTGCCGGGTGAAGGACCGCTCAACCTCGCGGATCTGGCCGGCCTGCGCGAGGCTTCGCGTGGCAAGACCGCGCTCGCCATCGGGCCGGGCATTCCGCGCGGTCCGGAAACAGGACCGCTCATCGGTGAGCTGCTCGCGGCGCTCGAGGGCGGTTGCGCTTCGGTCATCGACGCGGATGCCCTGAATGCGCTGGCCGAGCACCGGGAGCGCATCGCCGAATGGCTTGCCCGCGCGCCCGTCCAGCCGCTCCTGACGCCGCACCCTGGCGAGTTCGCGCGGCTGACCGGCGAAGAGATAGAGCGCATTGAAATGGACCGGCTGGACTCGGCGGCGCGCGCGGCGCAGCGCTTCTCGGCCTGCGTGGTGCTCAAGGGCGCGCGCTCCGTAGTGGCAAACCCCGAAGGCGCAACGGCCATCTGCGCCGCAGGAAATCCCGGCATGGCAACGGCCGGCGCGGGCGACGTCCTCACCGGCATCTGCGCGGCCTTGCTCGCGCGGCGTGGCGGCGAGGGCGGCACCTTCGAGCGCGCGCAGCTTGCTGTCTTCCTTCACGCCTTCGCGGGAGATCTGGCGGCGCGGCGCTTCGGCGAGACGGGCCTC
>JANYKT010000216.1 GCA_025358085.1 Deltaproteobacteria bacterium | reverse complement strand
CGCAAGGATGTTGGCGATGCGCTTGAAAGTCGCGGCAGTGGCCTCGAATTGCGCGCGGCTCTTTTCGCGCACGTTGTGCAGCGCCGTCAGCCGCTCTTCGAGCGCGACCA
Organism: Deltaproteobacteria bacterium; assembly: GCA_025358085.1. GTDB lineage: Bacteria > Myxococcota > Myxococcia > Myxococcales > 40CM-4-68-19 > JANYKT01. The sequence goes on along the minus strand of JANYKT010000216.1, from coordinate 2,404 downwards.
CATCGCGGCCGCCGGTGTGCAGCACCGCTTGAATGGAGTCTGGCGCGGCGCGCTCCTTCCAGAGCCCTTCGAGCCGGCCGAGCAGGAACGGCCAGACCTTCTCCACCGCGTTGCGCTTCTGGTGCAGCCGCTGCGCCTGCTCGAGAGCATCGTGCAGATCGAAGCGATAGCGGCGCGCGAGCGTGATGCGGAGCAGGCCCAGCGCGGCGCGGCGCAGGCCGTAAGGGTCGGCGGTGCCGGTGGGTTCCTTGCCGATGCCGAAGATGCCGACCAGCGTGTCGAGCCGGTCGGCGAGGCCGAGCAATGCCGAGGTGTCGGTGGATGGCATGCGCTCATCGGCGCCGCGGGGCAGGTAGTGCTCGAAGATGGCGAGCGCGACCTCGGCCGGCGCCCCATCGTGCAGCGCATAGACGCGACCCATCACGCCCTGCAGGTCGGGGAACTCGCCCACCATGCCGGTCCCGAGATCGGCTTTGCACAACTCGGCTGCCTGCGCGAGCATCGCCGCGTCGCCCTTGCCGGTGGCGCCGTGCAGCCAGAGCGCGAGTTCGCGGATGCGCTGCACCCGCTCGAGCTCCGTGCCGAGGCCCGCCATGAAGGTGCGGCGGGCCAGCTTTTCCACTCTCTTTTGCAGAGGAATCTTCCGGTCCTCGTCGAAGAAGAATTTGCCGTCGGAGAGCCGCGAGCGCAGCACGCGTTCATAGCCCGTGCGGCTCAAGGCCGGGTCGCGAACGCGGGTATTGGAGACAGCGACGAAAGCGGGCGCGAGCTTGCCGGCTTTGGTGATCGAGAAATACTTCTGGTGACCGCGCATCTCGGAGATCAGCACTTCGGGGGGCAGCTCGAGATACTCGGGCTCGTAGCGGCCCATGACGCCCGTGGGCTCTTCGACCAGTCCGGTCACCGTCTCGAGCAGGTCGTCGTCGGCGAGCGATTCGCCCTGCGCGTCCTTCGCCGCCCGCTCCACCTCTGCGGCGACGCGTGCCTTTCGCTCGGCCCAATCAGCCAGCACATGGGCCCGGCGCAGCGTGGCGACATAGTCCGCGGCCCTGGGCAGCGGGATCTCGGCTGGAGCGTGGAAGCGGTGGCCGCGCGTGGTCAGCGAGCTCTCGACGTCGGCGAACTTGAACGGCAGGAGCGCGCCGTCCAGCGCCGCGCCGATCCAGTGGATGGGCCGCGCGAAAGACTCGGCGTTCGTGCCCCAGCGCATCGACTTCCGGAAAGGGATGCCCTTGACGATCTTTTCCAGGATTGCAGGCAGCGCCTCGGCCGCGCGCTGTCCCTTGATCTCTTGATCGACCACCACGCGGTCGTTCTCGATCTTCAGTTCCGAGACCGGAACCCCGGCCTTCTTCGCGAAGCCTTCGCCCGCCTTGGTGGCCTTGCCGTCTGGTCCGAAGGCCGCCTTGGCCGGCGGGCCCTGCAACTTCTTGCGCAGGTCGGGCGCCTTCTCGGGAATGCCCCTGACCAGCAGCGCCAGCCGGCGGGGCGTCGCGTAGGTGGCGGTCGTGGCACGCTGTCCATTGCCTGCGGCATCAAGGCCCTGAAGGCGTGCCTCGGCAAGCGCCTTGTCCAACTCGGACGCCATCCACTCCACCGCGGGCTTGAGGAAGCCGGCCGGCAGCTCCTCGCAGCCGATCTCGAAGACGAGGTCCATTACTTCACCTCTTCCGTAAGCACGGTGGCCGCCTGGGTCTTTGCGAGCTCGCGATCGCGCAGCAGCGGGAAGCCCAGCCGCGCCCGCACGCGGCGATATTCGATGGCACATCTCCTCGCCAGCGCGCGCACCCTGAGAATGTATCCCTGCCGCTCGGTGACGCTGATGGCGCCGCGCGCATCCAACAGATTGAAGGCGTGCGAGCATTTGAGACAATAATCATAGGCGGGCAGCGGCAACTCCAGCTTCAACAAGCGATCACATTCAGACTCATATTCTCCAAACAGCTTGAAGAGCAGGTCCGGATCGGAGGCCTGGAACGAATACTTGGATTGCTCCACTTCATTCTGGTGGAAGACCTCGCCATAGGTCAGGTCGCCGACCCATTTAAGGTTATAGACGTTATCGACGCCCTGCAGATACATCGCGATTCTTTCCAGACCATACGTGAGCTCTGCCGCGACCGGCCGGCACTCGAATCCTCCCGCCTGCTGGAAGTAGGTGAATTGAGTGACTTCCATTCCATCGCACCAGACCTCCCAGCCGAGGCCCCAGGCGCCAAGCGTGGGCGACTCCCAGTCGTCCTCGACGAAGCGCAGGTCGTGGTCTTCGCTGGTGAGGCCGATGGCCGCGAGCGAAGCCAGATAAATGTCCTGCACGTCCTTGGGGCTTGGCTTCAAGACCACCTGGAACTGGTGGTGCTGGTGCAGTCGATTGGGGTTCTCGCCAAAACGTCCGTCGGCCGGA
>JANYKT010000211.1 GCA_025358085.1 Deltaproteobacteria bacterium | reverse complement strand
TGCGGACAGCGCGGGCGAAGGTGACAGCGCGGCCGTCGCGGAGTGTCCCAGCGCGGGCGCCCTGAACTGCCCCTCGCGCTGGGCCAGCACGGCGCGCACCAGTGCAGTGGCCCCCATCTTCGAATAGACGAGATCGACCAGCGTAGCGCCGGGCGCGAGCAGCACCGGATCGAAGGGCAGCTCATCGGTGCCGAGCCCGACGGTCGTGCAATGCACCACCAGTGAAGCTGATTTCACCGCCTCGATCGGTGCGGCTTCAGCGGATGAACAGCCCGCCGCGCGGCACAGCTCCGCCAGCGCGCGCGCCTTCGATCCGGTGCGATTGACGATCTGCAGGGAAGCGGCGCGACCTGCGAGCGCCAGCGCCGCTGCCCTCGCCGAGCCGCCCGCGCCGAGCACGACCACGCGCGCGCCGGTGAGATCGAGCCCGCGCAGCGCGCGCAACAGCCCCGGCGCATCGGTGTTGTGACCGACCAGCCTGCCGTCTTCGGGAGAGCGCTGCACGCAGCTCACCGCGCCGATGCGCTCGGCTTGTTCCGAGACCCGGTCGCACAACGCGAGCGCGGCGCCCTTGTGAGGCACCGTGACGTTGAAGCCCGCGGCACCGAGCGCGCGCAGGCCCGCGACGGCAGTGGGCAGGTCCGCGGCGGCCACCGGGCAAGGAGCATAGACGGCGTCGACGCCGAGCAGCTGGAAGGCGCGCGCGTGGATGCGAGGCGACAGCGAGTGCGCGACCGGATCTCCCAGCAGGCAGAAGAGCTGCCGCGTGCGTGCTCGCGAGAGCGGCATCAGCGCGACGCCTGGGCGGGAGCGCGCATCAATTCAGGATCTCGACATCGGCGCCGAGTCTCTGCAGCAGCTGGAAAAATCCGGGGAACGAGACGTCGGCCCACTCGGCGGAGGTGATCTCGGTGGGTCCGTCGGCGGCGAGCGCGGCGATGGAGAACGCCAGCGCGATGCGGTGGTCATGCGCGGAGTCGATCACCGCGCCGCCGCGCAGCTTGCCGCCGCTCACGCTCAGCCCGTCCGGAAAGTCCTCGACCGTTGCGCCCATGGCGCGCAGGCCGGACGCCATCTGCGCGAGCCGGTCGGACTCCTTCACGCGCAATTCCGACGCGCCGCGGATCACCGTGGTGCCAGTCGCGAGCGCGCCCAGCACCGCCAGAATCGGCACCTCATCGATGCCGCGCAGCACCAGATCCCCGTCAAGCCGGGCGCCTTCGAGCCGCTGCGCTGACGCCTTCAGCTTCGCCACCGGCTCGCCCGCCGCGCCGCCTTCGAGCTCCAAAAATACCCGGGCACCGAACGAGGCCAACGCGTCGAGAAATCCGGCGCGCGTGGGATTTACCCCGACGTGTTCCAGCTCGATCGAGCTGCCCTCGGGAGCGACCAGCGCCAGCGCCAGCAGGAACGCCGCCGAGCTGAGATCGCCCGGTACATCGAGCGCGAATGGCTTCAGCCGCGCAGGCCCGCGCACGCTGACCGTGGTGCCGCGCACGGAGAGCTCGGCGCCCATCTGCCGCAAGAGGCGCTCGGTGTGATCGCGGCTGCGCAGGGGTTCTGTGAAGCTGGTCTCACCGTCAGTGAAAAGCCCCGCCAGCAGCACGGCGCTCTTGATCTGCGCGCTGGAAATCTCGGAGACGATAGTGCCCGCCTGGAGCCCCGCCGCGCGCCGCCGGACACGAATGGGTGGCCGGCCGTCCGGGCCCGTCTCGATCGCCGCGGAGAGCTTGCGCAGCGGGCCTGCCACGCGCTCCATCGGCCGCCGCGAAAGCGACGCATCGCCAACCAGCGTGGCCTCGACGCCCGCGCCCGCGAGCACCCCGGCGAAGAGCCGCATGGTGGTGCCGGAGTTGCCGCAGTCGAGCGCGGAGATTGGTTCCTTCAGCCCCGCGAGCCCATGCCCGATCACGATGGCGTCGTCTTGGTCCATGTCGGCATCGCGCTCGGGAAGCGGGGCCGCACCAGCGGGCCGCACCGGCGCGACGAATTCGCGACCGGCCACAGAAGAACGCCACGGCGTTCCGTCGCCGCGAAGCAGCGGCACGCCCAGCTGGGCGAGGCAGAATGCGGTCGAGCGCACGTCACCGCCGGGCGCGAGGCCAGCGATGCGCGACTCGCCGTCCGCCAGCGATGCGAAGAGCAGCGCCCGGTGCGAGATGCTCTTGTCGCCCGGCACACGCAGCGCGCCCAGCGGCCGCAGAGGCCCGCGCAGCGGTGAGATCCGGACGCGCATGGCTCAGCGGCTCCGCTGGTGTTCAGGCATCTTGTGCATGGTGCGGCCGACCGCGTGCGCGATCTTTTCCACCTCGCGCATCAGCTCGGCGAACATCGGGATGTTGAGCGACTGCATGCCGTCGCTGAGCGCGCGATCGGGGTCCGGGTGCACCTCGATGATGAGGCCGTCGGCGCCCGCCGCCACCGCCGCGCGCGCCATCGGCAGCACGCCGCTGCGGATGCCGATGCCGTGCGAGGGATCGACCACCACCGGCAGGTGCGAGAGCGACTTCAGCATCGGTATCGCGTTGAGGTCGAGCGTGTTGCGCGTCATGGTCTCGAAGGTCCGGATACCGCGCTCGCAGAGGATGACCTGCTTGTTGCCGCGCGAGACGATGTACTCGGCGGCCATCAGGAGCTCCTTGATGGTGGAGCTCATCCCGCGCTTGAGCAGCACGGGCTTGCGCAGATCGCCGACGGCTTCCAGCAGCGAGAAGTTCTGCATGTTGCGGGCGCCGATTTGCAACAGGTCCGCGCTCTCGGCCACCGCCGCCAGCGTCTCGGTGTCCTTGACCTCGGTCACTACCTTGAGGCCGGTCTCGGCGCGGCCCTTGGCCAGAAGCTCGAGGCCCTTTTGCTTCAAGCCCTGGAAGTCGTACGGGCTGGTGCGCGGCTTGAACGCGCCGCCGCGCAGGAACGACGCGCCATACTTTGCGACGCCGTGCGCAGAGGCGAGGATTTGCGCCTCGTTCTCGACGGCGCACGGCCCGGCCATGACCACGATGGCCGGCCCGCCGACAAGCACGCCCGCCACGTCCACGATGGTGTCTTCGCGCTTCACCTCGCGGCTGACGAGCTTGTACGGCGCGGTGACCGGGATGCAGTCGGCGACGCCGTCGAGAAGGCGGAAGTGACCCGGGTCCACGGCGCCCTTGTTGCCGGTGATGCCGATGGCAGTGCGGCCCGCTCCGGAGATGGCGTGCGGCGTGAATCCCAGCTCGCGGATGCGGTCTTCGATGAGGTCCTGTTGCGGCTTGGTGACGTCGGGATGGAGGACAATCAGCATGACGCGACTATAGCGTCACGTTCCCAGCCGGTCTCCAGGTTTCAGGCGCGCGCCGGAAAGCCAGGCGCTCGCCGGCATGCGCCTCTTGCCTTCGAGCTGCACCTCAAGCAGTTCCCAGGCGGTGCCGGCGCCGCACGCGAGGGTCGTGCCCTCGACCAGCGTTCCGGGCGCATTGCCGGGCTGCGAGCCGCTGACATTCTGCAATGGCCGCGCGGCGTGAATCTTGAGCACCGTGCCCGCGACGGTGGTCCATGCGCCCGGCCAGGGAGTGAAGCCGCGGCGGCGTGCATCCAGCTCGAAAGCGCTCAAGCTAAAGTCCACCTTGCCGTCCTCGCGCGAAAGGATGGGCGCGAGCGTGGCTCGCACGTGATCCTGCGTGACGCGCGGCAGAGGTTCCGGACCCTCCAACCGCGCCAGAACTTCGGGCAGCAGCAGCGCGCCGAGAGCGCCCAGCCTGGGCAGCAGCGATTCCGCCGTCTCGTCCTGCGCGATGGACAAGCTGCGCTGCAAGAGGATGTCGCCGGTATCGAGGCCCTCATCCATCTGCATCAACGTCACGCCGGTCTCGCCGTACCCGCGCGCAATGGCCCACTGCGCGGGAGCTGCGCCACGCAAGAGCGGCAGCAGCGAGGCGTGCACGTTCACGCAGCCGAGCCGGGGCGTGCGCAGCGCATCGGCCGGCAGGATGCGTCCGTAGGCGGCCACCACCGCAACGTCGGGCCGGTGCTCGGCGAGCAGCGCCGCGAGCCGCCCCTGCTTCACCTTCTCGGGCTGCAGCACCGGAATGTTCCGCTCCAGCGCCCAGCGCTTCGATGGCGGCGCCTGCAGCGCGGCGTGCCGCCCGATTGCGCGGTCCGGTTGCGCGATCACCGCCACCAGATCTCCCGCGCGCGCGCAAGCCTCCAGCAGCGGGATGGTCAACTCGGGCGTGCCCAGGAAGGCGATGCGCATGCGCAGGCGATCTGCCAGAGTAAGCGGATGAAGCGCAACCTTGCCGGTTCCGCCATGGGGCAAGCATTGTCCATTCTCGGGCTCTGCGCCTGCGGCAAGAGCGCACTTCGACAAGGTCTCGCGTTCGGTCACCGCGCGACGATCGCAGGTGGGAGGCGCGGGTGGACCTGCTCGGTCTGCTGGCCTTGCCGCGCGGACCACCCACGCGGTCTGCGTGGTTTCCATGGTTTGCTTCCGGCAGAGTGTCCCCGAATTATGCCGCGACGCGCACGAGGCAGCGTAGTAGCAGGCTGGCATGCATCGAATTGTTCTCGTGGTCTTCTTGGGAAGCCTTGGCTGCAAGCCGTCCGATCCGAAAGATCCGGCGACCTGGATCGCGCGGCTCTCCAATTCCGATGCGCACCAGCGCGTGGAGGCGGTGCAGCAGCTGCGCAAGCTGAAGGCAAAGCAGGCGGCGTCGCAGGTAGCGCTGCTTTTGGAAGACCAGCAGGTCAAGGAGGAGGCGGCGCTCGCACTGCAGGATCTGGGCGGCCCCGCCGAGGTGCCGGCGCTGATCGAAGCCGTCGACACCACCGTCGGATCCGGCAGCGATCAGGCGACGCGGCTCGCGAACCGCACCAATGCGCGGGTGGCCGAGGCGCTGGGCGACATCGGCGATGTCCGGGCGGGGCCGGCGCTGCTGCGGCTTTCGCGCTCGCAAGACGGCCTGGTGCGGCTTTCTGCGGTGCAGGCGCTCGGCAATATCGGCTTCAAGGACGCGGCGCCCGAGCTCGCGCACATTGTCGACGATGAGTTGTCGCCGCCAATCCTGATCAAGAAGGCCGTCGTCTCGCTCGGCAAGCTCGGCGTGGCGGGCGCCATCCCCGCGTTGCTGCACGGTCTTGTGCTGGAGCGGTCCGGGGTCAGCTTCCTGCCCGAGAGCTCGTATGCGCTGTTCCTCCTCGGCGCGCCTGCGGTCGAGCCGCTGCTGAAGGTCGCGCAGGACGAGGACGCGGCCTATCTCGCCTGGGCGAAGGAGAACAACCGCGCGGCAGCAGGAACCTATGCCAAGGCGGCGCTGGTGCTGGGCGACCTCGGCGACGCGCGCGCGGTTCCGGTGCTGTTGGCGAAGCTCAAGTACACCGATCCCGATCCGAATCCCGGCACCGCCAAGTTGCTCACCAACCTGGTCCGCGAATTTGCCGCCAATGCGCTGGGACGGCTGCGCGCGCAGGAGGCGGCAGCGCCCATTCTTGCGCTGGTGCAGACCAAGGATCCGCAGGACGAGGGGCTGGCCAGCTTCGCCAGTGAGGCGCTGGTCTGGATCGGCGACACCTCGCAAGCAAAAGAGCTGCTCAAGCGCGCGCAGGCCGGTGCCCTCCGGTCGCGGCTGAGCGCGGCGCAGGCGGCGTCGATGCTGGGCGACGGATCGCTTTCGAAGGACCTGGCGGCTCTCGCAGCGCATGAGGAGAAAGGCAGCAAGCAGAGCTGCCTCAAGGCGCTGACCGAGCTGCAGCTGCAAGTCGAGAACGAGAACGACGCCTGCGCGCTGCTGGCGACCCAGTTCGCCGAGCTGCTCAAGCCCCTTCTGGCCGCGGGTCGCTGCGCCGGGACCGCCGCGTGCTGGATGCAACAGCTGGAGGACAAAGAGCCGCTGGTGCGCGCCCGCGCCGCCTATGAGCTCGGCCGCGAGACTTTCGGGTCGGCCGTGCCCGCGCTGGTCAAGGCGGCCGCCGATCCGGACCTGCGCGTCCGGACAGCAGCCATCCGCGCGCTGGAGTGGCTGCTGCCACAGCCTGAGGCGAAGTTGCTCCTCAAGGCGGCTATCGCGCCGCTCGCTGCGCAGCTGGCCGCGGAGCAGGGAAAGGCGGAAGTTTCGAAGGTGAACGAGGAGCTGCGGCGCCTGCAGGCGAGGCTTTCGCGGCTCTGATATATCTGCGCAAACCTTGGCCAAGCTGACCGGAATCCCAGCCTCACCAGGCGTCGCCATCGGGCGGGTGTTTCCCGTCGACCGCAGGCGGGCGCGCACGCCGCGCTTTCATGTGCAGCAGGAGCAGATCGACGCCGAGCTTGTGCGGCTCGACGCCGCGGTCAAGGCGTCGGTCGATCAGCTCGCCGCCATCCGCAAGAGCCTGGGCGAAGGAGAGCAGGGCGACATCCTCGACGCGCACCGGATGATGGCCGACGACCCCACCGTCCTGCTGCAGGCGAAGACGCTGGTTCGCGAGGAGCTGCTCAACGCCGAGTGGGCAATGCGGCGCACCTTCCGCGAGTTCTCCGAGAAGCTGGGCAACGACGGCTACCTCGCCGAGCGCCGCGCCGATCTCGACGAGGTGTGCGATCGGATTGTGCACAACCTGATCGGTGAGACGCCGCTGACGCTCGCCTCCTTGCCGCCCGAGGGCGCCATCCTCGTCGCCTACGACCTCACCACGGCCGACGCGGCGGTGCTGCTCTCTTCGGGGCGGGTGCGCGGGCTGGTGACGGACTTCGGCTCCAAGACCTCGCACACCGCCATCCTCGCCCGCGCGCTCGAGGTGCCGGCGGTGGTGGGGGCCGGGCAGTGCAGCGAGGTCGCCAAGGCCGGCGACCTGATCGCGCTCAACGGCTCGACCGGCGAGGTGCTGATCTCACCGGATGGCGACGAGGTGCTCCGCTTCGAGACGGCGCGCGAGGAGCTGAAGTTCCGCGACGCCTCCCTGCTGGAGGAGCGCGACCTCCCGGCGGTCACGCTCGACGGCCGGCGCCTGGGCCTCTGGGCCAACATCGAATTCCCCGAGGAAGTGCCGAGCGTGCTCGCTCACGGCGGCGAGGGCGTGGGCCTCTACCGCACCGAGTTCCTCTACCTCAACCGCGAGGAGCTGCCGACCGAGGAGGAGCATTACCGCGCGTACACGTCGATCCTGAGGCAGATGCAGGGCAAGCCGGTCACCATCCGCACCCTGGATCTGGGCGGCGACAAGCTGCCCATCGGCCACCGCTCGCACGAAGCCAACCCCGCCATGGGCCTGCGCGCCATCCGCTTCACGCTCAAGCACCCGCAGCTCTTCCGCACCCAGATCCG
>JANYKT010000188.1 GCA_025358085.1 Deltaproteobacteria bacterium | reverse complement strand
GATCGATCACGCTGCTGATCGATCGGCCATGGCGCGCTACGAATTCAGCTGCGGGTGGAAGTAATAGGAGAGCGTGCTCGGGCCCCAGGTGGCCAGCAGGCTCGCGTAGCGGTTGCGCACGCCCTGCCGGTACTGGGACTGCACGCGGTCCACCACCAGCTCTGCAATGTCCTTCAGAAAGTCGAGCTCGGTGATTCCGCCCGAGACCATCAGCTGTCCCAGCGCCGTTTCGCCGCCGCGGTTCGCGACCGCGATGCGAATCAGATCCTGGCAGCCGCCGTGCTGGTGAGCGGCATGCACCAGCACATGCGCCGCCACCTCGGAGATCGCGTTCATGTAGCCGTCCTGGTACGGATAGCTGGGGCTGGTAAAGCCGTCGATGCCGTCGAGCGGTCCGCGAATGTCGCGCGCGAGCTGCCGCACCTGCGCCTCCTGCAGCCTGGTGTCGCCGCCCAGCGCCTCCAGCTGCGCTTGTTCGCCGGGCTGGAGCTGCGCTGTCGCGCCCTGCGAGAGGAACCGCGCTTGCAGCGCCTCGTACGCCGGCTGCCCACCGAGATAGGCGTAGAGCGAGTCGGTCAAGTTCAGGTCGGCGGCGACGGCCGCGTAGGTGTCGAGCACCTCGGCGATGCGCGCGCCCGTCCAGCTGCCGATTCCGAAGTTGGGCCGCCCGCTGTCGAAATGGACCTGGTTGAAGCGCGTGCCCTCCGCGCTCCGCAGCGACTGCGCGATGTTGCGGCGGATCCGCTCGCTCTGCTCGGCCTGCGCAGAGTCCGGGGTCACGTCGAGCGCCCTCGCCTGGTGCTCGCGGACCGCCTGCGCGATGGCTTGTGCCAGCCGCGTCCGCTCGCCCGCGTCGCACAGCCGGGCCTCCCCCTGCGCGTCGCCCAGAGCGTCCACTTCGATCAGGCAGGCAGCCGCGCCGGGCCGCAGCGCCTCGGGACGCAACACTGTCAGGTCGGCCGCACGGGCGCCGCGGTCGGGCACTCCCAGCGCCGCGAGTGCGCGTTGCAGCGACTGCGCCAGCAAGCGCGAGGCGGCGCCGCCGCGCGGGTGAAGCCAAACCTCGCTGCCCCGGCCGGCGGAGCTCGCGTGCAGCGAAAGGAAGACGGGCGCGGTCCGAGCCAGGTGAGCTCGCGCCGCTAGCGACGAATTCTGATCACCGACGCGCGTGAGCCGCGCCCCGCCCAGCTGCTCGGCGACCTCCTGCGCAAGCGCGAGGGTGACTTCCTTCTCGAGGGTGCCGCGCGGGCCTCGCGCGCCGTGAGGAGTCGAGCCGCCCAAAAGCGCAGCGCCGCCATGTCCGGGATCGATGACGATGTCCATCCGCCCTGCGCTTGCACCAGTCGCGCCAGCGTCAGTGCGAGAGCTTCTTGAAGAGCGTGCGGACGTGGATGCGCAGCCGCTGCGCCGCGCGGGTGCGGTTCTCCGACTCGGCCTGCAGCGCCGCCTCGATCATGACGTGCTCGCAGCGCGCCACCGCCTCCGGCAGCGTCATGCCCTGGTCGGCGATCAGGCTCCACAGGTGGTCGCGCAGGGGATCGCCGGGCGCGGCCGCGAGCGGCGGCGCCGCCGTCGGGACCGGATCGTGCGAAATCGCGAGGCCGAGGAGCGCAGCGTCGATTTGCCCGGACTGGCACAGCACGGCCGCGCGCTCTACGCGGTGTTTGAGCTCGCGCACGTTGCCGGGCCAGGCGTGCGCGTGCAGCGCTGCCGTGGCGTCGATGGTGAAGGTCAGCGCAGGCTCGGCGGGCAGAAAGTGCATTGCCAGCAGCTCAAGATCCGAAGTGCGCAGGCGCAGCGGCGGGAGGTCGATGCGCATCACGTCGAGCCGGTAGAGAAGGTCCGCGCGGAAGTCGCCCAGGGCCACTCGCTCCTCGAGAGATCGATTGGACGCGGCGATGACCCAGGTGTCAGACCGATCGATGTGGTCGGAGCCCACCGGCCGGTATTCACCCGTCTCGAGGAACCGCAGCAGCTTTACCTGCGTGCCGAGCGTGAGGGAGTCGACCTCATCAAGGAAGAGCGTGCCGCCCGCGGCGCTGCGGACCAGCCCAGGCCGTGCGGTGGCGGCGCCGGTGAAAGCACCGCGCGTGTGGCCGAAGAGCTCGGCCTCGACCAGCTGCTCGGGAAGCGCGCCGCAATGGACCGGCACGTAGGGCCCGGCGGCGCCGCCGCGGAAGTCGTGCAGCTCGCGCGCGATCACTTCCTTGCCGCTGCCGGTTGGTCCACAGATGAGCGTGGTCTTTCGCGCGCGCGCGATCGCTGGCAGGCGCGAGAGGACCTCGCGCATTTCTGGCGATTGCGCAATCATCGCGAAGCCCCCTCGAACTTTCCAGACGACCGGCATGCAGCGCGCGGGCAATCAGGTTTTTCACCCAAGCGAGCATCCAGATAAAAGTTCAACCTTTTTATGATTGGCGACCCATCTTCGATCCATGCTGCAATACTGCACGGTCACCTTGCTGGCCACCGGGGCCAGCATCCGAGCCATTCAAGATCAAAAGCTGTCGAATCGCCGGATGGATTGAACGAGGAGTTGAGTCAATCCGCCTGCACGAATCTGACCAGCATCCGATTGTGGCAATCGCCGCGTCCCGCGGAGCGCGGAATCCCCACAACCGCACAACTGCAAGATCGAAGCGGTGCTGCGGGAGGTCCAAAGAGCGGACCGGTTGAACCGGAAAACGGCCTTCGGCGAGCGGCCCGAAAAGAATCGGGTGAGACTTTTCCCGCGCCGGCTCCTCTTCATTTCGCAGGTCCATGCCGCGCGGCTCTTCCGGCCGCGTGGTCTTTGATTGCGAGGCCGTACAATGAAAAACTTGTCGATGACCCTGGCGCTGCTTCTCGGTGCATGCGGAGGGAGCGCCCCACCCCCCGGTGCGAATCTGGCCGGACAACACAACCGCAGCACGTCGGAGGCGGAAACGACGGAGTGCGAGGGAAGCGACGGAGCCTGCGCGCAGGCCTCGCTCCTCGCCGCTGACGATGCGCTCCAGGGCGACGTCCAAGCGCGCGGCATCAATGCCGCCTTCACTGAGGCTCTCGCCGGGAATGCAACGTTCTTCGCTACCCTCCAACCACTCCTGAAAGGCAAACCCGCAATCGTCGCTTATCTCCAGCAGTCCTTTCCCACCCTCGCCTCGGGCTCGCTGACCTGGATCACGGCGCGAGGCGAAGCGTCCGCCCACGAGGACCTCGGTTACACCTTTGGCTGGGTCATTTTCACGGGTCCGAATGGAATCGCGAGACCGGGGCACTACATGGCCATGTGGCGGCGCGAGAAGAAGGGCGAGGGTCGCGGCTGGCTTCTTGAGTCCTATCTCCGCATCCGGTCGGCACCGCGCACGCCGCCGCCAGCCTGGTTCGGCCCCGCTGCGCCGCCCGAGGACGAGGGCGATGGTGTCAACGAGCAGAAGGAGCTTTCCGTGCTCGAGGCCCGCGACGCTGACTTCGCCGCGCTCTCGGTCTCGCAGGGCCAGCAGGTGTCGCAGGCGATCTACGCGGCTCCCGATGCGGTCGAGATGCTGAATGACGCGGTCTTTGGACGAGACGCCATCGTGGCCTCTCACGCGCACGACCAGGGCACTTCCCTGAACTGGTGGCCCACAGGCGGCGTCGTCGCGCGCAGCGGGGACATCGGCTACACCATTGGCAACTATGATTTCACGGTAACCGCTGTGACCCCGACCGCGCACTATCCGGGTCACTACTTGACGATCTGGAAGCGCCAGCCGGATGGCCAATGGGACTATATCGTCGGCGCGGGCGCCTATAGCCTCCTTTAGGTGCTTGAATGAAACGGCGGAGGGGTGGCCTCGAAAAGGCTGGAGGAACCACGCAGCTTGCCCCTCCGCGCAGCGATAAGGTTGATCTCATGTCAAACGTAACCTCCATCCGATCAGCCGTGACCGAGGCCCAGAGCCGGGCCCTGACCGAAGCGGAAACGGCCCTGGAGCCTGAGCCCGGTCAGCGAGACAGCTCGAGCTACGAGCTGGGCGTTCTACTCGGCGAGGGCGGCATGGGCCGCGTCTACAAGGCGCGCGATCTCGTTCTCGATCGATTCGTCGCGCTGAAATTTCTCCGCAGCGACGTGCCGGTCATGGAGAAGCGCTTTCTCGCGGAGGCGCGAGCCCAGGCCAGGGTCATTCATCCCCACGTCTGCCGCGTGTACGGGCTCGGCCGGCTCCCGCAGGGCCGATTCATCGCGATGCAATATGTGGAGGGCAATACCTTGCTTGCGCTTGCGCGCGAGCTGTCCATCAATGAGAGGGTCTCGATTGTTCGCGCGGTCGCGGAGGCCGTCCAGGCGGCGCACGATACGGGACTCCTGCATCGGGACTTGAAGCCCGCGAACGTATTGATTGAGCGCCGGGGAAATCTGCTTCATCCATTCGTGACCGACTTCGGGCTCGCGCGCGATTTGATCATTCCAGGGAGCACGGTGGGGGGCACCATCCTGGGCTCGCCGCTGTACATGGCGCCGGAGCAAGCAACGGGCGACCTCACCGCGCTAAGCGTGCGCACTGACGTCTATGGACTGGGCGGGATCCTCTATGAACTGCTGGTCGGCAGACCGCCTTTTCTCAGCGCCACCAGTCTTCAGGCCTTGTACCGGACTCTGCATGAAGAGCCTGTTCCGCCGCGCAAGCTCGATCCGCTGATACCGCTCCCGCTGCAGAGAATCGCGTTGCAATGTCTGGAAAAGAATCCTCGTCGCCGCTATGCGACTGCGCGAGAAGTCGGCGAGGATCTGCGGCGATTCCTTCTCGGAGAGCCGGTCAAAGCTCGAAGAACGAACTTCGCCTTACAAAGCGCCAGGGCGATTGCCCGACACCGGTTTCCCGCTGCGCTCGTCGGGGTCGCGCTCTTGATGGCGGGCATTCTGACGACGAACCGGTTGAGCGTCGCGCACCGCGAGCGGAGGGTTGCCGCGTTGTCGCAGCGCTTCGGGGAACAATTGCGCGAAATAGAATCGACTCTGCGGACCAGCGCCCTCTTGCCGGCGCACGACGTCCGGCCTGAACGCAAAGCCGCTCAATTGCAGCTGGAGAGCATCCGGCGCGAGATGGCGGAGGCCGGCCACCTGGCAGAGGTTCCGGGACTGCTCGCGCTGGGACATGGCTACCTCGCGCTGCGCGAGTTCGGGGCCGCCCAGGAAGCTTTCGAGGCCGCGCTGCAACGTGCGGAGTTGTCGCCGCAGGACCACTACGCATTGGGTCTCGCGATGGGCGCACGCTACGCTGAAGAGCTCGATCTGGCCGAGCGGATGGGCGGCGAAGGCCGCGGGCATGCGCGCGCGCAGGAGTTGGAGCAGACGCGAACCTCAGCGCTCGCGCATTTGCGCGCGGCGGGATCGCCGCAAACGATGGAGGGGCGGATTGCACTCTTCGAGCGTCGCTATGACGATGCTCTTTCGAAGGCGCGATTGACCTTCGCGCAGTCCCCCTTTTCATATGAGGCGAAGAAGCTGGGAGGAGACGTCCTGGTCGCGCGCGCCGTGGAAGCGCTCCGCAAAGGCAGGCGCCAGCAGGCGACCCTGGACCTCGACGAGGCGGGGAGCGCCTTTGCGGTCGCCGGGAAGATTGGCCGCAGCGATCCCGGCATCTCGGGAGCGGAGTGCGGGCGCCAGAGAGAGCTGGTCGGGGCGGCGCTGTGGAATGTCGTGGACTTGAGGCCGGCGGCCACGGCAGCGGTGACCGCGTGCAGGGCTGCGCTCTTGATCGATCCCGACAGTGTGACGGCGCTCAATGCTCTCTCCAGGATCGAATTGAACTTCTCTGACTGGCTACTGCGAACGGGAATCGATGCTCGTGAAGCCATTCATGAAGCGCTCGCCAGCGCTGGCGCTGCGAATCGAATCGATCCGCGCAATCTGGAGGCGCTCCGAAATCTCGGGGCCGCGTGGCAGGAAGACGGCCTGCTGGAGGAGGCGCGCGGGGGGGATTCGCGGCCCTCGTTGCTGCGTAACATCGAGACCGCGAAGAAGCTGATTGCTTTGGAGCCCAACTATTCGCGTGGCTATAACAGCACCGGGCTTGCGCTTGTTTTCATCGCGTCCTACGAGTCCGCGCGCGGACTCGATCCGTCCCGAAGGCTGGAAGAGGCCAGTGCCGCGCTCGGGCAGGCAAGGCGGCTGAATGCAGAACAGTGGCAGCCTCTGGCAACTCTGGGCTGGGTCGAACGAACCCGCGCGAGTTGGCAGATCGAGCACGGGGCGGACGCCGCCGACGCTTTGACCGCGGTGCGGCGATGGACCCGCCAAGCAGGGATCGTCGATGCCGCGGCGACCCCTCACGCCGCCTGGTCCGCCTGCGACGCGGCATTCCTGGAAGCAATCCAGCGCACCCGCGACGACGGGGATGCGGCGATGGCGTTTGGCTCTGCTGTCCGCGAGTGCCGCAACCAGGAAAGTCTGGGTATCAAGCTTGATGTCCAGCGAATCGAGACCTGGAGCCGAACCCTGGAGTCTGCCGCCCTGGTTGACCGAGGCCTCGATCCCCGGACTGCCGTTGCAGAGGCCAGATCGCTCTTGGCTGCCTCGAGCGAACTGGTGGTCGTCAAGGAAAACCTCTACCTGCGAAGTCGCCTCGACGAGGTCTCGGCCCGGGATGATCTGGCGCGCGGACGCGATCCCCGCCGGCACCTCCTTGATGCGGAACGGCTTTCGAGACTGATCCTGGCGCAGTTTCCCGGATGGCCCCTGGGGCCAGCGGCGCTGGCGCGGGTCGCGCGAGTCCAGGCAGCGTTGCATCGCAGGCAGCCTGCGCTCGCTGCGCGCGACGCTCAATCGGGGTTGGAGGCAATCAACAGTGCATTGACCCTGCGCAAAGATTGGCCGGAGATGCTGGCGCTCAAAGCCGGCTTCGAGGAGGTGCTGGCGAGGACCGCGAGCGGCGATCGCCGTTCGGAGTTGCTGCGGTCGGCGGCGCTCGACCTCGCTGCCGCGCGGGCCGTCAATCCGCGATTCAATCGCACGTTCTTTGATTAACCGAAACCTGGACGTCCGCCTGCTTCACAGCTGCCGCGCAGGATCTTGATCAACTCTGCCAGCTCAGGGCGCTGCTGCGGCGATGCGCTGAGCCCCGCGAGAATGGCGTCGCGCCCCTCGCGGGATGTTTTGGTCGCCAACAAGCCCGGCGGGACGCGGCCCTGCTGAATTGCTTTTGTCAACCCGGACAGGCTCTCGCCTGCGAATGGCCGCCTCCCGCAGAGCGCCTCGTAAAGCGATACGCAGTAGCTGAACACATCTGTCCGGGCGTCGACCGCCTCGCCCAGTATTTGTTCCGGAGCCATATACGCCGGACTGCCGAGGACAAAGCCGCGCCGCGCTCGATGGGCACCGGCAATCGGAGCCGCTTGGCCTGGCTCCAATCCTTCTCTCCTGTCGAGTGTGGCGAGCCAGGCAATGCCGAAGTCCGATACGCAGATTCGGCCGTCGTGACCCACGAGTACATTGTCCGGCTTGAAGTCGCGGTGAACCAGACCGACCCGGTGCGCGGCGGCGAGTCCCTCCGCGGCTGCGAGGAACAGCTGGACGATCTCAAGCGTGCTTCTGGCTCGCGCCATCCATGCGCGGGCCGTCATTCCCTCAATCAGCTCCATGGCGATGAAGACACCGCCGCCGGGCAACTCGCCAACTCGATAGATGGTGACCACGTTGTGGTGTCAGATACGGGCCATCGCGAGCGCCTCGGCGCGGAATCGCTCGAGAAACAACGGCGCCTCCTGACTGGGGAGGATGGGCACCTTCAGGGCCACCCGGCGGCGCAGCTCCGGCTCCGTCGCCGCATAGACGACGCCCATTCCACCGACGCCCAGGATTGACTCGATTACGTATTCATCAATGCACGCGCCGGGGGCCAGCCGCGTCGGCAAAACGTGTCCCACGCGGGTCCCCAGCGCATCGTCGCGCGTTGCAGCCAGGGCGGCCATCCGAAGTAGAAAGCGGCCATCCGAAGTAGAAAGCGGCAATCGGAAGTAGAAAGCGGCAATCGGCGCAGCTATCGAGATGCACTTCGACCAAGGCGATCTGCGGCTCTTCCAGCGCACCACCCAGGAACGCGGTGATGGTATTTTCCCCCAGACACGCCATTGAACCCGAAGGTAGGACAGATGGAATCCGGGAGCAAAAGTGAGAGAGAGCGTGCGCTGGAGGCACTGCTTTCGCAGGGCCGCGTAGCGTGGCCGCAGCTCGCCCTGACAGCGGAGACTTTCTTCCGGCATCTTGCTGGGGCAACGCCACCAGAAAGGCTCGCGTCCCTCCATGGCGCAGACCTTTACCTGGCCTGCGCCGCGGCTCATGGAGAAGCGATTGCCATCAGCGTCATCGTTGCCTTCCTGCGCGTGGCGGCAGAGAAAGCTTTGGTCCGCATCGATCCGTCTCTACCTTTTCGCGACGAGGTGCTTCAATCCTTGCAGGTCGACCTCCTCGTGCGGCAGGGCGATCAACTGCCCCGCATCGCCACTTACCGCGGTGAAGGGTCCCTGTCGGCCTGGCTGAGGGCCTCGGCGCTCCGCCTCGCTTTGAAGCTGCGACCGCGCCGCCACGAGGAAGCCTCGCTCCTTGATCAGTCCGCGGTCGCCGCACCGGAACTCGAGCTCATCAAAGCGCGCTATCGACCGGGCTTCGAGCGCTGCTTTTCCCAGGAGCTCGCGTCGCTGCCGAAGCGTTCACGGTCTCTGCTTCGGCTGCACTATGTGGAGGGCCTCGGGATCGATCAGCTCGCCGCAATCTATCTGGTGAGCCGCGCCACCACGGCGCGCTGGCTGGCGCGCGAGCGCGAGGCGCTGGTCAAAGGCGTCCGCAAGCGGCTGACCGCGCAGCTGGGAATCGCGCCGGCGGAGCTACAGAGTCTGATGCAGTTGCTGGTGAGCCAGCTGCACGTCTCGCTGGGTCGCGTGCTGCAGTAGTCAAGGCGGCATTTGACCGCTTGCAGCATTGCATCGGTCAAATGACCGATGCGCGTTCTACCTGGGTTGTGCGGGTACGCGCTGCGTCACCATGTACTTCCGCACCTTTGCGGACGGCTCAAGCGAGGGCGCACCCTGCACACCTCTGCGCACCGTGTTGCGAGATCAAAAAGACACGAGGAAGGTGCTCGCGTTGCGGACCGAGGTGGTCCGAACGGACATGGAGTCGTCGAACATGATGCAGGCCCCCCGCAGAGTCTCCGCAAAGCTCTTCCTCCCGATTTTGCTTACCGCCGCTTGCGGTGGACAGATGCCCTCCGTCAACGAGGCCAACCAGGCCGACGTCGTCTACGGCACCAACGTCCACAAGATGCCGATGTCTTCGACGGCGAGCTCGTCCGTAACTCCATACGCCACCGCTTCCGACCTGACCTACCGCGGCGGCGCAGTCATCTCCAACGTGCAGACCGTCCAGTCCTCTGGGGCGCCGGCACGTACATCAGTCAGGTGACCGGCGCAGCCCCCAACATCGGCACCGCTTATACGGCGATGAGCAACAGCAACTACATCGACTGGCTCGATAGCAACTACACCACCGCGATTTCGGGCGGCACCCAGCAGCACATCGGCCGCGGGGCGTTCCAGGGCAAGTTCCAGATCGCGCCCAGCACCGGCTCGGCCAACGTGAGCGACGCGCAGATCCAGAGCGAGCTCAACAGCCAGATCACCGCCGGTGCCCTGCCGGCCCCGAACCTCAACACGATCTACATGATCAATTTTCCCCAAGGCATCAGCATCTCGCAGGGCTCTTCGGGCTCCTGCGTAGCTGGCGGGTTTTGCGCCTACCACGGCAACTTCATCCGCAGCAGCTCGTCGGTCAAGTACGCCGTCCTGCCGGATATGGGTCCGAACTCCGGCTGCGCCAGCGGCTGCGGCAGCAGCACCACTTTCAACAATCAGACCTCGGTCGCCTCGCACGAGCTCATCGAGGCCGTCACCGACGCCGATGTGGGCACCAACAGCCTCGCCTGGTACAACGACGCGCAGGGCGAAATCGGCGATATCTGCAACGCGCAGCAGGGCAGCATCGTCGGCCCTGACAGCGTGACGTACACTGTGCAGAAGGAGTGGTCGAACTCGGCCGCCGCCTGCGTCGTGTCCACCGGCGTCGCCCCGCCTCCCCCGCCGCCGCCCACCGGCAACCTGACCAACGGCGGCTTCGAGAGCGGCCTTACCGGCTGGACCTCCTCGGGCTCGACGAGCACCTCGTCGACCTCGCACTCTGGCGCCGCCTCGGCAGTTGTCGGCAGCTCGAGCCCGACCACGGACAGCGCGCTGACGCAGAGCTTCACCGCTCCCTCCGGCGCGACGCAGCTCTCCTTCTTCTACCAGGTCCACTGCCCGGACACGGTCGCCTACGACTGGGCGAGCGCAACCCTGAAGGACAACACCAGCGGCACCACGGCGACGATGCTGGGCAACACCTGCTCGAACACCGGCGCCTGGGCCCAGGCCACGGCCGCCGTCACCGCGGGCCACAGCTACACGCTGACGCTCGCGAACCACGACGACAACTACGCGAGCGACCCGACGTACACGTTGTATGACGACGTCGCCTTCAATAGTGCGCCCCCGCCCCCTCCTCCCGGCAACCCGCTGGCGAACGGCTCCTTCGCCACTGGCCTCACTAGCTGGACTGTCTCCGGAAGCTGCGTGGCGGTCGCGCAGGGTTCGGTGGCGGGCGACACGACGGGCGCGCAGTGCGGCTCGACCAGCCCGTCTACCGACAGCTCGCTCAGCCAGACGTTCTCGGCGCCGTCGACCGCGACCAAGCTCTCGTTCGCGTACAACGTGCACTGCCCGGACTCGATCACCTACGACTGGGCGTCGGCGACCTTGAAGGACAACACCACCGGCGTGACCGCAACCATCCTCGGCAACACGTGCTCGAACTCGAACGTGTGGACGACGGTGACCGCGAGCGTGACCGGCGGGCACAGCTACACGCTGGCGCTCAAGAACCACGACGACAACTACGCGGGCGACGCCACGTACACGTGGTTCGACACCGTGGTCGTTCAGTAAGCAGCGTGGCCTGAATTGGCATTGACGGCGGGCGGTCCTGCAAGGGATCGCCCGCTTTTTTTGCGGATGCGTCAAGGCGGCACGACATCGAAATCCTGGGACCACGGAATCACCAGGCGGAAGGCGACATCGGGCTTGACCTTCAACGCGCCGAGCATGGCCGTATAAGGGATGATGCCAAAGTCGGGCTGGTGCAGGTGGCCTTCGACGATCGCGACGTCTCCCTGCTGGCGGGCGAGCATGGCGATGGGCTGCTGGCGGCCGTGCAGCTCCAGCACGCCGTCGATGCGGTAGCCGCCGCCCGGATGCGCGGCGAGCGCCGTCGAGTGGAATGAGATCGATGGATAGCGCGCGGACTCGAGCACGCTGCGGACGATGTTCTTCTCGATCTCCGCGCGGTCGCTCGCCGAGAGCAGTCCCGGCGCGTCGCGGCCATCCCGCCGGGCGCAGACCACGCGGACTGACGCCGGGTCGAAACTCGCGTGCACGCTGCCCGCGAAGACCTCGACCTCGAAGCGCGTCACCAGCAACTTGAGATCGTGCGCGACCGACGCAAGCAGTCCGGCCTTCCCGGTGAAGAGCAGGCACTCGGCGGTCGAGGAATCGAACTTCTGCACTGCCCAGATCTGTGCCCGCAAAGGCAGTCCTGCAAGCGGCCAGCGCTTCGCGGATTGACGCACGTATCTGCGGGCGCTATAGCCCGCAGTCTGCCAGACAAGACTCGCCTGCGAGGGTGGCGGAACTGGCAGACGCTCCGGCCTTAGAAGCCGGTGGGGAAACCCGTGCGGGTTCGAGTCCCGCCTCTCGCACCATCTTTCGCTCCGAGGCAACAGTGCCGCAGTCGCATGTCGAAGATTTGAGCCCCGTAGTGAAGAAGCTGTCCGTGGAACTGGCGCCCGACCAGGTGAAGGACGCGCTCGACCGCGCCTTCACCGGCCTCTCCCGCACCGTCAAACTCAAGGGCTATCGCACGGGGCATGTCCCGCGGCGCATGGTCGAGCGCTACTTCGGTGACGACGTCAAAAAGAACGTCGCGCAGGAGCTCGTGACCGGCTCCATCCAGGAAGCGCTGGGCGAGCACAAGCTCGATCCGGTGGCCCCGCCCCGGGTCGAAAACGGCGAAGTCAAGATGGGTGAAGCGTTCAAATACACGGCGACTGTCGAGGTGCGGCCGCACGTGGATCCCAAAGATTACGAAGGGCTCACGGCACCGAAGACCGATGTCGAGATCACCGACGCGCAGGTCGACGAGCGCATCGAGCAGATGCGGAAGGAAGGCGCCATGTTCGTGCCCATCGAGGGCCGCGACGTGGTGGAGAACGGCGACTATGCCGTCTGCGACTACCAGGGCTTTGTCGACGGCGCGCCCATCCGCGGCGCCAAGCGCGAGGGCGTCCTGCTCGAAGTGACGCCGGGCTCGCTGCTCGAGAACAAGGCCGAAGGGCTGCTCGGCGCGAAGGTCGGAGAGACGCGGGAGCTGGGCATCATTTTCCCTGCCGACTATGCCGTCCCGGAGCTGCGCCAGAAAGACGGGCGGTTTCAGGTAGTGGTCAAGAGCATGAAGAAGCGCGACGTGCCGGCGCTCGACGACGCGTTCGTGCAGGACCTCGGTCTCGGCACCGGAGACACGCCGGTCACGACCGTGTCCGCGCTGCGAGAAAAACTCAAGTTCGATCTCGCGGAGGCTGAAAAGGAGAAGAAGCAGGGCGCGCAGCGAGAAGCGCTGCTGACGGCTCTGGTAGAAAAGAACCCGCTGGAGGCCCCGCCAGCCTTGGTCGAGCGCAACGTCGATGCCATGCTGGAAGGCATGTTGGAAGGCTTTAATCGCCGCGGGCTCGACGTGCGACAGCTCGGGATCAACGTCGACCGGCTGCGCGATGATCTACGTCAGCGTGCGGTGCTCGAAGTGAAGGGTTATCTCCTGCTCGAAGCGATTTCACAGAAGGAGAAGATTGAGGCTGAAGGCGAAGACCTCGAGAAGCACTACAACAAGTTGGCCGGCGAGTTGTCCCAGCCGGTGGAAAAGATCCGCGTGACATTCCGCAGGCCAGAGGCGCTCGAAAGCTTGAAAGCGCGTCTGCGGCAGGACAAGGCGCTTGCCTTCCTGCTCAGCAAGGCAAATCTTCAGTAGGCGGAACACCACCGCCGGTTCGGAGCGTTCGATGGCTTACATTCCAATGCCCTTCGTCGTGGAGCAAACCCACCGCGGCGAGCGGTCGTACGACATCTACTCGCGCCTCTTGAAGGACCGCATCGTCTTCCTGGGAACGCCGGTCGATGACGACGTCGCCAACGTGATCATCGCGCAGTTGCTTTTTCTCGAGAGCGAAGATCCCGACAAGGACATCAACCTCTATATCAACAGCCCAGGCGGGTCGGTCACCGCGGGCCTCGCCATCTACGACACCATGCAGTACGTGAAGCCGCAGGTGTCTACCATCTGCATGGGCCAGGCAGCGTCGATGGGCGCCCTGCTCCTCTGCGCCGGCGCCAAGGGCAAGCGACTGTCCCTGCCCCACTCGCGAATCATGATTCACCAGCCCAGCGGCGGCTTCGGCGGGCAGGCGAGCGACATCGAGCTGCACGCCAAGGAAATTCTCCGGCTCAAGGCCAAGCTCAACGAGATCATGCAGAAGCACTGCGGCCAGTCGCTGGATCGCATCGAGAAGGATACCGACCGCGACTACTTCATGGGCGCAGGCGAAGCCAAGGAGTACGGCCTCATCGACGAGGTGGTGCTGAAGAAACCGGCCGCGGCGCCCAAATAGGGTTAGATTAGCGGGCTGGCGCCGCACACCAACTGGAGACGATGAGTGGATAAGCGAGAAAACCACACGCTCTGCTGCTCCTTCTGCGGCAAGTCGCAGAAGGAAGTGAAGAAGCTCATCGCTGGACCGACCGTCTACATCTGCGACGAGTGCATCGGGCTGTGCAACGACATCATCGCCGAGGAGATCGACAAGGAGGAGGCGCGCGACCAGAAGCTGCGGATCCCGCGCCCATCCGAGATCAAGGTCATCCTCGATGAGTACGTGATTGGCCAGGAGCGGGCGAAGAAGATCCTCTCGGTGGCGGTGCACAACCACTACAAGCGCATCGAGAGCAAGGTCACCCTCGACGACGTCGAGCTGCAGAAGTCGAACATCCTGCTGCTCGGCCCCACCGGCTCGGGCAAGACGCTGCTCGCGCAGACGCTGGCGCGCATCCTCAACGTTCCCTTCACCATCTCGGATGCCACCTGCCTGACCGAGGCCGGGTACGTCGGCGAAGACGTTGAAAACATCATCGTCAATCTGCTCCAGGCCGCCGACCACGACATCGAACGAGCCCAGAAGGGCATCGTCTATATCGACGAGATCGACAAGATTGCTCGCAAGAGTGAGAACCCCTCGATCACGCGCGACGTGAGCGGCGAAGGCGTGCAGCAGGCGCTGCTGAAAATCATCGAAGGCACCATCGCGAACGTCCCGCCCAAAGGTGGCCGCAAGCACCCGCAGCAGGAGTTCCTGCAGGTGGACACCTCGAACATCCTCTTCATCTGCGGCGGCGCTTTCGGCGGACTCGAGACCATCGTCGAGCAGCGGAAAGAGGGAAAGAGCCTCGGCTTCGGGGCGGAGGTCAGCTCCAAGTCGCAGCGCAACGTGACTCAATTGCTGCGCGACGTGCAGCCCGAAGATCTGCTCAAGTTCGGCATGATTCCGGAGTTTATCGGCCGCCTCCCTGTCGTCGCCACGCTGGAGGAGTTGGACGAAGTGGCGCTGATGGAGATCCTCACCAAGCCGCGGAATGCGCTCGCCAAGCAATATCGCAAGCTGCTCGAGATGGACGGGGTGCAGCTCAAGTTCACCGACGGCGCGCTGCGGGCGGTCTCACGCGAGGCCATCCGCCACAAGAGCGGCGCGCGTGGCCTGCGCGCCATCCTCGAGAACGCGATGCTCAACATCATGTACGAGGTCCCCTCGCACAAGGACATCCGCGAGGTGGTGATGAGCGAGGACTCGATCCTCAAGAAAGAGTCCCCGCTGATCGTCTACGAGAAGGCCGCCGAGAGCGCCTAGCTCTCGCTTCGCCGGTCAGTCAGCAGCGCCCTTTCGCCCTTTCTCTCTGCAAGGAACGCCGCCGGGAGACCGTGGGGGTCGACGAACCAGTTCGAGACGCCCCATGCAACCCAGGTCCATCCCGCAACACCGGTCAGGGGCGTCTCGCATGTCTGAGGGCGGCGACCCTTAACGCTTCTCCTGCGGCGTTCGTTGCAGAGAGGAGAGGCTTCCCTAGTGATTGTCAATGCGCCGCGCTCTTTTTGAGATTACGACTTCTGTTGCGCGTTCTCCTTGTCGGCCGTCTTCAGCTCTTCGTTGGGCTCGATGTGGATCTCCACGCGCCGGTTCTTCTCGCGGCCTTCCTTGGTGGCGTTGCTGGAGCTGGGCTGGCTCTCGCCAAATCCCTGCGAGACGAGCCGCTTCCGCTCGATCTGTGACGACGTCAAGTAGTCCACCACGGCCTTCGCGCGCTCCTGCGACAGCTTGAGGTTGTGCTCTTGGCCGCCCGAGCTGTCGGTGTAGCCGAGAATCATGAGGTTGGTGTCCGGATATTCGCGCAGCACGCGCGCGAAGTCGGCGAGTTCTTTCTGCGCCGCGGGCTTCACCTCGGCTTGGTCGGTGTCGAAGAGAATCCCGCTGTTGAACTTCACCACCAGCTTGTTGCCCTGCTTCTCGACGTAGCCCGACTTGAGGTCGCGATCGAGCGCCTCTTTTTGCTTGTCCATATAGCGGCCAATCAGCGCGCCCGAGACACCGCCGGTGACGCCACCGAGCGCGGCGCCGATGAGCGCACCCTTCGTGCCACCGGCGAGCGCACCGATGCCGGCTCCCAGCAGTGCACCACCGCCGCCTCCGGCCAGCGCTCCGGTTCCGCTGGAGGTAGCGCAGGCAGAGACGATCAAGACCGCGACGAGCGTACCAGTAACGATAATACGATTCATGAGACTCCTTGTAGGAGGGTCAGCCAGCGAGGTCTCTTACCACCGCGAACAGCTCGGCCGGCAGAAAAGGCTTCTGCAGAATCGGATTTTGCACACGATGAAGAAACTCAGCTGTCTCGGTCGTAAAGGCGCCACCCGAGAGGAAGGCCGTCCGCCGGGCAAGCTCGGGAGCGACCACCAGCAGCTGCTCATAGAGCCCTTTCCCGGTCATACCCGGCATCATCAAATCGCAGAGAAGCACGTCAAAGTGCGCGCCCGATGCGAGCAGGGCGAGGACCTCTGCGCCAGTCGCAACCGCCGTCGCGTCGCAGGACGCCTGCAACAACCGGAGCAGCGCTTTGCGCATGAGAGCCTCGTCGTCCACGACCAGCACGCGCGGCCGGCTGGACAGGAGCGGCGCGGGCTCCAGCGCTTGCGGCATCGCGACCCCTTTGGCACGCGGCAGGAGAACCCGGAAGGTCGCGCCCTTCCCGGGCTCGCTCTCCACTTCGATCTCACCGCCGAGCGACGCGACGATGCCCTGGCAGATGGAGAGGCCAAGGCCGGTACCGACGCCGAGGGGTTTGGTGGTGAAGAACGGGTCGAAGATGCGCGGCCGCACCTCGGCCGAGATGCCGGACCCGCTGTCGGAAAACTCCACCGCCACCCGGCCCGAGGCATGCTCGAAGGTCGCGACCCGGACCGCATTTTTCTCGGGCGCACCCTCCGGCACGGCCTGCGCCGCGTTGATCAATAGATTCAGGAACACCTGGCCGAGCCGCGCTTCGCTCGCGTCCACCGGGGGCACCTCGCGCAGGTCCAGGGTGAGCACGGCCCGGTGGCGGATCTCGTTGCGTGCGATCCCCAGTGCTGCCTCGAGCACCGGCCGGATCTCCACCGAGCCGCGACGGCCGTCGTCCACGCGCGAGATGCGGCCCAGGTCGCGGACAATCCCGCTGACGCGGCGGGTGCCGGCGGCAGCGTCGTCCAGCGCGCGCAGGATCTCCTCGCGGGGACCGCCGCGCTGGATCTCGTGGCGCGCGAAATCTACGCTGAGCGAGACAAACGCGAGCGGGTTGTTGATCTCGTGCGCGACGCCGGCCGCGAGCATACCGACCGCTGCCAGCCGATCCGCGAAGATGAGCTGCGCCTGGTTCCGCCTGCGCTCGCGGATGTCGCGCATGGCGGCCATGCGGACCTGCCGGCCCTTCCATGACGCTCCCCGGACCTCGACTTCAATCGGGAACTTGCTGCCGTCCTTGTGGAGGGCGAGCGCCTCGTACGTGGCCTGCGAGGTCAGGGCGAACTGTGCGCGGATTGCGGCGTGCGACTCCGGCGCAATGAACCGGAAGGCGCTGCTGCCCACCATCTCGTCGACCGTGTAGCCGAGCATACTGGCCATGGCGCGATTGACCAGGATGATCTGCCCGTCCTGGTGGATCACCACCGCCTCGAGGCTCGCGTCGGTGAGCGCGCGCAGCTGCTCTTCACTGCGCCGCAGCTCCTCCTCGACGCGACGCCGCTGCGCGATCTCCTCCTGCGCCCGTTGGTGCAGGCGCGCGTTGGCCACCGCCAGACCGGCCCGAAGGCCCAGCTGCTCGGCGATGCCTACGGCATGCGAATCGAACGCAGTCACTTCGCGCGAGGTCAGTGTGAGCACGCCCTCGACGCGTCCGTGCGCAATCATCGGCACCAGCGCGGCCGCGCGATGGCCAAGCGCCTCCCAAAGTCGCAGGTGCTCCTCGCCGCTGGTGAACTGCGGCCACTCCAGGGGGACAGCGTCCCGGTAGACGCAGATCTTTTGATTCGCCAGCAGCTGCCGCAGCGGCTCCGCAGCCAGCGGATAGCGCAGCAGCAGCTCCATCATCGGCTGCCGCGCAGGGTCGCGCGCGACCGCGAGCACCCGCCGCGCCGCGCCGTCCGGGCCGATGACGTCGATCACGCAGCCATCCGCGAGCGTCTCGACGCCCAGGCGCCCGATGCTCTGCAGGGTGGTGTCGTAATCCAGGGAGGAGGCCAGTTGCGACGATGCGCTGACCAGAAAACGCAGCGCTTCGTGATCGCGCCCGCGCCGGTTGCGCCGGGCGAGCATGGTGCCCAGATGCAAATCGAGCAGCGCGTCGGACTCATCGGGCGTCAGATAAGGGGTGCCGGCGGCGAGCAGCGCCTGGGAGTGATCCGTGGGCCGGCTGGTGCAGACAATGAAGCCCATTGGAGCGGTCCGCAGCGCTTCGATCGGCAGCTGCGGGGCCCCGCTGCCCAGGGTGTCCCAGTCGACGATGACCAGATCGAAGACGCGTTCCCGGTGCAGCAGTAGCGCGAGCGCGGGGTCGCCCTCGACCGTGGTGTCGTGGCCCAGTCGGCCCAGGCATGCCACCATGCGCTGGCACCGCTGCCGATCGTCTGAGACGAGCAGAGTGTGCATGCGCCCGAAACTTGCGCACACCCGGGCATGAAGGGGAATCGCCGCGCTCCGCGGGTCGTTCAATGGGTGAAGATTCTCCTGCTGACACTTTAGAACCGCTGCGTTACGCTTCGCGCCCGGCCAGCTGTCATTCTGCCGGCCATCCAGGCGCTTTCGGAGGAAGAGAACCCTATGTTCTTCCGCAACGACGACAAGAGAGATCCCTCCGGCAAGAAGCCGGCAACCCGCACGGTGCCGCTGCTGCCCCTGCGCGACATCATCGTCTTCCCGCATATGGTGGTCCCGCTCTTCGTGGGCCGCGAGAAGTCGATCGCGGCGCTCGAAGAAGCGATGGCCCATGACAAGGACATCCTCCTTGCCGCGCAGAAGAAGGCCAAGACCAACGAGCCAATGGCCGACGACATATTCACCCTCGGCACATTGGGGACGATCCTGCAGCTGCTGCGGCTGCCCGACGGCACCGTGAAGGTGCTGGTGGAAGGCAAGCGGCGGGCGCGCATCAATCGCTATATGCCCAATGAAGCCTTCTTCCTCGTCGAAGTGGAAGAAATGGAAGAGGTCAACGAGCGCAGCGTCGAGGTAGAGGCGCTGGTCCGCTCGGTCCACACGACGTTCGAAGCCTACGTCAAGCTCAACAAGCGGATACCGCCCGAGATGCTGATGTCGGTCGCCACCATCGATGATCCGGCGCGGCTGGCCGATACCATCGTTGCCCATCTGTCATTGAAGCTGAATGACAAGCAGGCCATTCTCGAGGAGCAGAGTCCGGCCAGGCGGCTGGAAAAGTTATATGAGCTGATGCAGGGGGAAATCGAGATTCTGCAGGTGGAGAAAAAGATTCGCACGCGCGTCAAGAAGCAGATGGAGAAGACGCAGAAGGAATACTACCTGAATGAGCAGATGCAGGCCATTCAGAAAGAGCTCGGCGAGCGCGACGAGTTCAAGAGCGAGATCCAGGAGCTGGAAGAGAAGATCAAGAACAAGAAGATGTCGAAAGAGGCCATTACCAAGGCCAAGAAGGAATTGCGCAAGCTGAAGATGATGTCGCCCATGAGCGCCGAGGCGACGGTGGTTCGCAACTATATCGACTGGATCATCTCATTGCCCTGGTACGAGTATACCAAGGACAAGGTCGATATCGCCGAGGCCGAGAAGGTCTTGAATGACGACCATTACGGCCTCAGGAAGGTGAAGGAGCGCATCCTCGAATACCTGGCCGTGCAGGCCATGGTCGAGAAGATGAAGGGCCCCATTCTCTGCTTCGTCGGCCCTCCCGGCGTGGGCAAGACTTCGCTCGGCAAGAGCATCGCTAAAGCACTGGGCCGTAAATTCATCCGCATCTCCCTCGGCGGCGTCCGCGACGAGGCTGAGATCCGCGGCCACCGGCGCACGTATATCGGCGCCCTGCCCGGCAAGATCATCCAGTCGCTGAAAAAGTCGGCCTCGGGCAATCCGGTCTTCCTGCTCGACGAGGTCGACAAGATGTCGACCGACTTCCGCGGCGACCCCAGCTCGGCGCTGCTCGAGGTATTGGACCCCGAGCAGAATCATACCTTCGGCGACCATTACCTCGATCTCGATTACGACCTGAGCAAGGTGATGTTCATCTGCACCGCGAACACCCTGCACGGGATCCCGGGGCCGCTGCAGGACCGGCTCGAGATCATCCGCATCGCCGGCTATACCGACCTCGAGAAGCTGTCGATTGCGCAGCGATACCTGGTCGCCAAGCAGAAGGAGCAGAACGGCCTCGACAAGGTCAACATTCAATTCTCGCGCAAGGGTCTACTCGAATTGATTCACCGCTATACCCGCGAGAGCGGCGTCCGCGGCCTCGAGCGCGAGATAGCCACGCTCTGCCGAAAGGTCGCCAAGGACGTGCTGAAGACCGGCCTGCGCGAGGAGAAGATCCGCGTCACCACCAAGAAGGTGCACACCCTGCTGGGGCCGCCCCGCTTCAGCTACGGCAAGACCGAGGAGAAGGACGAGATCGGCCTCGTCACCGGGCTCGCCTGGACTGAAGTCGGGGGCGAATTGCTGCAGACCGAGGCGGTGGTGGTTCCCGGCAAAGGCAAGCTCATCCTTACCGGCAAGCTGGGCGAGGTGATGCAGGAGTCGGCGCAGGCGGCTTTGAGTTACGTACGCTCGCGCGCCGAGCGGTTCGGCCTTGATCGCAAGTTTGCCGACACCGTGGATATCCATATCCATGTCGCCGAGGGGGCGGTGCCCAAGGACGGGCCGTCCGCCGGCGTGACCATGGCCACCGCGATGATCAGCGCGCTGGCAAGAGTGCCAGTCCGCAAGGACGTCGCCATGACCGGCGAGATCACGCTGCGCGGGCGCGTGCTGCCCATCGGCGGGCTCAAGGAGAAGGCGCTGGCCGCGCACCGCGGCGGCACGAAAATCATCCTTATTCCCCGGGAGAATGCCAAAGACGTCCGCGAGATTCCGCTGCGTATCCGGCGCGAATTGACCATCATCCCGGTCGATCATGTGGACGAAGTGCTGCGCCACGCGCTCGTGCTGGACAATCCGGACGCATTCTTCCGCAAGGTCGCCGAGCCAAGCGAGTCGCTGGTCAAGACCCAGACCATCGAGGCGCCAGGCAATACCCCGCACTCAGCGGCGTAAACGGCAATTGGGGACACCATACGCAACTCCGTGCCAAATCCGCACGCCGTGTATGGTGTCTTCATGCCCAACCTGACCCTGCTCGTTCTCGCTGCTGCCTCGCTCTGCTGTGCCCACGCCCAGCGGCCCTCCGGGCTGCAAGAATTGATTGCTACGGACAGCGCCTTCAATCGCGCCGCCACCGAGCGCGGTGTGGACGGCTGGATGCAATACATGGCCGACGACGCGCGCATGCTCAATGCCGGCTCTGGCGAGGTGCGCGGCCGCGAGGAGATCCACCGCAGCATGGAGGTGCTGGGCACGGCGGGAAACCCCGGCCCGCTGCGGCTGGAATGGAAGCCGCTCGGCGGCGAGGAGCACGGCGAGCTCGGCTACACCTTCGGCAATTACGTGGCCTATACGCCCAACGGCGAGAAGCGCGGCAAGTATGCGACGTTCTGGCGCCGCGAGCCGGCCGGCTGGAAGGTCGTGCTCGATATCGGCAATGAAGGACAGATTCAGCGTTAGCGCCGCGCGGCGGCCTGCCACAGCGCGCGGCCGGTCATGACTGACGCGCGAGGAGCTCCGTCGCTGACGATGTGAACGATGGCGCGGCAGAGGAGCTCAATGGGAATGGGCCGGAGATCGTCGGCCAGCGCGCACAGTCCCGGCACCGCACCCAGCATTCGCAGTGCTCCGCCAATCAAAGGCGGAGCCCGGCGCACGGTGCCGTCGCTGGGCTGCGCGCCCGAGTTGGTTGAATCAAGGATGGATGGCCGCAAGATGGCCCAGGGCATTCCCGAGTTGCGGACCACTTCCTCCGCGCGCCACTTCCAGCCGAGATATCCAGTTGCTCCCGCGCGCGTGCCATAAGCGGTGAGCAGCACGAAATGCCGGCCGTGGTTCCGCTGCGCGGATTGCACCAGTTGCACCACCGGCTGGTAATCGGACGATTCATAAGTATCGCCATCCTTGAAGCGCCTGCGCATGGTCCCGACCAGGCACACCACGGTCTGCACTCTCGCCATTGCCGCGTCGAGCTGCTTTGAATCAGAGAGCTCGCAAACCAGCGCGTCGGCATCCTTTCCCAGCGGGTGCCGCCCTGCGGTCTGCGGCCGAACGTGCGGGATTGTATGGTGGCCCGCAGCGCGCAGCTGCGGGACGAGGACGGTGCCGACCGCGCCAGTGGCGCCTGCAACCAGGACGTTCATCGCGCGAGTCTACCGCCAAATCCCTTTCCACCAAGCAGGCGGAGCCGGCGGCGCGTCGGGCCCCATGCGCGCGGCGATAGTCGCGGGAGACCAGCCGGTCAGCTGCGCGAGCGTCACTGCTTCGGCGTGCCGCCGCGCCGCCAATTGCTGCACGTATTGCTTGCCGGCAGCGCAGCTCAAGTCGCCGCGGAAGGCATGATGGAGCACATAGCGCGCCTGGAACGGCTCCTGATCACCGGTGATCTGGAACATGAGGTCTTCGGGGAAGTGCTCGCCGTCATATCGAATGTGCAGGCGGGTGAGCGTCAAAGGCATACCGCCTCCGTGATAGCCCGCGTCATCGAGCCAGAAGACGCCGAGCGCGGCAAGCTCGCCAGGCGTAAGCGGGGGCGCCGAGCAAGGATCGCAAAAGCCCATGTTCCAGGCATACTCGGTGAAGACAGCGCGGCCGTCGTGAGACTGCAGCGCGTGCGCGAAGGCCGACTTATAAAAGCCGCCAAAGTCTTTCTGCACGAACTCAGGGACGTCCAGGTCGCCGGGCATCTTTGCGGTCTGGTAGTTAGTCGACTCGACACGTCCGTTGCGGGTCATCGCATAAACAATCAAGTCCTGTGGCCCGCTCGCGGCATTGGCCATACCGAGGCGGATGGGCAGCATGAATCGCCCGGAGTCGAAGGCCATCTGGAGAGGACGCAACTGCTGCACGCCGTGCGCCTC
This sequence comes from Deltaproteobacteria bacterium, assembly GCA_025358085.1. Taxonomy (GTDB): domain Bacteria; phylum Myxococcota; class Myxococcia; order Myxococcales; family 40CM-4-68-19; genus JANYKT01. Next base: position 5,257 of record JANYKT010000188.1, on the reverse strand, counting down.
TTTCAGGTTCACGCGGGCGACAAAAAACTTCATTTTCTGCTTCACATAGGGCGCGAGCGCCTCGGCGGCGCGCGGCGGGATGCGATAGCCGCTCTCGCGCAGATAGGACTCGAGTCCTCCGGAATCTTTCGCCGAGAGCAGGACGATGTCGTATTCGCCAACGGTATAGCTCGCCTCGACGGTCACTCCCTGCGCCTTCGCTGCTGCGCGCTTGGGCATCGACGCCGAGAAGGCCATCGGCATCATGACTCTTTCCTCGCGCGCGCGAGGCAACTCACATGGATCGGAGTCGGTGTATTCGACCAGCCGGGGCGCTGAATAGGCCGCCAGCCGGTCGAGCAGCTTCTTGTCGCCGAGGTGAATCTGGTCTTTCCGCAGCACGCTCGGCACCGGGACCACCAGCGCGAACTCGGTCAAAGGACCGCTGTAATCATTGCCCATGGTGAGGACGGTGTGCACGCCGTCGCGGACGATGGCGATCTGCGAAGCCTGATTGAAGAGCTTTGCGTCTGCCTTCCCCACGAAGAAGCCGCAGAAAGCATCGGCGCGCGGGGTAACGAGGAGGCTCAAGAGAAGAGCTGCTTTCCACATGGGTTTGACTCCATTGCGTCGAGGAGCGGCGTCAGCGGCGCGCAGACAAGCAGGGCCCAGACGACCGCGTTGTTAATGAAGTAAAGCTGCAGTGCAAAGGCGACACAGGCGACCGCGATTCCGAACGCCAGCCGCGCTCGTCGTGCCCGCGGCGTGGTCTTCGGATCGGAGATCATGAAGAACGCGAACAGCAGCAGGCTGCCGGACTGGAGTTGGTGTGCGAGGACGCTTTTGTCCTGTCCCAGCCAGAACACCCGCGCGCCCTTGAGCGCGATGAAAGATGCCAGGAACGCGAGGCTCGCATCGCTGCGAAAGGCGCGGTGAGCGACGGCGAGGCCCAGCGCTGTCATCCAGAGCAGCAGCGCGGCCGACTCGCCCCATTGAGTCGGCGAGCACCAGGCGTGCGGCGTGGCGAGCAGCGCCGCGCAGAGGCCGGCGTTGGCGGGATTGAGGATATGACGGCCCTTGATGCGGAGAAGGAACTTGCTTGCGATCGCAACGATTGCGGCGAGCAGGAATGGAAAGGACTGGTCGCTGCGCAGGAGCAGAGTGAGGCCGAACGAGGTGATGACGGGGGAGAGCCAGCCGGTGTCGCTCACGCAGAGCGCGCGACTGCAGAGGCGCTGGGTGGCGAGGCAGGCGGCGAAGACCAGCGGCGCGTGCCAGAGCGGGAAGTCGCGCGCGGCGAGGCCGAAACAGAGGAAGCTCCCGAGGAAGGCGATCTGCAGCCAGCGCGGGTCGACGCGCGAGCCGGCGCGAGCTGTGAGGCTTGCTGCGACGGGAACGATGCTATCACCCAGCGTGAAGCGACCGACGCCGCTTGATGCGAGGCTGCTTGACGCAAGGGAGATGTCACCTGATGCGAAGCGGGCGACATCACCTGATGTGACGCAGGCGATACCATCTGATGCGGCGCGCGCGATATCACCTGATGCGACGCGGGAAGAGTTCGGCACCCTCTTCCCAACGCCCGGACGGCGGTTGCGATCTGCGCGGCCCTGCGGTCAACACCCGCTCGCCCGCGCGCGCATAGACCGCTGCAGGTATTCAGCGGACCGGGCGCTCTGGGAGCCTCCAGCCAGTTCCCGCCCGGCAAATGCGCGACCGCGCGAGGACTATCGAGGCCGGGACGGGTCTTCGCACAAAGCCGTGTCCAGTGAACTCAGCGCGCCTTTGCCCATGCGAAAACGATGGGCTTGCCGCGCCGCTGCGGGCGGGGCGTCAAGCCGAGCCGCACCAGCGCATGTCCCGGTGCTGCGTCCTTGACCAGCACTCCGCGGCGCGCCACCCGCTGCGCCTGGGCAAGGGTGTCGCGCTCGAGTGGCGCGTGGTCTGCGTTCTGCCGCACCAGATCGAACAGCGGCTCAGCCGCGCTTGGCTTGTCGAACATCGGATCGAGCAAGACAACATCGAAGCTGCGGTCCGGCAGTTGTGAAAGCACCGCACGGTGATCGCCCTGTATCACCTCCACCAGCCGCCCCAGCGCCTCGCCGTGCGGCGGGAGGCGACGCAAGGAGCAGACCGTGAACGCCGCCAGCAGCGCGCTCTTCTCGATGCCGAGAACGCGGGCTCCGGTCGCTTGCGCGGCAACCAGCGCGTCGCCGCCCAAGCCCAGGGTGGCGTCCAAAACCGTCTCGCCCGCTTGCAAGCGTGCGTCCCGCACCAGGGGATCGATCTCGCCCTTGACCGCGCGGACGAGGCGCAGGAAAGCCATACCGACGGTGGCGCGAAAGGGCCGCCCCTGAACATAGAGGTCAGCTCGGGCGCTCCCGAGAACGAGCACCGGCGTCGCGCCCGCCGCGGCGACGATTGCGTGCAGCGGCCTCTCCGCGCGCAGCACGGCGATCACACCGTGGAAGCGTGCTGCAAGCTCGTCCGCCTCGGCCGGATCGCCGCTGGGCGCACAGGTGACAATCAGCTCCGTCGGCATCGAGCCTGGCATTCTGCCAGCACGTGCCGGCTCCTGCGAGACGGTTCTTGACATCGTTTCGGCCTACCGGTAGTAACCGCCCCCGCTCGAGACCGTTTCGGGCGGGTAGCTCAGCGGTAGAGCGTCGGTCTTACACACCGAGGGTCGCAGGTTCGAAACCTGTCCCGCCCATCTTTGTTGGGGTGTTAGTTAAGCTGGTTATAACGCCGGCCTGTCACGCCGGAGGCCACGGGTTCGAGTCCCGTACACCCCGCTTTTTCTTTAGTTAATTCAGTTGTTTGTCTAACTTAACGCGATGCGGTAACTGCGTTCTCTGTTCAGGTCGGTAACTTGCGCCCCCCGGATGACAAGCCTTGGCGTGATCGATGGGCCGCTCCACCAGTTCGCCCAGAACACTCCCGAACGTGGTTGAAATCGAGTAGCAACTCATTCAGGTCGCTCGGTGGACACCCAAAACCGGCCACTGATGGACGGCTGACCGAAGCCGCCGCAGCCGGCGCGCGACGAGGGCTTTCGTGCTCTGAGGAAACGCTACCCTCAAAAAAATGCCTCAGAACTGAGGCAGCCACTGATGCGCATCGAAGCGACTGTCCCCGATGGCCGCCGCGACAAATTCGAAGCGCCGCAGGCCGAACTCGGCCTGCACAAGAGAGCCAGGTCGTCGACGAGGCCCTCTGGGGTCTTCCTCCAAGCCTACCTCGAGGCGAAGAGGGCGTGGAGGCTGGCGGTCATCGAGAGCGGGAGCGGCACGCCGATCGCGCGGTCGACCTACATCGGCGGCGAGGTCGCGATCGATCTCATCTTCAGGCCGACTCCCCGCTTCGGGCTGTCGGTCGAGCCGATCTACGAATTCACTTTCCACCCCAGTGGCGTCTCGCACGGCATCGGGATCACCGGCGGCCTGCTGATCGGCGGGTAACGGCAGCGTGCGGGGCTTTCTCGACATCGGGAGGAAGACGCCGGCTGATTCCGCCGCGGGTCCCAGTCGCGCGCACGGAGGTGGCGGGGGCCACACGCTTCCCGCCCTTGGCGCCCGTGCGGCGTGAGGGCAGCGAGGGCACGAACGTCAGTCGCATCTGCATCGCCCCCGCGATGGCAGTGAGGGTCTGGTACGTCGGATTCCCCTGTCCGTGCTCGATGCGCGAGATTTCGCTCTGCTGAACACCCGACTGCCTCGCGAGCTCCAGCTGGCTCCAGCCATGCCCCTTCCGGAGCTCGAAGATCTGCCTAGACAGCTCGAAGTGACGGAGATACGCCTCGAACTCAGCGACAGCAGCGGAGCCGGCCGCATTCGATTCCTCGCGCACCTCCGCGAGGAATGCGTCCAACTCACGCGACATGACGACTCGCCTCCATGCCGAAGAGATTATGGGCAAAACACATAGGCGTCAAGCCTTCCCCTGGGCCTTGCGACGCTTCCAACCGGCCAGGCGCTCGCGAGCCACCTCGATCTCGGCCTGCTGCCGCTTCTTGCCTGGGTCATCACCTTTGTCGTACCCGCCGACAAGCAGCACGATCCTGTTCCCGTAGGCGTGGCAAAACACGCGCAGCAGGATCTTCTCGGGCGGCAGCCCGGGTTGGACGGAGCCGGCATCCTGCCGCACGCGGAATTCGAACAACCCCCCGCCGATCTGCTTTCCGTACTTCGTGTCGCAAACGTCGACACCGAGATGTTGGAGCACGCTGTTCATCGCGGCTCCGATCACCTGCTTCTTGCGGAGGGAGAGGTTACGCAGCCAGTTTCGCACGACCTCGTTCCCTCGTCCGTCCACATAGAACTCGAGGTCGAATGGCAGCGGCTTCCTCGGTTCCTGGGGACGAGGCACTTTGCCGCTGGAGGTGATGCCTGCCTTCTTCGTGCCCCGCGCCATCAAACGTCCTCCTCGAAGTGGCGGAGGGCCTCCCCATCATATTCGATGGTCCACTCTTGGGGAGGCTCGGCGAACCCGAGCGGCGCCTCGCCGCGCGCGTAGCCGATTGCGCGGTAGGTCCGCAGTCGCTTCCTGAACATGTTGACGAGCATCGGAACCGAGCCGTCGACGTAGTCGTAGACTCGGACCTCTCGCTTCGCCGGATGATGGCGGTGCAGCCGGCCGCTGTATTGGATCAGCGTTCTTTTCCACGACACCGGCATCGCGAGGAATAACGTATCGAGCCGTGCGTCGTCGAAGCCTTCGCCGATGTACCGGCCGGTCGCGAGCACGACGCGTTCAGCACGCTCGGGGATCGACGCGAGCTGTTCGGTCGATCCGCGCCGCTCCTTGCTCGACATCCCACCCTGCAGCACAACGACGTGTGGCACGGCGCCACGGAGATGCTCGGCGAAGTAATCGAGGTGATCGCGCCGCTCGGTCAGCAGGATCGGCGAGCGCCCCTCCGCGACCGCGGCGATCACGTCGGAGACGATGCGCTGGTTGCGCGCCTCGTCGGCCACGAGCGCGCGATAGATCTCCTGGATTGTCGTGTCGGCGTGCGGGTCGGGTAGGCGGAACGCGGTCTCGCATACGACGAGCTTATGCTCGAACGGTCGGCGCGCCGCGTGGCTCTTCTCGTCGACCTTGTAACGGACGGGCCCGAGTTGCATCTCGATGATCGGATGGTGACCGTCGCGCCGATGCGGCGTCGCGGTGAGCCCGACGACGAAGCGAGCCTTCACCTCCGACAGCACGCGCTCGAACGAGAGGGCCGGGAGATGGTGACACTCGTCGACGATCACCTGGCCGTACGATGCGACGA
>JANYKT010000184.1 GCA_025358085.1 Deltaproteobacteria bacterium | reverse complement strand
GTCGAGATGCGACCGCACGCCGGCGTCGCGCAGCTTCTGGTGCAGCACGCGCGCAGCGTCGTTCTGCGCGTCGGCGATCGGCAGCACGCGCACCTGCTCGGGCGCGAGCCACAGCGGGAACGTGCCCGCGAAGTGCTCGATCAGGATGCCCATGAAGCGCTCGAACGACCCGCACACCGCGCGGTGGATGATCACCGGGCGGTGCTCGGTATTGTCCTCGCCGACATAGATCAGGCTGAACCGCTCCGGTGCCGCGTAGTCGAGCTGGATCGTGCCCAGCTGCCACGTACGCCCGATCGAGTCGGCCACGTGGAAGTCGATCTTCGGCCCGTAGAACGCGCCGTCGCCCTCGTTCATCGTGTACGGCATGTCCAGCGATTCGAGCGCGCTCTTGAGCCCCGCCTCGGCGCGATCCCACATCGCATCGTCGCCGATGCGCACCGACGGACGCGTGCCGAACTTCAGCACCGGCTTCAACCCGAACGTGCTGTAGAACCCGACGATGAAGTCCGCATGCCGCTTCACCTCGGCCGCGATCTGGCTCTCCATCATGAAGATGTGGCAGTCGTCCTGCTGGAACTGCCGCACGCGCGTCAGCCCCGCTAGCGCACCCGACACCTCGTTGCGGTGCAGCATGTCGAAGGTGTTGAGGCGGATCGGGAGCTCGCGATACGAATGCTTGCCTGACGAGTACAGGAGATAGTGCGACGGGCAGTTCATCGGCTTCAGCGAGAAGTCGTGCTCACCCGTCTCGCTGTCCTGCAGCAAAAACATGTTTTCCTTGTACTTGCCCCAGTGCCCGCTGATCTCCCACAAGCCTTTGTTGAACAGCAGCGGCGTCTTGATCTCCACATAACCATTGTCCAGGCACAGCCTGCGGATGGCTTGTGACAGCACATTCATCAGCACCGTCCCCTTCGGCGCCCAGAACACGGCCCCCGGGGCAAAGTGGTGGAAATAGAAGAGGTCGAGCTCCTTGCCCAGCTTGCGGTGGTCGCGCTTCTTTGCTTCTTCCTGCTGCTTGAGCCAGGCGTCGAGATCCTTCTTGTCGAAGAAAGCGGTGCCATAGACGCGCTGCAATTGCGCATTGCGATGGTCTCCGCGCCAATAGGCCCCCGCCACACTCAAAAGCTTGATGACGCCGATGCGCCCCGTGGAGGGTGAGTGCGGCCCCAGGCAGAAGTCGGTCCAGTCGCCGTGGCTGTAGAGGGTTAAAGTCTTCGCGCCCTTATTGAAGATATCCTCGATGATCTCGAGCTTGAACTTCTCGCCCAGCCTGCCAAAGAGCGCGAGGGCCTCGTCTTTGGTGACTTCCTGGCGGACAAAGGGCTGGTTCTTGCGGACCTCCTCATTGGCCTCTTTCTCGATTGCTTCGAGGTCTTCGGGCGTGAAGGGCTTCTCGCGATAGAAATCGTAATAGAAGCCCTCCTCCGTCGACGGACCGATGGTGACCTGCGTCCCCGGAAACAGCCGCTGGACCGCGCTCGCCAGCAGGTGCGCAGCGTCGTGGCGAATGAGGTCCAGGCCCTGCGGCGACTTGCTGGTGAAGATCTGCAGCTTGCCGCCTCGCTCCAGTGGCCGGGAGAGGTCGAGCTCCTGCTCGTCGAGCCTGGCGAAGAGCGCGGCCTTGGCCAGGCCTGCGCCGATCTGGGTCTTGACGAAATCAGCGATGGTGGTCCCGCGCTCCACCTGCTTTGCGGTGCCGTCAGGAAGCGTGAGGGTCAATATCTCGGACATGCGTTGGGGGTACCGCGCGCCGCCCTCTCGCGCAACTGTTCTCGCTTGACGACGGCGCAGCCTTCCGTCTAAGAGGTGCGCCGGTTTTAGGAGCTGGAAGCTTGGGCTTCGCGAGCGTAGCTCAGCGGTAGAGCACTGCCTTGACACGGCAGTGGTCACAGGTTCGATCCCTGTCGCTCGCACCACATTACGCCTGCCGGATGGACCTGCGAGCGCGACCAGCCATCGGCGCGTCAGCACCAGAGCGACGCGTCAGCAACACCAAGCCTAGGCAGTCCGCGGCTGTCGCATCAAGCCAATCCAGATCCAGAGGTACTGGCCCCAGGAGACCACCACGCACTCGGCCGCGACGAGCGTCAGCGCGATCAACGCCGGAGAGTGCCCGATCTCGCGCGCGTGCAGCACCAGCGCGACAAAGGTGGTCGCGGCCAGGAAGAAGGTCGAGTACTTCCCGAAGCGCGTGGGCCGGATCTCATAGCTGCGACCCGTGCGATCGAGGAGGCCGATGGCGGTGAAGATGCAAACCTCGCGGACCAGCACCAGCCACAACAGCCAGTACGGCAGCCGGTGCGACCAGCACAACAGGACCAGCGCCGCCGAGCCCATCGCCTTGTCCGCGAGCGGATCGAGGATGGCGCCAAGGCGCGTGAACTGGTGGAGCGCCCGCGCCGCGATGCCGTCGAGGACGTCGGTCACCTGGGCGCCCACGAAGACGGCGAGGGACGCCCCGAAGCGGCCCTGCAGGAAGAGCGCGATGAAGACCGGGATGGCGAGGATGCGCAGCCCGGTGAGAAAGTTTGGGACGTTGATGATCACAAATCAGGGCTTCCAGATGCCCAGATCGTCGGCCTTCTCGTCCGTGTCGGCGAGCCTGGTTGCCTCGCCCGGCGTGCCGTCCGCGGCGATGAGGATCTGCATCTGCTTGCCGACGATTTTCTCCCATTTGTCGCGCGAAACTTCGTCGGGGCCGTCGACTTCGTGCCGTTCCCCTGGCTTGCCGCTGGCGGGGGTGCCGTAGATCGGCACGTTCTTCGCGACAGCAACTGCGCCAGCATAGACCCGCACCAGCACGCTTTTGTCCTGGCGCGCATCGACGCGGAAAGTGGTGCCGCGCACGCCGGCCACCGCGTTCTCGGTCTCGATCTGGAACTTCTGCTCGCCTTGGATGGCGGTCGTGACTTTCGCCCAGAGGTTGCCGAAAAAAAGCCGCGCGGTCATCTGCCGTTTGGCCGGGCCTCCCCCGAAATGCGCCGCGCTGATTTGCAGCTTTGCGCCGGGCCCGATGCGCAGCAGCGACGCGTCGGCGAACTTCAGCTCCAGCCGCGCGCCGGCAAAGGTGGTGATGAAGTCTCCCTGCGAGACGGTGGCGCCGACGGCCAGCCTGGCGGGCTGCCCACCTTTGCGCGACCGCTCCGCCTTGCCCTCGAGGGCCGAGACTTGCGCTGGCCGGGCCTCGGCCGAGACTCGCTGAACGAACAGCGCGCACGCGAACAGCGCACCTGCGCCGAGCGAAAACTTCTTCATCGGAGACCCCCAGCTGGATTGAAGTCGAGCGCGATGTCGTCGCCGGGCCCGACGTCGGCCTCGCGCACCGCCACCCCGCCCTGCGCTGAACGCAGGGTAAAGACATGGTGGCCGGCGGGAAGACGCAGCCGGCTGTGATTGTAGTCGGCGATGAAGCCAGCGGGCGCGCCGTCGATGGTGAGTTCTGCTTTCGGATCGGCCCCGCGCAACGCGACCCGCGCCATCGCTGGGCTAGCGGCCGCGCAGCCGGACGCGAGAAGCAGCAGCAGCCTCACTGTTGCCCCAGCTCCACGTCGACGGTGTTGGCGGTGGTGCCGGTCACCTTGACCGAAAACTTGCCCAGCTTCTTCGACTCCAGCTCTTCGGCGAACTGGTCGGTCGAGCCCGTCAGCGTCACGTCAAGCTCCTGCGTGCCGGAGCTGAAGCTGCGCTGCGCGACGCCCTTGACGCCGCGGATGAACTGCGTCAGGGCGGCGCGGAACTCGGAAGCCTGTTTGAACGAGGTGACCTTCTTGACGGTGACGTGCACCTCGTTGCCGCCCGAGACGTCCTTGCTCCAGCGCTCGCCGATCTTCTTGACCATGTCCTGGGTGAACGCCTTGGCGGCCTTTTTGATGGCCTCCTTGCCGCAGTTCAGGTCGTCCAGCTGCATGGCGTTCTGGGAGGTCTCGCTGGTGGAGAGGATGTCGCCGTTGTCGGTGTTGACCGCGCGGCCGGTGAGGATGGCCGAGCAGGTGCGCCACCCTTTGCCCAACTCTTCCGGCGCGTCACCGCGCGAGGTCGCGATCACTCGTCCGATGATGATGACCTCGGCGTGCGTGAGCGAGCCCAGCTTGCGGGCCTGCGCGGCGGTGATGTCGGTGCTGATGCCGCCGATCGAGACCGCCTTCTCTTCCGCGATCTCGGGATCGACCAGCTGCCTGAAGCCACTGTTCTTGAGCTGGTCCAGCATGACGTTCTCGGCGATGCGCAGATCCGCGGAAATTGCCGTCGGCATGTCCTTGGGGCTCTTCATCCAGGCCGCGGCCGGCGCGACCATCCCGACATTCTGCTCGGCGATCAGCACCATGGTCCGCGGCATGTTCTTGCGCGCCATCAGGAGACCCATGGCCTCCAGGTCCTTGTCGAGTTCGACCGTCGAGATATAGGCCTTGACGGTCACCTGCACCACGTCGCCGTCCATGCCTTCGTTGACGATATCGTACTTCTTCACGAAGCCGGTCGAGTGGCTCATCACCTGATCCATTTTCGTCTGGAAATCCTGGGTTTCGGTGGTGCTGGTCACCTTGGTGCCCACCGCCATCTCGACGGCATGGCGGAGCGCGTCCTCGATGGCCTTCTCGCGCGCCTGCGGCTTGTCGCCGCTGAGCACCGCCGCTTGTCCCTGGGCGGTTTGCGTCACCACGTCGCCGCCGAGCGCTACGCTCGCCTGTCCCTTCGCGCCCGCCTCGCTCGTCCCCTGCAACGGCGCCGAGCCAGCCGGCACCTTCAGGTTCTTCGCCAGATCGGCCGGGAGCTGATCGAGCGGCACCTCGATGTCGAGCGAGACCCCGCCGTCCGAGAAGTAATGTGTCTTGATCGCCTGCACGCCCTTGAGCTTGCCTTCGACCCTGGAGCGCAGCGTCTTGTCGTTCTGCAGCAGCGTGCCGACGCTGCCGCCACTTTCAACCTCCGCGCCTTTCAGTGTCTCGAGCGCGTTGCGGAAGGCATCGAGCTTCGCGGCGCGCTCGGCGCCGAGCCGCGCCACGGCGATGGATGGGGCGTTCAGGTCGGGGGCGCCCTGGCCGTGGCCGACGAGCACGCGGCGTCCCCAGTCGAGCTCACCCTTGCCGGTATCGGCGAGCGCGAGGCGCGGAACGACGGACAATGCAGCGCAGAGAGCGAGGCGCTTCAACAGCACTTTGAACCTCCCATCGCGCAAGAGAAGCGCGACCCACAGCGTCTTTGTGACAGCTCAAGTATCGCAAACCCCGAAAAGCACCGCTACTTCAGAATGCCCAGCCCAAAGCGAGCAGCGGCAGCACGTCGAGCTTGCCGTCGCGCAACAATGCCGAGACTTCGGCGCGAACGTCGAGGCCACGATAGAGGCGCGCGCGCTCTCCGGCTGTGACCTGGAGCACAAGGCGACCCGAAGTGGCATCGAAGCCGACCGGGGTGCCGCCGACGTCCTGCACGGAGTAATGCGTTTGCGAAAGCGCAGCGCCGAGGCCGCCGCCGAGGAGCGCCGTGAAGCGGCCCGCGCTGATCAAATACAACGCTCGCAGCGAGAAGAGGTTGTGCGCGGTGCTGGCGTTTGCGAAGGCAGAACCAGCGGTCCGGCTGGCCCGCAGCGCGAGCAGTTCCAACTCGACCCGGTCGGCCAGGAGTTCGTAGCCGATGCGTAGCCCGTAGGCGGCATCGTAGCCGCGGTCGCTGCCATCGATGGGCGAGCTGCCCCAGAGGCCGAAGGCAAGGCCGACGCTGAAGCGCTGCGGGGTCCAACGCGGCTCTTCCGACACGGGCTCGGGAGCTGGCGGCTCGGCAACCAGTGCACCGGGAGTTTCACCGGCGATCAGGGCGTGACCTTCGCGCTCAGCCGCACTTTTGCGCGGCGGGTGCGCGGGGCGCGGTGTCAAATCGGGCGCAGGCGTTCCGGCCGTTTCATGCGGCGGCGCGGGCTCCCGAACAATCGCAGGCTCGCGGACACTCGCGGGCTCCCGGGATGTTGGCGGCGCGCGATAGTTCGGCGGTGGCGCGGCCTTCCTTTTCACCAGCGGCGCGGCCTTCTTCACGGGCGGCAACGCGTCCTTCTGCTCCGGCGGCCCCGCTTTCACCGGCGGAGGCGGCAGCCAGAACGGCGTCGGCTCCTGCTGCGCGAGCAGCACTGGCGCGCACAGACAGAGCGCGATGGCCAGGCGCTTCACTGGCATTCCTGGTGCGGCACAGGCGCGCTGCACGACGGCAGGCTCGTCACCGAAAGCCTGGCGAAGCGATTGAGGAACAAGCCGCAGAGTTCGTTCCTTTGTTCGGGGGCTGCCGTCTTGACGAGCGCGTCCAGCACCAGCGCGACGTTCAGCTGGCTTTCGTCCCCGGCGACGCGCGCGCCGATGTCCGGCAGCGCCAGTAGCACGCCCGTGGCGATGGTCTGGACGCCGCTGGCCTGCGACGCTTCCCAGAGCGCCCCCGCGAGCACCGTGCCGAGCGGAAATGGAACGTAGGGTGCGACCGCATCATCCACCGGCAGCGCCTGCAACATGTCAGGCGTTCCGCAACGGAGGACATCGAGCGCGCTCTGCGCTGCCCGCTGCTGCTCGGAGTGGTCGAACCAGCGCGGGTCGCCGGTGGCGGCCACGCCCAGGTAGTCAGCGAGTCCTTCCGTCATCGATCGGGCGACATGGCGCGCGCTGTTCCACGCCGGGTCGTTCGCCGGCCCGGTCTCGGGTCCGGCCACGGGCGCGCCGCCCCAGACCAGCTGCGCAATTGCCTCGTGCCCCAGCGCGTGGGCCATCGCGCCCGGATTGAAGACGAGCGGGAGCTGCACGTCGGTCGATGAGGGGACCGGAAAGAAAAAAGTCGCGAGCGGCGGATAGTAAAGTTCACCCGAGGCGACAGGGTTCAGCCCGCTGTCGTCGAGGACGCTGGCGTGCGCGACGATTGGCATCGCCGGCAGCGCGGTCAGGCCGAAATCGCGGAAGACTCCGCGCGCCTTTTCCAGGTTGTAATAGCCGCTCAGAAGCTCGAGCGAAGCAAAGTCCTCCGGATAGACGATGTCGTTGAGCACGCTCCAGGCGAGGTTCACTTGCTGCGGCTGCGCGGTGAAGAATTGCGTGCGCAGCGCATCCACGGTCGAGCCCTTCCGCGTGACCGCGGCCTCGACAACGCGCACCGTTCCGCCTGCGCGCACGGTGCCCGCCGAGCCCTGCAAGTGCCGCAGGCTGCCCGTCAAAGTGGTCACCTGAACCTGCGCCAGCTTGTACTGGTGCTTGCTCGCGTCGGAGGTGACCGCCACCGCCGCGAACGGAGAGACCAGGTCTCCGGCGCACGCACTCGCGAGGGCTGCGAGAATCAGGGCGGCCGCAACGGGCCGGATGCCGCAGGGCGCAAAGAGCGCTCGCCTCCCCATCATCCGCGCGCGGCCTTGTGCTTGCGCGCGACCAGCGCGTCCACCGTCTGGCCAATGCGCTGGCTGAGGATGAGCATCTCGCCCACGTCGGTGGGCGCTTGTTGGCGATGGCCGTTGTCGAGGTAGAGCAAATGCGAGACGCGGCCCCGATGCAGGATGGGCACCAGCAGCGACGAGAGCGGGACCTTCTTCCCCAACGCGGCGAGGAAGCGAATGTTCGACGGCGTCTTCTGCAGTGGGCCCAGGTAATGGCTCCGCGTCTTCACCACCAGCGAGAAGGCCGACTTTGCCGATAGCGGGATGGCCACGGCGCGCGCTGCGCCCCCCGACAGCCCCTCGCCCAGGCCGTCCCAGCCCAGCGCCATGCCGCCCTGAACCTGGAGCAGCAGCGCGCGGGCGGCCATTCCGCGCGAGGCCCGCAAGACGATGTGCGCGATCGAGTCGCGGTCAGACACGCCTTCGAGCAGCTTGAGTGCCTGTTTGAAGTCGAGCGGCGATTCGTCGATGGAAGGTGGCTCCGCTTCTCTGGGTACATCATCCCAGCTGACTTCCGGGAGCGCCTCTTCAACCTCCGCCGGGTCGGGTTCCAGCGTCGCTTCCTCGAGGATGGCGTCGTCGGGGAGAGCTTCGAGAATGGCGTTGTCCGGCAGCGGTTCCAGCGTCGCGGGCTGCGGATTGGCTGGGTGCCCGCGCAGCGTTGCGGGGGCGTGAACCGGCGGCAGTGAAGCTGCAAGCGGCGCCTGCGCCACGGCTGCCGATCGCCCCGCCAGCACCTGGTTGTAGATGTCATCAAAGGCGCTCTCATCGATGAGTTCCGGCGCTGCTTCCTCCGGCGCGCCCTTCTCCTGCTTGCGCTTCGACCGCCGGCGCTCCTCTCGCCCCTCCTCGGGCACCAAGCCAAAGTCGAGCGCCCGCATCTGTCGCTTTGCCTGGTAAAGCGCGCGCAGGGCTTGGTGGACGCGATACTCGGGGGCGATCACCGCCTGGCAGGTGCGGCCCAGCTTGTACCCGAGCTCGTCGAGCTGCTGCAGCTTGATCTCGATGCAGAGCACCTTGAGCCTGCGCTTCTCCAGCTTCCAGGGGATGATCTCCTGGCGTTCGGCGAAGTGCGGCGGGAGGGCGCCCAACAGCGCCGCATCAGGCTGCAGCTCGCCCCAGGTCACCTCCGCGCCCAGTTGCCGGCCCAGCGCACGCGCCAGGTCCCGCTCCTCCACCAGCTGCAATTCGAGGAGATTGGTCCCCAGCCGGCCGCCGTAAAGCACCTGCCAGTCGAGTGCTTCCTCGAGCCCGTCCTGCGTGAGGTGACCCTCCGCAATCAGAAGCTCGCCTATCTTCGCCATCAGCCCGGTAATCTAGCACAGCAACAAGGAGCTCCCTCGTAAAGCGAGCGGGCGGGAAAGAATCGCCGATGGCCCTGCGTTGGAGGGATGCGATGCGAAATTGCTCACCGAAATGGCTGGCCCTCATCCTCTTGCTCGGGTGTGCCCACCACCGGACGCTGGCCGAGCAGGCCATGGTGGCGCGGGGCGACTGCGGGGAGCTGCTTCGGGCCGCCGACTCGGCGCGTGCTCTGGAGAAGCCTGACCTCGCCCAGGATTTGGTGCAGACCTGTGCCGAGGACAACCTGATTGCGCTGGTGGCTGCGGCTGCTCCGGAAGAAGGACTCCTCTGGTGCGGTCGCGCCGCAGCGGCGCAGCCCCAGGGCGCGAAGCCATCGTGCAACGCCAAGACCGTCTCGGAGCTTGCGAGCCGCCTGCGGCCCCGCCTCCGCGTGGGACCTGCCGACCCGTCCGCGCCATCAGACCCGGTGCTCTCGGCAGCCATCAACGAGCTCTCGACCGAGACCAACCTTCTTTACGACGCCACCGCGCCCGAGGTCTTCGTCGGCCGCCTGGTCGTCGTCGTCGATCACTCCACCAGCACGACGGTCGCGCAGGCGCCGGATGCCAAGGGCAAGCCCCAGCACGTTCCGGCGACGCTGCACCGCTTTGTCGCGCGGGCCGAAGCGCAGGTCGAACTTTCTGGCCAGACGCGCGTGCTGCGCGCAACCGACGAGGCGCGAGACACCACTTGGGAGGCCGCGCCGAAGCTCGCCGTGGCCGCCAGGTTCGCGCCCTCGGTGCCGCCGCCCAACGAACTTCGGAACCGCGCGGCGGTCGCCTGGGTCCGCGCGCTGGCCAAGGCGCTGGCCGCCGCGCCCCCCGAAGCGGTGCAGGTTTCCGACGCGCGCGGCTGTGTCGCGTACGGCCTCTCGCTGAACCTTGTCTCGGGCGATTCGAGCGCGGCAGCTGCCGGCCGCGGCGACCCCGCGAAGATCTCCACCTGCGAAAAACTTCTCGGGGAGCCCGCGGGAGCGGGCATCCCGGTACCTTAGAGGGACGAACGATATGATCGATCAAGACGACTGGCGCCTGCAGGGTCAAACCTTCTCCAATGACGAGCTGCTGCGCTTCGAACGCTACGTGCCGCCTCGTCCGGGCTCCGAGCACGACCACTGCGAGTTCTGCTGGACGCCCTTCCGCACCGTCCAGCCCGAGGGCCCGCCGGTCGCGACCGAAGGTTTCACCACCGGCGATCAGCGATGGATCTGCGAGCCTTGCTACGAAGACTTCAAGGTCGTCTTCGACTGGCGGCTCATGTCTTAAGCACTCCCGGCAATCTGTCGATTGAAGGGCCGCACTGGCACCGTTCCCCCTCGCAGCGCGATTTCACGGCCGCGCGTCCAAAGGCATAGGCGTCGTTGTTACGCTTGCAAGCCGAGGTGTTTCGCGAGCTTGTTCACCGACTCGCGAAACCCATCCAGGCCGTCGGTCGAATTGGACTCGATCAGCCGAGCCAACACTTGCGCTGCTTCAACCTTGCGGCCCGCCTTGACCAGCAGCACCGCGCGGCAGCGCTCGCGCATGGCGGAAAAGCCCGGCAACCTCTCCCCGTCGGTGAGCTCATTCAATAGCTCCGCTTGAGTGCGAAAGCGCGAAAGGAAAGGCAGGACGGGGTCCCTCAACAGCGCCTCGACTTCCTTCGCGATCAGGCTGCTGCTCACGCCCGGCTTGAGGCTCCACCAGATTGGCTCGCCGTCCGGCAGGAGTCGCCCGAGCCCAGCCTGGATCACCGTCTCCGCGCTGCCGGCATTCTTTGGAAACGGCGTGCCGGTGTACGCCTCATGAAAGGCCTCCGAAGTGATCACCACGGCGAGCGTGAAGCTCGCCTGGTCCGGCTTCTTCAGCTGGCTGGTCTGGAACTGCACCACGCGCGCGACGCCGTCGGCGAGAGCGACGAAGTTGCGCGCCGTCTTCCGGTAGCCGCCCTCCGCGAGCAGGGAAATGACGCTGCCGATGACCTCGTCGAGGATCTGATTTGGAGGAGTAGTGATCATGAGTTGTCCTTGATGAATAGCTCAGATACCGAAGGTGCCTTCCTCGGCGGCTTCCTCGACCACCACCTGGATGGCCTCGAGCTGCTTCTGCAACTCAACCTTTGCTACCGACTTTGACAGCGCCTCCTTCGGCAGCACGAGCTTGCGCTTCACCAGGTCAAGGAGCGCGTCGTTCATGGTCTGCATGCCGACGTTGCGACCGGTCTGCATGGCCGACGCCAGCTGGAAGGTCTTGCCCTCGCGGATGAGGTTCGCTACCGCGCTGGTGCCGACGAGGATTTCGTGCGCCGGGACGCGTCCGCCGCCGATCTTCTTGCAAAGCACCTGGGTGATCACTGCCTTGAGCGACTCGGACAGCATGGTCCGCACCTGCGACTGCCGGTCAGCGGGAAATTGATCGATGATGCGGTCAACGGTCGACGGCGCGGTGTTGGTGTGCAGAGTGCCAAAGACCAGATGGCCTGTCTCGGCCGTCTCCAGCGCAATACCGATGGTCTCCAGGTCCCGCATCTCGCCCACCAGCACGATGTCGGGGTCCTCGCGCAGCGCGGCCCGGAGAGCGTGCTTGAACGAACTGGTGTGGGTCAAGACCTCGCGCTGGTGCACCAGGCAGCGCTTGTGCGGGTGCACGAACTCGATAGGATCCTCAATTGTAATGATATGATCGTCCCGATTGCGATTGATATAATCGATGATGGCCGCGAGCGTGGTGGACTTCCCCGAGCCGGTCGGCCCGGTCACCAGCACCAGACCCTTGGGCAAAAACGCGAGATCGAGGATCTGCTTCGAGAGTCCCATCTGTTCGGCGCTGAGGATGGTGTTCGGGATCTGGCGCAGGGTCGCAGCGATGCCGGACTTGTCGGTGAAGAGGTTGACCCGGAAGCGCGCGCTTTCCGTCCAGTGCGCGAAGTCGCTGTCCTTGATGGCGACCCACTGCTCGCGGTTCAATTCCGGAGTGATGGACCAGAGCATCTGCTGGAGCCGCTCGTGCGTGGGGACGCCGAAGCCCTCGAGCGGAGCGATGTCGCCGTCCACGCGCAAGCAGGGCGTGAAGTTCGAGGTCAGGTGCAGGTCGGAGGCCCCCTTCTCGACCACGAGATCGAGCAGCATTTTCATGGCGGCCGCGGGATCTTCCGGCGCTGCAGGCACGTCGATGCCGCGCTTTTTTTCCACCGTGGCCGCCACCGGCTTCACCGCCGAAGGCCGGGGCACGGCGACCGCGTGAAAGGCTGCCTGCACCTTGGGCGCGTCCAGAAGCTCGCGCTTCTGCGCGTCGGGCCGCAGCGTCGCGCGCACGCCCCCTGCGATGGGTGCGAACCGCACCGAGACGCGGCCGGAGGAAGACTCGTAGCTCAGCTCGCGCGGATCGGTTCCGTTGAAAGTGAGCGCTTCGTAGGGGGGCAGTAACTCGCTGACGGCGGCAATGATGTGCGAGGTGGTCAACGGCCGCTTCATGATGGCCTTCGGCTGCGGCCCGCCCTCGAGCAGCGCCACCGAGCCGCTTTCGAGCACCAGCGCAGTGGCTGCCTCCTTGAAGAGCAAGGCTATGAATGCGTCGAGCCGGGCCATGTCAGTCCCGGAGAAGGTCGGCTTCGGCGAGGAGCAATTCGGCTTCGGGATCAGCCGACAAGTCCAGCTGGCGGAACGCGTCGCGCTGCCGGCGCACCACCTCGAGCAAGCGGCGCTTCTCGTCCTCGAGCAGAAGGGTCTCGAATGCGAAGTAGACCAACTCGCGCAGGTTGGCGTTGTCCCACGGCTTGCGGATGAAGCGGTACACCTCCCCCTCATTGATGGAGCGCACCACCGTCTCGGGGTCGGAGTCGGCGGTGAGCATGACGCGCATCACAGCGGGATAGCGGGAACGGACCAGCTTGAGGAACTCGACGCCGGACATGCCCGGCATGTTGTGGTCGCTGATGACCAGCTGGATCCCCGGCGTGTCGCGCAGCGCCGCAAGACCATCCTCGCCGCTCTCGGCGGTGGTGATCCGGTAGCCGTCCTTGCTTAACAGGCTCTCGAGCGATTCGCGGACGCTCTCGTCGTCGTCCACCAGCAGTATGCTCCGGTCGGGGAGCACCTTCATCGCGACACCTCCGGCCGGTGGTCGCCAGAAAAGCCAGTCGGCATCGTGCCCGGCGCCGTCAGATCGATCGGCATGGCCGGGGTTCGGTCGACTCGGGCTCGCATTACACGCTCCTCGTCTCGTCTCCGCGGATAGCCGGCGACGTGAAGCCGTAGGTGGACTGTTTTCAGGCAAGCCGCCATAGCATCCTTGACTGGCATGGCAAGGTCCATCGAGACCGGGCGAGCCCGCTCAACGCGCAGGAGCCGGCTGGTCGCTCCGCAGCGTGGCGAGCTCCGCGAGCTGCCGTTGGTAAAGTCGCTGCTGCTCCCTCGCCGCCAGGAGGGAGCGCACGCGGAGGAGCAAGAGAGCGGTTGCGCTCTTCGTCATCGACGATCAGGATCGTCGGACGAATATCGATTTGCATTGATTCCCTTGCTTGTGTAGGCGGCCCCCCTTCGCGGCATCGATAACTCCACGCGTGGGACATACTCAAAGCTTTCGGTTCGACCGCCCGAAAAGCGGGGCGGGCAAGCCTGGCGCGGGTTGGCGTGTCGGGTTAGGAGGCAGCCCTCAGCCAGATGTTTAGCCCACTCGCGCGAGGCTCAGGCGACCGCGCCAGCGGTGCATAAGTTGTTCCCTCACCGCCACGTTTTCCGGCTTGCTCAATTCCGGATCGTCCGCCACCAACTCAAATGCTTCCTCTCTCGCTTCGACAAGAATCTGCTGGTCCCGTGCGAGCTCGGCGACTGCAAAGTCCGGCAGCCCGCTTTGCCGGGTGCCGAGGAATTCGCCGGGACCGCGCAATTCGAGATCCGCCTCCGCGATGCGAAACCCGTCGGTCGTCTGCTCCATTATTTTGAGCCGCTCCCGGGCGGATGGGCCCCACTCGGCACCGCTCGCTCCGGTGATCAGCAGGCAGTAACTCTTGGCTGCGCCCCGGCCCACTCGCCCGCGCAGCTGGTGCAACTGGCTCAAGCCGAACCGCTCGGCGTGCTCGATGAGCATGACGCTCGCGTTGGGCACGTCGACGCCCACCTCGATGACCGTGGTCGCCACCAGGATGCGATCCGCGCCGACGCGGAAGCGCTCCATCGCTGCTTGCCGCTCGTCCGTGGACTGCTTGCCGTGAACGAGCCCGATCGGGACGTCGCGAAAAACTTCCGCCGCGAGCCGGTCGCGCTCCTTGGTGGCCGCCTTGAGGTCAACCAGTTTCTCGCTCTCCTCGACCAGCGGCAGCACGACATAGGCTTGGTGCCCCAGCGCCAATTCGCGCCGGATGATTTCGTAAGCCTTTTCGCGCGCAGCGTCTTTGTAGACCTTGGTCGCGACAGGCGTGCGCCCTGGCGGGAGCTCATCAAGGACGCTGACGTCGAGATCGCCATAGAGCGTCAGCGCGAGCGTCCGCGGAATTGGCGTCGCCGTCATCACCAGCACGTCGGGCCGGTGCCCCTTGCCCATCAGGCGCGCGCGCGTCATCACGCCGAATCGGTGCTGCTCGTCGATGACCACCAGACCGAGCTTGTGGAAGGCGGTCGAGTCCTCGGCGAGGGCGTGGGTGCCGACCACGATCTGCGCGGTGCCGCTGCGGAGCAAGCGGGCCGCATGAACGCGCTCGCGCTGGCCGAGCGCGCCGGTGACGAGCTCGACGTGAATCTTCGAGTCCCGAAGCAGCATTCGCAGGGAACGCGCGTGCTGCTCGGCAAGGAGCTCCGTCGGCGCCATCAAGGCGGTCTGGTAGCCGTCCTCCGCCGCCACCAGCGCCGCGCAGAGCGCAACCGCCGTCTTGCCGCTGCCGACATCGCCTTGCAGCAGCCGGCTCATCGGCTCGGTCCGGCGCATGTCGTCGGCGATGGCGCTGACCGCTCTGGCCTGCGCTCTCGTCAGCGGCCACGGTAGCGCTTGAACGATTCGCGCGAGCGTGACCCGGTCGCCGCGGAAGGCGATGCCGGGCTCGACCTTGACGCCGCGCCGCCGCAGCGCGAGCCCCAGCTGCACCATGAACAATTCTTCGAACGCGAGACGGCGCCGCGGCTCGCCGCCCGGCCTGCCGCTCGCGGCAGCGTCCGCGAATCGGTCCGGAAAGTGCGCTTCGCGCAGCGCCTCGGCGAGACCCAGCAGCTTGCGCCGGTCGCGGATTTTCTGCGGCAACGCGTCGGGTACGAACTGGAGATATTCATCAACCGCCCTGCGTTCGATGCGGCGGAAGGTCCGCGCCGGCACGCCTTCGATCTCGGTGTAGATCGGCACGATGCGGCCAAACGAGTCGTCGTCCTTGAGCGCGGAGGGGGTCGCGCCCGCGGGCCCCAGCGCCTCGACGTCCGGATGAGTGATGGTCTTCCCTCCGCCGCGATAACCGGCCCGCACCTCGCCGCTCACCAGCACGCGCGTGCCGACGGCGAGTCGCTGCAGCAGGGACCCGCGATAGTGAAACCACAGCAGCAACAGAACCGCGCCCTCCTCATCGCGCAGCAGCACCTCCAGCCTGCGCCTTCGCCCCTGCGCCTCGCCCGCCTTGACGATGGTGCCGACGATCATCGAGCGCTCGCCAAGCGGCGCCTCGTCAATGGTGCGCGCCGCGCGGCGATCTTCATAGCGACGCGGCAGGTTCAGCAGCAGGTCGCCCACGGTGGCGAGACCCTTGAAGGATAGTTTGTCCGCCATGGCGGGCCCCACACCGCGCAGCTGCAGCACCGGTGTCAGCAGCGGGTCCAACAACATTGCCGCGGGCGGTGGTGGCCGATCAACAGGCAGGGCCTGTGCGGCTCCCTTTGCTTTCTCGAACAGTGCGGTCTGGCGCATCGGTTTCCCCTTGCCGATCACCTTGCCAGGGGGGGCTGACATCGCTTCCACCAGGGACGCGACATCGTCCGGGATCTCGACCAAGGCCGACAGCTCGCGAACGAGCGACGCGATGGCTTGGCGACGCTGCGCTTCGCTCCCAGAATCGAAGCCGCGTGCGGCAGCGGCAAGCCGGTCGAGCGCGCCCGGGTCCGCGCCCTGCTGCTGGCGAGCTGCCCCGACCACGGCCCGAACCAGCGGCTCAAGCTCCTTCAGCTGCGAAAGCCTGCCGGTCCGGCTGACAAACCGCAGCGGCGAAAGCAGCGGCGACAGCGCGAGCAGCAACCCCTCGGACGCCACGCTACTCGCTCGCACCATCGAGCTGGTATTCCACGAAGCGCACCTCGACGATCTCGTATTCCCGCTCCCCGCCCGGCGTGCGGATCTTGACCGTGTCGCCGACCTCGCGGCCGATCAACCCGCGCGCGATGGGGCTGGTGATGCTGATGCGGCCCTTCTTCAAGTCGGCCTCCACCTCGCCGACGATGGCGTACTCGGCCTTGACGCCGGAGTCGCTCTCCGCAAGCTTCACGGTCGCGCCGAAAACGACGCGGTCTCCCGAGAGCTTGGTCACGTCGATGATGTCCGCCCGTGCCAGCCGGTCTTCAATGAATTCGATCCGGCCGGCCAGGTGAGACTGGCGTTCCTTGGCCGCGTGAAAGTCGGCGTTCTCACGCAAGTCGCCGTGTTCGCGGGCAACCTCGATGTCCTTCACGTTCTTCGGCCGTTCGACGGACTTGATGTGCTTGAGTTCGCGCTTGAGCGCTTCAGCGCCGGCCCTGGTCATCGGAATGGAGTCGCCTGCCATAAGCCCTGTCTGTCCGCGCTGCCAGAGAAGTAAAAAGGAAGCGGAGTGAAAAGAAAGCGGCCGGCCCTTGGCTTGGGCCCGGCCGAGAGTGAACTGATCATCGCAAGCGCCGCAGACAGCGTCAACGAAAACCGCCCGCGACGAATCGCGTGGGCCGTACGTTTGAGCTTGCATCTTGTTTGCCGCTTGCATAAGTATGCGACCACTATGCAGCTCCTCTCTACGGGGGTCATCGGTGCCTCCGGCTATGCCGGCATCGAACTGACCCGCATCCTCGCGCTCCACCCGCACGTCGAACTGCGCCTCGCTGCCAGCGATCGCTGGCAGGGCGAATCGCTTGACCAGCACACAGGCCTTTCCTGCGGAGGGCTTCGTTACGCTCCGCTGGACGGTTCCGATTCGGTGGCGCGCGCGTGCAGCGTCGTCTTCCTGGCAACGCCGGCTGAGGTTTCCCTGAAGCTCGCACCACCGCTGCTCGCGGCCGGCGTACGCGTGATCGACCTGTCAGGCGCTTTCCGCCTGCGTGATGCCGCCGTCTTTCGCAAGCACTACGGTCTCGAGCACTCCAACCCGGAGTTGCTTGCCGAGGCGCGCTACGGGTTGCCAGAGCTGCAGACACAGCAGGAAGACGCGGAGCTCTCGAAAGCGAGGCTCATCGCCAACCCCGGCTGCTATGCAACCGCCGCGGCGCTGGCGCTGTGGCCGCTGGTCGCGGGCGACCTGGTGGAACCGGGCAGCCTGATCGTCGACGCCGCGTCAGGCACCACCGGCTCCGGGCGAAAAGCCACCTTTGATCTCTCCTTCAATGAGGTGGATGAGGACTACCGTGCCTATCGCGTCCTCCGGCACCAGCACACTCCCGAGATCTCACAGACGCTGGGAGGCGTCGCGCTTACTTTCACGGCGCACTTGCTCCCGCTCAAGCGCGGCATCCTCGCCACTTGCTATGCGCGGCTGCGCAAGGGCCGGGATGCGGCGGCGGTGACCGCTGCCTACGCGCATAAGTATGCACTCGCTCGGTTCGTCCGCGTGCTCGCTTCGCCCGACGACGTCAACCTCCGGAGCGTGGTGGGCACCAACCGGTGCGACCTTGCGGTCGCCTGCGACGAGGGCGTGGTCGTAGCGGTCGCTGCCATCGACAATCTGGTCAAGGGCGCGGCAGGCCAGGCGGTGCAGAATCTGAATCTCGCCATGGGCTGGGCCGAGTCGGCCGGCCTCGACACGCTCCGGGGGGTTCATCCGTGAAGGTGCCCAAAGGCTTTCTCTTCTCCGGTATCCAGGCCGGCATCAAGCCCAACCGAAAAGATCTCGCCCTCGTCTATAGCGAGGCACCCTGCTCTGCCGCGGGCTGCTTCACCCGCAACCTTGCCCGCGCCGCGCCCGTGCTCGATGCGGAGAAGCGGCTGCCCTCGGACCGTATGCACGCGGTGGTGATCAACAGCGGCAACGCCAATGCGCTCACCGGGCCCGAGGGCGGTAAGGACGTTCGGCTGGTCTGCGACGCCATCGCCCGCGAGTTGGGGATCTCCGCCAAAGGAGTGCTCAGCGCCTCGACCGGCGTCATCGGTCATCGCCTGCCGGCCCACAAAATTGTCGCGGCCGCCCCCGCCCTGGTCCACGGCCTTCGCCCCGACGCCCTGCTCGCCGCGGAAGCGATCATGACCACCGACACGCGCATCAAGACGGTCACGCGCATGGTTCAGCTGGACGGCAAGGACGTCACGCTCACCTGCATCTGCAAGGGCTCCGGCATGATCGCGCCGGCCCTCGCAACCATGATCGCGGTGGTCGCCACCGACTGCGCCATCACCCCGCCGATGCTGCAGTCGGCGCTGCAAAAAGCCATGGGCAAGAGCTTCAACGCGCTCACGGTGGACGGCGACATGAGCACCAACGACTGCGTCTTTGCGTTGGCGAACGGTGCCGCCCGCAATGCGCCCATCACCGATCCGGGCCCTGCGCTCGAAGCCTTCTCCGAGGTGCTGGACCAGATCTGCCGGCAGATGGCGAAGGAGATCGCGGCTGACGGCGAGGGCGCCACCAAGCTGCTGGAGATCAATGTGAAGGGCGCACCCTCGGAGGAGATCGCGCTGGACCTCGCCAAGGCCGTCGCCGGTTCGAGCCTGGTGAAGGCTGCCATCTTTGGTGCCGACCCGAACTGGGGCCGGGTGCTGTCGTCCATCGGCGCGCGGGCCGGCACCGCTGGGTACGCCATCGATCCCGCCGACGCCCTGGTCAGCGTGCAGGACGTCGCGGTCTACGACCGGGCTCCGCTTGCCTACGACGCGTCGGTGTTGAAGGCCCGCATGCGCGAGCCTGAGGTGCGGATCCACGTCGACCTGCGGCGAGGCTCGGGAAGCGCACTCGCCTGGGGCTGCGACCTCTCCTACGACTACGTCAAGATCAACGCCGACTACACCTCGCTCATCGTGGCGCGGCCCGACGGCGGCGTGGGCAAAGACGACCGGCTCTCGAACTACAGCCCCACCTTTAAAGTGCAGCTGCTGGTCGAGGCGCTTGGCTACATCCGCAAGTTCAGCGGCACCCGCTGCGTGGTGAAGTACGGTGGCGCCGCGATGGTGAAGGAGTCGTTGAAGAAGTCTTTCTGCGACGACATCGGACTGCTCAGAAGCGTGGGTTTGCGGCCCATCGTGGTGCACGGCGGCGGTCCCGAGATCACCCGGACCCTCGAGAAGCTGGGCGGCAAGGCCGAATTCGTCGACGGCATGCGCGTCACCAACGCCAGCGACCTGAAAGTCGTCGAGATGGTCCTCACCGGGGCCATCAACACCGACCTCGTCACGCAGCTGAACCAGGAATTCGGGCACGCGGTCGGCCTCTCCGGTAAGGACGGCGCGCTTCTCCGGGCGCGGAAGCTGGTGCAGGAAGGCCGCGATCTCGGGCAGGTCGGCGAGGTTACACGCGTCAACAAAGACTTTCTCGAGATGCTGCTGCAGCAAGGTTACGTGCCGGTGATTTCGCCGGTGGGGCTGGGCGAGGACGGCCAGAGCTACAACATCAACGCCGACGCGGTTGCTGCCGAGGTCGCCATCGCAGTCGGCGCGCAGAAGCTCATCTACCTCTCGGACGTGCCCGGAGTGATGAAGGCGGGTGAACTCATCGCCGACCTGACCGCAGGCGATCTCGAAGTGCAGATCGCGGACGGCACCATCACCGGCGGCATGCTGGCGAAGGCGCGCAGCATCCTGAAGGCGTTGAGCAGCGGCGTGAAGAGCGTGCACCTGATCGACGGCCGCGTCCCGCACAGCATCATCGGCGAGCTCTTCACCGACCACGGCGTCGGCTCGCTGATCACGAACGCCGCTGGCGCGCCGGTGCCAGTGAACTTCTCCGCAAAGCCGCCGGCCGGCTTGCCCGGGGCACCGCAATGAGATCGCTCCGTGACTTCACGGGCGGTACGCCCAAGCCAGCCTCGGCGGGTGCCAAACGAGCGCGGCTGGAAGCTATCCGCAAGGTCATCCGCGCCCGACATGTGGCGACGCAGGATGAGTTGGGCGCGCTGCTCGAAGAAGAGGGCATCAGCGTCACCCAGGCGACGCTCTCGCGCGACCTCCAGCAACTGGGCGCGCTGCGGGTCTCGAGGCCTGACGGCGGCACCATCTATGAGCTCGAGGCCACCAACGCTGCCGCCACTCCTCTGCGCAGCGACCTCGGGTCGCAGATCCTGAATCTCGGCGAGAACGATTCGCTGGTGGTCCTGCGCACCCGGCCCGGCATGGCGTCGGCCCTCGCTCTCGCCATCGACACCGCGCGTCTGCCCGAGTGCCTCGGGACCCTGGCAGGCGACGACACCATTTTCGCCACCCCTGCGCGCGGGACCACCACCCGCAAGCTCGCCCAGATCCTCCGCCACCTCTTCCAAACAGGAGACTTTCCATGAGCCGGAACAAGATCGTCCTCGCCTATTCGGGCGGCCTCGACACCTCCATTCTCGTCCGCATTCTCACCGAAGATTACGGCTACGACGTCATCGGCTGCCACGCCGACGTGGGCGAGTCCAAGGACCACGAGAAGCTCAAAGCCAAGGCGCGGCAGGCGGGCGCCGTCGCCTGTGAGGTCGTCGACGCCAAGGAAGAGTTCGCCCGCGATTTCTGCTTTCCAGCGCTCCAGGCCAACGCGCTCTATCAAGGTGTCTATCCGCTCAGCGCTGCCCTGTCGCGTCCGCTGATCGCGCGGCATCTCGTTGCCGCCGCGCGCAAGCACGGCGCTACCGCGGTCGCCCATGGCGCCACCGGCAAGGGCAACGATCAGGTCCGCTTTGATTTCGCGGTCAAAGGCATGGCGCCCGACCTCAAGATCCTGGCGCCGCAGCGCGAGCGGAACATTTCGCGCGACGCGGCCATGGCCTACGCGGAAAAGCACGGCATCGAGGTTCCGACCTCGAAAAAGAGCCCCTTCTCCATCGATGAAAACCTCTGGGGCCGCAGCATCGAGGGTGGCGTTCTCGAAGATCCATCGCAGGAGCCCCCCGAGGCCGCGTTCGCCTGGACGAAGAGCTTCGCCGACGCGCCCAATGAGCCGGCGGTCTTGAAGATCGGATTCGAGAAGGGCCTGCCCGTCTCGGTCGACGGCAAGAAACTTTCGCCCGTAGCCCTGATCACCAAGGTGGGCAAGATCGCCGGAGACA
Organism: Deltaproteobacteria bacterium; assembly: GCA_025358085.1. Lineage (GTDB taxonomy): Bacteria > Myxococcota > Myxococcia > Myxococcales > 40CM-4-68-19 > JANYKT01. The sequence goes on along the minus strand of JANYKT010000184.1, from coordinate 18,846 downwards.
ACGGCGTCGGCCGCATCGACCTGATGGAAGATCGGGTGGTCGGAATCAAGAGCCGCGAAACCTATGAATGTCCAGCGGCGGTGGTCCTGATCACCGCGCACCAGGACCTCGAGCGGTTCACCACGCTGGGTGACTCGTTGCGCATGAAAGCCACGCTCGACAAGCGCTATTCGGAGATCATCTACGACGGCTTCTGGTACTCGCCGCTGCGGCTTGCGCTGCAGGCCTTCAACGACGAACACGCGAAGACCATCGAGGGCGAAGTGACGCTGAAGCTTTGCAAAGGCTCGGTGCGCGTCATCGGCCGCACCGCAAAGCACGGCATCTACAACCACGCGCTCGCGACCTACGGCGAAGGCGACAAGTTCGACCACCGCGCAGCCGAAGGGTTCATCCAGCTGTTGGGACTGCAGCTCTACGAATTCTCGCGGCAGCATGGCGGCGTGAAGTGAGCGTTGTCGCCAAGACCGACGCCGCGGGAGAGCGCGGGCTCCTTCCCGAGGTGCTTGCGTTCTCCAGTTCGCTGCCGCTCGACCGCCAACTGCTGCGCGAGGACCTGGTCGGGAGCCTCGCTCACCTCACCATGCTCTCGCGCTCTCGCATCGTCCCGCGCGATGCGGCGCAGCTGATCCGCGCTGAGCTGGTCAAGCTGTGGAGCGTTGATCCGCAGCAGCTCCCCGAGGAGGAAGACGTGCATATGGCGGTGGAAGCCATGCTGACCCAGGCGCTCGGTGAGACCGGCGGCATGCTGCACACCGCGCGGTCGCGCAACGACCAGATTGCGCTCGATCTGAAGCTGCATGTCCGCGAGCAGTGCGCGGCGGCGCTCATCGAGCTGTCGGCCCTCCTGAAGATGCTCGCGACCCGCGCCCTGGCCGAGCAGGAGACTTATCTGCCGTCTTACACGCACCGGCAGCGTGCGCAGCCCATCAGCCTTGCCTATCTCTTGACTGCCTACGGCGCCATGTTTGCGCGCGACGTTGAAGCGCTCCAATTCGTCCTGCAGACCTGCGACGCGCTGCCGCTCGGCGTCGGCGCGATCGCGGGCACTTCACTGCCCACCGACCGCGCCATCACACAACAGCTTTTGCAATTCGCACAGCTCACTTCCAACGGACTCGACACCGTCGGCGATCGCGACTTCGCGCTCGACTTCGCCTACGCCGCGGCCCGTTCACTGTTGCACGCGTCTCGTGTTGCCACCGACCTGGTGGACTTCACCACCGCTGAGTTCGGCCTCGCACGCCTCGACGGCGAGATCGCCTGCGGGTCTTCGATGATGCCGCAGAAGCGAAACCCAGATCTTTTCGAGCTCATCCGCGGCAAGTCCGGGCGCGCCATCGGCAACCTCACGGGCCTGCTGGTCACCATGAAAGGTCTGCCGGGCGGCTACAACCGCGACCTGCAGGAAGACCGGCAACCGTTGCTGGAGACCGGGCCGCTCCTTCTTTCGGTGCTGCGCATGCTCCGGCTCGGCCTCGAGCGCGCGCACTTTTCCCGCGAGCGCGGGCTGCAGGCGCTCGCCTCCGACGCGACGCAGGCAACTGACGTTGCCGAAGCGTTGGCCATGAAGGGAGTCCCGTTTCGCACCGCCTACCAAGCCGTTGGGACGCTGGTGCGCAAGTGCCAGAAGGCCGGCATTCCCTTCGCGCAAGCTACGGCCGCAATGGCACGCGAGATCGACCCACGCTTCGACGACGAGGTGTTGCAGGCGCTCGACCCGCGCACCTCGGTCGGCCGTAAGCGCAACGCTGGCGGCACCGGACCTGCGGCTGTGCTCAATCAGATCGAGGGGCTGCAGACGGCTGCCGCCGTGGCCGCGGAGGCAGCTGCGCGGGTGCCGCGGCTCGCCCAGCTCTTTGAGCAACTTCAGGAGGCCGCCCTTTGAAGCGAGACTTTCTCCGGCTTGCCGATTTCACTCTCGATGAGCACCAACGACTCTTCCGCCGCGCGCATGAGCTCAAGGCATTGCGCAAGCGAGGCGAGGCTGTGCGCACCCTCGAAGGTCGGTCGCTGTTGCTCCTCTTCGAAAAACACTCCACGCGAACGCGACTCTCCTTCGAGGCTGCCATCGGTCAGCTCGGTGGCAGCGCCATCACGCTGCCCATGCAGGACAGCCAACTCAGCCGCGGCGAGACGCTCTCCGACACGGCGCGAGTGTCCAGCCGCTACGTCGACGCCATTCTCTTCCGTACTTTCGGCGACGACCGCCTTGAAGAACTCGCGCGCGCCGCCACCGTGCCGGTGATCAACGGCCTTTCTGACGGCGGGCACCCGGTGCAGATCCTCGCCGACCTCTTTACCATCGAGGAACGGCTCGGCTCGGTGGCTGGGCGCACTCTCGCCTTCATCGGCGACTGCGCCTCCAACATGGCGCTCTCGTTCTGCGAAGCGGCGCCGTTGTTTGGATTCAACTTGCGACTCGCCGCGCCCGAGGGCTACCGGCCGCCGCCCGATTTGCTGCGCGACGCCTTGGTAACCGCAAGTCCTGCCGAGGCCGCGCAAGGCGCCGATGTCGTCATCACCGACGTGTGGATCAGCATGGGCCAGGAGAAGGAGACGGCGGCCCGGCGACAGGCGTTCAGAGGGTTCCTGGTTGACGATTCGCTGCTGGGCCACGCCGCGGATCACGCCATCGTGTTGCACTGTCTGCCTGCGCACCGGGGAGAAGAGATCTCGGCAGAAGTGATCGACGGCCCGCGGTCGGCCGTCCTGGACGAGGCCGAGAACCGGATGCATGTGCAGAAGGCCCTGCTTGAGCAGCTCATCCTGGGAAAATGACCAAGTCTCTTGCAGCAGGCCGAACTCTGGCGGCGGCTGAGCGGCCACCGAGCCACTGCTGCCGCCGTTTGACTGCGCGCTAGCGACCGTCAAGCCACTGCGCGACGCCGCCGTGGTGCGAGCAAGCGCCGCCGTGATGCGCGCTGTAGGACGCGCTGCCGTCGCGGCACTTCGCGGTTGGCTGCGCGCTGGCCGGCGCGTCGCTCTGGCGCGGCGCGCGCGAGATCGGCGCGGCGCTGCGGCCCTGCGCGGGCCCCGGACTTGTTGTGGTCTGAGCCGGCGCGGGATCCTTCCGCTTACCGCCGAAGATAGACCACGGGCTCTTCGACGCTGCATTGTCTGCCGCGCGCTCGGTGGGCGGAAGCGCGGGGTTGGCGGGTCCCGAAGTCGGGCTTCTCTGCGAAGTCGAACCGCTCGGCGAGGTCGAGCCGCTCGGCGAAGCCGGGCCGCTTTGTGTCGTTCGTGCGATCCCGCCGTGATGAGAACAAGCGCCGCGACCCGACTTCGTCGCGATACTGCCGTCGGTGCACTTGACCGGATCGGGACTCGCAGAAGTGGTGTTCCCGCGCGCCAATGCGCCAGTCGAGAGAGCCAGTGCCAATGTCGCTCCGACGAGAATTGATCGCATGCAGGCCTCCATGAGTGAAACCTAAGGAGTCCCTGTTGCCCGCACAAGTCTCGTCCTTCGGCCGGCCGAGCGGGCGGTCATTGTCTCCCGTGGCCTTCGGGGACTGGACCGGGTTCGTTCGCTTTGATTGCGGAAACCGCGGCCGGCTATCGGATTCGCTGCTGGTACTCCTGCAGGCACTTCACTCCAAGCGGACCCTGCCGCAGCGCCTCGATGGCCGCCACGGCCGCGCGGCAGCTGGTGAGCGCGGTAAAGTACGGAATGCCGTGCATCAAGGTTTCGCGCCGGATGCTGTAACTGTCCTCGATGGCGCGCCGTCCCGAGGTGGTGTTGAAGACCAGCGCAACCTCTCCGTCGATGATCTTGTCGACGATGTGTGGCCGGCCCTCAGCGACCTTGAGCACCGGCGTCGCCGCCACGCCGTTGACGCCGAAGTAAGCCGCGGTTCCTGCGGTAGCCACGACCTCGAAACCAGCTGCGACCAGCCGGCGCGCCAGGTCGGTAGCGCCCTCCTTATCCTCGTCGCGCACCGAAATGAAGACGCGGCCCCCGGTTGGCAGCGCGTTGCCCGCCGCAAGCTGGGCCTTCGCAAAAGCGCGTGGGAACGAGTCGTCGATGCCCATCACTTCACCCGTCGATCGCATCTCCGGCCCCAGGATGGTGTCCGCTTTCGAGAAACGGTGGAAGGGAAACACCGCCTCCTTGACGCTCATGTGGCGCGGCACGAACGTCTCCGAGATGCCTTGCATGCGCAGCGTGTGCCCCACCGCGCAGAGTGCCGCGACCCGGGCCCAGGGGATGCCGGTCGCCTTGCCGACGAAGGGCACCGTGCGTGACGCGCGCGGGTTTGCCTCCAGGATGTAGATGCGGTCGTCCTGCACGGCGAACTGGACGTTCATCAGGCCGACGACTTTGAGATGCCGCGCGAGCGCGACGGCCTGTCGCGAGATCTCCGCGATCACCTCGGCCGACAGCGAGAACGGCGGCAGCGCGCACGCGGAATCGCCCGAGTGGATCCCCGCCTCCTCGATGTGCTCCATCACGCCCGCGACGACGTAGTCGGTGCCGTCCCCGACGCAGTCGACATCCACCTCGATAGCGTTTTTCAGGAATCGATCGACGAGGATGGGCCGCTCCTCGGAAGCCCGAACTGCCTCTTTCGAGTAACGCTCCAGTTGCTCGTCGTCATAGACGACTTCCATGGCCCGCCCGCCCAGCACGAAAGACGGCCGCACCATCACCGGGTAGCCAATGCGCCGCGCGATGGCGAGCGCTTCCGTGGCGCTGCGAGCAATGCCGTTCTCGGCCTGCAGCAGCTTGAGTTCTTCAACCAGCCGGGCGAAGCGCTCCCGGTCTTCGGCGATGTCGATGGCCTCGACCGATGTCCCAAGAATGGGGATGCCCGCAAGCTCGAGTCCGTGGGCGAGCTTCAGAGGCGTCTGCCCGCCGAACTGGACGATGGCGCCGATCGGCTTCTCGCGCCGGGCGATTTCGACTACGTCCTCCAATGTCAGAGGCTCGAAGTACAACCGGTCGGAGGTGTCGTAGTCGGTCGACACCGTCTCGGGGTTGCAGTTCACCATCAGCGTCTCGAAGCCTTTCGAGCGCAGCGCATAGGAGGCCTGCACGCAGCAATAATCGAATTCGACCCCTTGTCCGATCCGGTTCGGTCCCGAGCCAAGGATGAGCACCTTCTTGCGCTCGTCGGGGCGGACTTCGTCCTCGTCCTCATAGGAGGAGTAGAGGTACGGTGTGTTTGCCTCGAACTCGGCAGCGCAGGTGTCCACGCGCTTGAAAACCGGGTGCAGGCCTTCTCGTTCGCGCTGCCGGAGGATCTCGCTCTCCGTGCGGTGCGTAAGGACTCCGATGCGCTTGTCCGAGAAGCCCAACCGCTTCCAGCGCGCAAGGTCAGGAACTTCCGCGCCCGCGTGCGCTGCGGCGATTTCGTGCTCGGCGTCGATGAGCGCCTGCACCTCGCGGATGAACCAGGGGTCGATGGCCGACAGCGCGTACAACTCTTCCACGGAGAGCCCGGCGCGACAGGCTTCAGCGAGCCAGAACAGGCGGCGCGGACGGGGCACCTTGACCTCGCCGCGGATGCGCTCGAGTTCGGCCGGGCTGTAGCCGCCGTGCGATCCATCGCGCTTGAGCGGGCTGTCCAGGCCGTCGGTGCCGTTCTCCATCGAGCGCAGCGCCTTCTGCAGCGCGATGGCGAAGGTGCGTCCGATCGACATCACCTCGCCGACCGACTTCATTGAAGTCGTCAGCGTCTGGTCGGCGTGCGGAAACTTCTCGAAGTTGAAGCGCGGCATCTTCACCACGCAGTAGTCGATCGAAGGTTCGAAGCTCGAGGGCGTGGTCTTGGTGATGTCGTTGGTGAGTTCATCGAGTGTGTAGCCAACGGCGAGCTTGGCAGCGATCTTGGCGATGGGAAAACCCGTGGCCTTCGAAGCCAACGCCGACGAGCGGCTCACGCGTGGGTTCATCTCGATGACCACGATGCGGCCGGTCTGCGGGTGCACCCCGAACTGAATGTTGGACCCTCCGGTTTCGACGCCGATCGCGCGGATGACTTTACAGGCCATGTCGCGCATCAGCTGGTACTCAACGTCGCTCAAGGTCTGCGCGGGCGCCACCGTGATCGAGTCGCCGGTGTGCACGCCCATCGGGTCAATATTTTCAATGGAGCAGATAATGACCACGTTGTCGGCGCGGTCGCGCATCACCTCGAGCTCAAACTCCTTCCAGCCCAGAACGGACTCCTCGATGAGGACCTCGTGCGTGGGGCTATAGGCGAGCGCCCGCGCCCCCATGTCCGCGAGCTCGAGCGAGTTGTAGGCGATGCCGCCGCCGAGGCCCCCCAGCGTGTACGAGGGCCGCAGAATCACCGGAAAGCCAAGCTCCGCGCCGACGCGCTCGACGTCGCTGAGCGATCGCGCGACCCCGCTCTTCGGCACCTCGAGCCCGATCGAGGTCATGCAGTCCTTGAACTTCTGCCGGTCCTCCGCCTTCTCGATGGCATCGAGCTGCGCACCAATCAATTGCGTCCCGTACTTGGCCAGGATCCCGCGCCGCGCCAGCTGCACGGCAAGGTTCAGGGCTGTCTGCCCGCCCATGGTGGGGAGCACCGCATCGGGCCGCTCGATGGCGAGGATGCGCTCGGCGCTCTCCACCGTGATGGGCTCGATATAGGTGCGATCGGCCCACTCGGCGTCGGTCATGATCGTCGCGGGGTTGGAGTTGAGGAGGATGGTGCGGTACCCCTCTTCACGCAGGGCTTTCAGCGCCTGCACGCCCGAGTAGTCGAATTCGCAGGCCTGCCCGATGACGATGGGACCGGAGCCGAGGAGGAGGATGGATTTGAGGTCTTTGCGGCGTGGCACGGGCCGGTCGTCTAGCATGGAGTCCGGGCGATGACCACGGACGCGGAAGCCGCGCTCGGGCGCAATGATCGCTACATCCTCGACTTCGTCGAAGCGCTCAATCTCTGTCCCTACGCCAAACGCTGCCGCGAGAGCGGGAAGCTGCACCGGCGCGTCCTGCTGGAGACCAGCGCGGCCGCGGAGGCCATCGCCGGGATCGAAGCGCTGCCGCCTGATTCGGTTGACGTGGCACTGCTGATCTTTCCGCGCTTCACTGGCGGAGCGCGCGCCTTCGAGGCTTTCCGCGGCGAGGTCCGCGACCAGATGGCACGCGCCCACGCGGGCGGCGACCCCCCGTTCTTCTGCGTCGCCTTCCACCCCGACTTGCCGATGGATCTTCTCGACGCGCATCGCGCGGTGCATTTCATCCGGCGCAGCCCCGACCCGACGCTGCAGCTGGTGCGCGCGAGCGTATTGCGCGAGGTCCGCGGGATCCGCACCGGCGGCTCGACCTTCGTGGATGCGAGCCGGCTGACCGCGGCGGAGTTGGTGAGTCTCGAGGTGTCCGTCGGAGTCTCGGACCGGATCGCCGAGGCGAACCTCCAGACGCTCCGTCGCGCGGGCCCAGAGCGGTTGGCTGCTGCGTTGGCGAAACTCCAAGGCGGGTAGTTAGCGGATAGTTGGCGGGTAGGCCGGTTGGGCCTTTCGCGCCTACCCGAGGATGATGCGATTCGTTCTGGATCATGAAAAACCTTGCCTGGATCGCGCTCGTTCTCGCCTCGGTCGCCACGGGCTGCAGCTCCGCCAAGGCTTCGGACAAAGGAGTGGTCTTGAACGGCCGCTGCCGCTGCGATGGCGACGCCATGTGCGTGCAGCAGGTCGACGCGAACGGCGGGCGGCCGGTGGCCTGCGTCTCCAAGGTCTCGAGCATGGGCTGCACCCAGTTCGCCACGGCGACGCGCAGCTGCTGGCCGAGTTCGAACGTCACCGGCCTCTGCCTCTGCACGGGCGGCGATTCGCTGGCCGTCACGCCCTGAGTCAAAGGCTGCGAAGCCAGGAAAGAGCGGGGCGAGCCGCTTTTGGCACTACCTTTTGGCACTACTGCGTCATGTCCGGGGCGCGGCGAGCCGGCGCGTGACCAGCGTTGCGAAGGCCGGATCCAGCTCGCTGCAGGCGGCGCGCCGGGAGAGGCGCAGCGCCGCGGCAGGAATTGACCCGCTCCCCGCGAACGGGTCGAGCACGAGATCCCCGGGCCGTGAGTACGCGCGCAAAAGCGGCTCCAGCACCCGGAAAGGTTTGTGGTTCGGGTGCGAGCCCCAGCGCCCCGCCTCTCCGTCGTCGTCGTAACCCGCCACCACCGAATTCGTGCGCGGGAGGTCTCCGTGCTCGAGCGGCGGCAGCGGCGCGCGCAGCAGCACCAGCGCCACCTCGTACACACGCAGCAGGTGCTCGCTGCCGCCCAGCCGTGCCTCGCCTTTGGCCCAGATGAACTCGGATGCGAGTGCGCCAAAACCGAGCGCGCTCGCCACCGTGACAATGGGCTCCTTGCCGAGAAAGTTCGTCCACACCACCAGCGGTGCTCCGGGCGCGAGACAGCTCACCGCCTTCGCAAGCCACTCTTCGGTAAACTTGCGGTAGGCCCGGACGTCCTCAAACCGCACCACCGGATCGCGATCGATCTTCACGCCCTGCCGCTTGTCTCGCAGGTCACCGCCCTTGCGCCGCCGAACCAGCAGGCAATAAGGGGGATCGGTCAGGAGCAGCTGTGCCTTCTCGCCCCGAAGCGCGCGGTCATAGGTGACGGTGACCCGCGCATCGCCCTGCACGCATTCGTTCACGGCGGGGACCAAAGCAGAGTTGCTTCCTTACGTCGATGCGGTATCTACCCTAGCGTTGGCGAGTCTTGCCGAGTCTGCGGGCCTGCCCAGCCTGCCGACCTGGCAAGGCTGCCGCTTGCCGAGCCTGCTGAGGAGGAAGTACCCGATGGCCTTTATCGTCGCCGAGCCCTGCGTCGCCTGCAAGTACACCGATTGCGTCGCGGTCTGCCCCGTGGACTGCTTCTACGAAGGCGTGAACTTTCTCGTCATCCATCCCGACGAGTGCATCGACTGCGGTGCCTGCGAGCCGGTCTGCCCGACCAAAGCCATCTTTCCCGAGGACGACCTCCCGCCCAAGTGGAAGGAGTATGTCGCGCTCAACGCCGACCTCTGCCAGAAGTGGCCGGTGATCAACAAGCAGAAGGACGCGCTGCCCAACGCAGAGGCCAACAAGGAGCGCGAGAACAAGCGAGCCGAGCTGTCGCTGGAAGCGTTCGCCGGATAAGGAGTCGGGCTTGAGCGAGATTGCCCCAGGCCTCCTCATCGCGGTTCCCCAGATGGGCGATCCGAACTTCGCCCGCTCGGTCGTGCTGATGGTCGAGCACAACGACGAAGGCGCCATGGGCATCGTCATCAATCAGCCCAGCGAGATCGCGCTTGAAGAAATCGGCAAGGAGCAGGGCATCGGCGTGCACGCAGCGGCCGGACCCGCCTATATCGGTGGGCCGGTGCAGCGCGAGCGCGGGTTCCTGGTGCACAGGCGCGCGGACGTGCCCGACTCCATTGCGCTGCAAGACGGCGTCTACCTGAGCGTCTCCACCGACAGCCTCAAGGCGTTGCTCCAGGGAGAGCCCAACGCGTACCGGCTGTGCCTGGGCTACGCCGGCTGGGGTGCGGGGCAACTCGAGCGCGAGATGGTCGCGGGCGGCTGGCTCAACTCGAAGATCAGCGCCGGGCGCATTTTCGATACACCGACCGAGAAGATCTGGGACGCGGTCATCCGCGATCTCGGCATCAACCCGGCATACCTTGTCATGGGTGGAGGAAAGCAATGAAGACGCTCCTTTTCGCAGGTCTCCTGGGTTTGGCCGCGGCATGCGGCGGCAACAAGCCGGTGCCCACCGCGGCACGCGAAACCTCGCAGCCCGAATGGCTCAGCCAGGGTAGCGGCGCCTTCACCGGCGATAGCGGCAAGCGGCTGCAGGGCGTGGGCAGCGCGAGCGCGTCTGATCCCCGCGAGCGGCGGCTGGCAGCCGACGCGCAGGCGCGGTCGCACCTCTTGCAGACCTTCGACGCCTTCACGGCGCAGCTGACCAAGCTGTCCGAGTCCACCCAGGACAACCTCGGCGAGAGTGTTTCGGCCATCGCCAGGAAGACGCTGGAGAAGTCGCAGGTCATGGATCACTGGGTCACGACCGACGGCAGCGAACAGGCCGTGGCGGTGCTCGATCTCGATGCCTTCAAGACCTCGGTGCGCAAGGCCGAAGGCGACGGCAAGCTGAAAATCGAGATGGCCAACAACGCGGGCAAGGCTTTCGACGCGCTGGCCAAGCAGTAGCGATCGCAATGAGCGATGTTCCGGACGTGCTTCCAACGGAACCGGACGTGCTTGCAGCCAAAGCGGACCTGCCCGCGAAGCAGCCGGACGCGCCGCCCGCCGCCACGGCCGAGCCAAAGGTGGTGGGGCGGCGGCCTGCTTGGGGCACCGAAGAAGAAGTGATGGGCGCTTGCGATCGCTAGCCTGGCTAGACCGATCACACGCACGGCCGCACCTTTGCGGGAGTAGAGTCCGCCGCCCTATGGCACCCTCCCGCTCGAACCTCCGCAAGCCGTTTCAGAACGCCCGCACCGTCGACCCGCGTCCCATCACGGGGAAAGAATCGCCGCGCGAGATTCTCGAGCACGCCTTCTCCGCCTACGTCGGCCGGCAGGAGCGCACCGCGTTCGATCTGATGCGGAGGTCTTTGACGGAGGACTGCTCGGTATTCCTCACGCTCTCGGGCGCGATGACACCGGCGGGACTGCACCAGAGCTGCATCATCCCGCTGATCGAAAGCGGCGCCATCTCCTGCCTGACCACCACCGGCGCGAACCTGTACCACGACGCCCACCGCATCATCGGGCACGCCATCCGCGAGGTGAACCCCAACGCCGGCGATCTGGCGTTGCGTCTCGCGCGCGTGATCCGCATTTACGATCTGGGCTTCTGGGAGGAGGCCTTGCTGGATACCGACCGGCTCTTCTCGGCGCTGATGCAGTCGCCCGACTACCAGCGCCGGATGACCACGCCCGAGTTCCACGCCCTGCTCGGCCGCGACATCCTGGCGATGGAAAAAGCGCTGAAAGTAAAGCAACCTTCCCTTTTGAGTACCTGCTTCAAATACCGGATCCCGATCTTCGTCGGCGCGGTGCAGGACGGCTCCATCTTCCTGAATGCGGTCAAGCTGAAGCGGCTGTTCCCGGATACTTTCAAGTTTGAAATCGATATCAATGACGATGTCTATCAAATGGCCGCCATCCAGCACTATGCGCGGCACCAGGTGGGCTCGAACCGGCTCGCCATCTGGATCCTCGGCGGCGGCGTGCCCAAGAATTACACGCTGCAGGGCGAGCCACTGCTCGACCAGATCCTCTTTGTGCCGACCACCGGCTTCGACATCGACGTGCAGTTCTGCGTGGACCCGGTTGACAACGGCGCGCTCTCCAGCTGCCCCGCAGGCGAAGGCCACACCTGGGGCAAGGTCTCGGTCGAGGCGGTCGAGGCCGGGTCGGTCTACGTGCACACCGACGTGACCGCGGTCTTTCCCTGGCTCACGCACGCGCTGCTCAGCGACCCGAAGCTGAAGCGCAAGCCGAAGCGGCTGCTTGACCTGCTGCCGGATGCAGTGGCGCTGCTGGATGCGGACGTGAAGAAGAATCGGAAGGCCCTGCTGAAGACCATCTCGTATCCGGGCGCGCCTTCGTCGCACCAGCCGGAGAGCGTGGTCCGCTAGACTTCCAGGCGGGAAGAGTCCGACCGCTGATAAAAAAGGGGCCCCGGTCGGGACCCCTTTTCCCTCGGCGTGGAAGGCCCCCCGGCGCTCCGCGCAGAGCAAGCTCTGCGATGCGAACGGCATTCTTCACGATGCTCCGCGGCGCGGCATCGGTCAAATGTCGGTCAATTGGAGAGGATCAAGTCGCTGATCGCAATGTCTGCCCTGGACGCCGATTCGCTGCCGTCCTTGTGCAGCGCGGCCGAGCTCGACCCACGCCCCGCTGTCGCAACTTCCCTCTCGGAGCTACGGCTCGGTGCCTGCGAGCGTGGCGTGCCGCAGCGGCTGACCGGAGGATCCGGTCACGATCGAGCAGATGACCGAGCCGGGCGCGACGTAGTTGTCGGGCGTCCACGGCCCTTGGTAAAGCCAGCGCCGCGCGCAGCCGTCCTCGGCGCAGGCCTCGTGAAGCGGCGCGCCCAGCTGATCGCGCGAGCCCGCCGCGCAGGCTTCGTTGAAGGCGCGCAAGCTGCAGAGCGCGCGGCCGGACTCGAGGCAGCGCGCCTCGCCGCGGCGTGCGAACATGTCGCGCAGCGGCCTCACCGCAGCGACCACGCCGAGCACCAGCGCGGCCGTGGCAAAAGGAGACGCGGCTCCGTACAGCGCCCAGATCGCCCGACCTTTCCGGCGCCGCGAAAGCGAGAGTCCGGCGCCGAATCCGAGCGGCAAGCCGGCGGCGCTGGAGAAGCAGAGCCAGCGCCAGAGCGCGTCGCCGGTCGGCACGGGGCCTTCCGCGAATTGCTGCAAGCCGACGCCAGCCGCAAGCGCGGCAGCCGGGATCAGAAAGGCGCAGAGCGTCCGCCACGGCATCGGGCGCGCAGGCTCTTGGGGGGCGGGAAGCAGCCGGCTATCCACGCTGCTGCGCCTCGGGCCCCCGGGGCTTGCCCTTGCTCAGGAACGGCATCTCGAAGTTGTAGATGGCGTCGATGTTGACGTTGCGGAAGCGCTCGCCCTGCAGCGCCATCTTCTCCAGTTCCCAGCAGAAGGCGCGCGGGTCGATGGCCTGTCCCGCCTTCTTGCGGCGCTTGATTTCGCGCGCGAGCGTCCGCCGCACCTCGCGCGGGTGATAGGTGAAGCTGGTGGAAAAGTGGAAGGTGCCGTCGATGGGCAGGAGCCGCGCCTCGAAGAGATCGCCTGCGTCGAGGCCGTGCATCTGCCGACGCTCGGTGACGTCGAAGTCCTCGCCGGTGAAGGCATCGCGCACCCGGACCTGGCCTCGCGCGGGCCGGTTGAAGATCCCCCGCGGGCCCCGGTATTCATACAGCGAGAGCCGCGACTGGGTAGCGCCGAGCAGGATGTTCTTGTCGTCCGCGGCGAGCTCCGCGCCCTTCTCGCGCAGGTATTTCTCGACCGGCGTGCTCTCCCCTTCGCGCCTGCGGTCGAGGAGGTACCAGTTGAAAAAAGCCTGCATTCGCTGCTCGTAGCAACGGTCGTCGTCGTGCACCTCGCCGCCCGTGGCCGCGAAATACTCCGTCTTGGCGGCGACGATGTCGTCCACCGAGGTCGCGACGTACGCGAGTAAAAGATCGATCTGTGGCTGGATCATGTCCCGCCTTCGATCATCTGCACGAACCTGCGGAAGAGGTAGCGGGAGTCGTGCGGCCCCGGCGAATCCTCCGGGTGATACTGCACCGCGAACATTTTCAAGTCCGGCGCGGCGATGCCTTCCACCGTGCCGTCATAGAGATTCACGTGCGTCACCTGCGCCTTGCCCTTGAGCGAGGCCTCGTCGGTTGAGAACCCGTGGTTCTGCGCCGTCAAATCGATCTTGCCGCCAAGCAGGTCGCGCACTGGATGGTTTCCGCCTCTGTGACCGAACTTGAGCTTGTACGTCGTTCCACCCAGCGCCAGCGAGAGGATCTGGTGGCCTAGACAGATGCCCAACAAAGGGACTTTCCCGAGCAGCTCCCGCGCCTGCCGGTCGGCTCCAGTCACCGCCGCAGGATCGCCGGGGCCGTTGGAGAGCACGACGCCAGCAGGGTTGCGCGCAAGCACCTCGCTGGCCGTGGTCCCGGACGGCATCACGGTTACGCCGCAGCCGATGTCCACCAATTGTCGAAGGATGCCGCGCTTGACGCCATAGTCCACCACCACAACCTCGTGCGTGCGCGGCTGCGGTGCGCGGCCCTCCACGCCTTCGGTCCATTCGTAGGTGGCCTTGCACGAGACGCGCGAGGCGAGGTTCTGGCCCTCCATGCCGGGCAGCTTCGCTGCGCGCTCGACCAACGCCTGGGGGGACGCGCCGGTGGCGTCGATGATGCCCATTTGCGCGCCGGCGCTACGCAGCACGCGCACCAGTCGCCGCGTGTCGATGCCCTCGATCCCGGGCACGCGACCGCGGACCAGGAAGTCCGGCAGCGTCTCCTGCGAGCGCCAGTTGGACGGCACGCGACAAGTGCGCCGCGCGATAAACCCGGCCACCTGCGCCTCGGGCGCCTGGCCGTCCGCGTGGTGAATGCCCGTGTTACCGACCTCACTCACCGTGAAGCAGACCAGCTGGCCCACATAGGAGGGGTCGGTGAGGATCTCCTGGTAGCCGGTCAGGCTGGTGTTGAACACCACCTCGCCGACGGCCTCTCCATCGAAGCCGATGGCGGTGCCCTCGAAGCTTTCGCCGCAGGCGAGCGACAGGATGGCTTTCTTCAAGCTTGCCTCAACCTTCCTCCAGCAGATGCACGAGCCGGCCGCCCACGTAGGTACGCAACACGCGGCCGCGCAGGGTCCATCCATTAAAAGGACTGTTGCGCGAGCGCGAGAAGAAACGGTGCGCGTCCACGGTCCAGAGACGCTCGGGGTCCACAATGGCCACGTCCGCGGGCGCCCCGGGCAGGAGTGTGCCCACATTCAAGCCAAGGCAGCGCGCGGGCCCGGAGGTCAGTCGCTCCACCGCGCGGGCAAGCGGCAGGTCGCCCGCTCGCACGAGCGAAAGCGTCAAGGCCAGCGAGGTCTCGAGACCGATGATGCCGTTCGCCGCGCTCTGAAACTCAACCTGCTTGTCGAGCGGGCCGTGGGGGGCGTGGTCGGTGGCGATGGCGTCGATGATGCCGTCCGCGAGCGCGCCGACGATGGCCTGGCGGTCGCTCTCCGAGCGCAACGGCGGCGTCATCTTGGCGTGCGTGTCGTAGGGCTCGCCCGGCGGCGGACGGCCCGGCGCGGACGCGCGCTCGCCAGCCACCGCTTCGTCGGTGAGCGTGAAGTGGTGCGGCGTCGCCTCGCAAGTCACATGGACGCCGCGCGAGCGCGCCTCGCGGATGGCGCGGACGCTGCCCGCCGCGCTGACGTGCGCGATGTGCAGGTGCGCCCGCGCGAGGTCTGCGAGCAGGATGTCGCGCTCGACCATGGCGATCTCCGCCGAGGCCGGCACTCCCGAAAGCCCGAGCCGCGTGGCGACCGGCCCCTCGTTCATGCTGCCGCCCGCGCTCAGCGTCAGGTCCTCGGCGTGCACCATCACGGTGAGGCCCAGATCGCGCGCATACTCGAGCGCCCGCCGCATCACACCTGCCGACATCACCGGCCGCCCGTCGTCGGTGACCACCACGCAGCCGGCCTCTTTCAATTCGGCCATGTCCGCCAGCTGCTCGCCCAGCGACCCGCGGGTGATGGCGCCCGCCGGCAGCACGCGAGCGAAGCCCGCGTCGACGCCGCGCGACCGGACAAAGCGCGCCACCGCCGCGCTGTCGCAGACGGGCCTCGTGTTGGGCATGGCGACCACAGTGGTGATGCCGCCTGCCACCGCCGCGCGCGCGCCGGTCGCGATGGTCTCCTTGCCTTCCTCTCCCGGCTCGCGCAGGTGCACGTGCAAGTCGACCAGGCCCGGCAACACCAAGAGGCCCTTGCAGTCGATCACCTCATGCGCTTCGCGCTCGCCTGGACTCGCTTTCGCCTCGCGCACTTCACGCACGCGCTCACCGTCGAGGATGACGGTGCGGACGCCGTCCACCTTGCCCGCCGGGTCGACGACCCGTCCGCCTTCAAGAAAGATCACGGCGCAACCTCCGCGCGCAGGCAGAGCGCGAGCGCGGCCATCCGTACAGCCACGCCTGAACCGACCTGGTCCATTACCAAACTGCGCGGGCTCTCGAGCACGTCATTCGACATCTCCACGCCACGGTTCACCGGACCCGGATGCAGGATGACCGCCTCTTTCGGCAGCAGCGAAAGCGTGCGCGAATTGAGACCCCAGGTCCGCGCATAATCGCGAGCCGAGGGCAGCCGTGCGTCGCTGATGCGCTCGCTCTGGATGCGCAGGGCCATCACCGCGTCGGCGCCCTCCAGCGCTTCCTTCAGCGACCGCACCACGGTGCAGCCGAGCTTCTCGATGCCGAGCGGGATCACCGTGCTGGGCCCGCCCACGCGCACGCGCGCCCCGAGCTTGCTCAAGCAGTGGATGTTCGAGCGCGCCACCCGGCTGTGCGCGATGTCGCCGACGATGCTGACCACCTTCCCCTCGAGCGTGCCCAGGCTTTCCCTCAGGGAGAGCGCGTCCAGCAGCGCCTGCGTCGGGTGCTCGTGAGCGCCGTCGCCGCCGTTGATGACCGACGCTTTCACCGCGCGCGCGACCAGCCGGTGCGCCCCGGCTGCCGGATGGCGCAGCACCAGCACGTCGGCGCCGATGGCGTCGAGGTTGCGGACGGTGTCCTCCAGAGATTCGCCCTTGATGACGCTCGACGCGTCTTTCTGGAAGCTGAGCACGTCGGCGCCCAGCGCCCGGGCGGCGACTTCGAAGCTGGCGCGCGTGCGGGTGGAGGGCTCGAAGAAGAGCGTCACCACGGTGCGTCCGCGGAGCAGCCCGCGCCGATCGACCGCGGGCTCGCTCCCGCTCGTGACGGCCGCCCGCGCCGCCGTACGCTCGCGCTTGAAGCGACCCGCGAGCGAGAGCAACAGCTCAATCTGGGCGCGCGTCAGCGCCTCGATCTCGAGCAGATGGCGCGGGAAGTCCATCACACTCCGTGCAGGAGTCTTCTGGCGAAGTGCGGCGAGAATCCGGCCTCGAGGATCTTCCGCGCCGTCTTCTCGGCGTCGTAGGCCACGCGATGATATTCGACGGTGCGCTCTTGGTCGTCCCAGATGCCGAAGCAGGAGCGCGGGTCGTAGTCGCGCGGCTGGCCGCAGCTGCCGATGGAGCAGAGGTACTTGCTGCCGTGCTCGATGCGCACGCGCTCGGCCCAGACGTCCTTGACGGTGGCCCCGAGCAGGAAGGCGCGCTGCAGGTGCGAGTGGCCAATGAAGGTGAGCGGCGCGAGATGCTCGGCGCGAATGACCAGGTCCTCCGCTTGCTCGAGAGCGAAGACGTACTCGAATGCGGCCGGGTCGCGCGGCGACGCGTGCCCGAAGGTCACCTCGCCCTCGCCGTGCTGGTAGGGCAGCGAGCGCAGCCACTCCAGGTTTTCAGGGCTGAGCTGCAGCGCGGTCCAGTCCAACACCTCGCGAGCGGCGGCGTAGTAGTAGCTGTAATCCATCCGGCCCGCGACCGCTGCGTCGTGGTTGCCGAGCACCGCGAACTGGCAGTGCTGGCGCACCAGATCGCAGGCGGCGTTGGGGTCGGCGCCGTAGCCGACGGTGTCGCCCAGGCAGACGAAGCGGTCCACCTTCTGCGCCTTTGCCGACTCGAGGCACGCGGTCAGGGCTTCGAGGTTCGCGTGGATGTCGGTCAGGATGGCGGTCCGCATCGGCGGCGCCCTGAGTACACCGCGCCCCGCGCGACTTCAAGGGCGGCCGGAGCCACCATGACGTTGCGTCCTCCCTGGCTCCGCAGTCAGTAGTCTTCGTCGGCCGGCGCCGAGGAGGCCGCGAGCCAGAGTTCGTCGTACTTTCCGCGCACGCTCTCATCCAGTTCGCCAGCCAGCTCGCGGGTAAGTTTCGCGGCGCGAATCAGTTCCAGCACATCGGCGAGATCTTTCAAGCGATGAGGCGCGCTCATTCCCGAGGCGAGCTTCAGCTCCACGAGCTTGGCGGGCGTCAGGAACCGGATGCCATCGATCATGACTGTCCCCACGAGCGGGTCCGGAAAAGCAACTGGCTTTGGCTTGCCATCACCAGGGAAATCGCCGGTCAGAAGGATGTCGATGGACACGTTGTTCTCAGTGTCCCGTAGTCCCTTGCTGCCAGCCAAACGCTCCACATAGCCCAGGCCCAACACTCGGGATTTCAGCGTGGCCAATCCTTCGCGCGTGAGCAGCAGGTCCAGGTCGACAGTGAGCCGCTGATAGCCATGCTGGCTGAGCGCAAGCGCCCCGACGACCGCATAGGGAATCCGCTCCTTTGCGAGGATCGCGGCGAGCTTGCGCATCGCCTTCTGCGGAGGCGCTTCCCCCATCTGGAACTCTCCCGCGGTCTGCAGTGCGCGCCAGAGCCGGCTCTCACTTCCGGGCGTGACGTGAGGGGTTCGCGCATCCATCACACAGATCTAGCGCACGTTGTACGGCGAAGCGATGGGCGCAGGCACCCGTCCGCACGCTCGCCAGGCTCCGGGTTTCGCGGGTCGCGGAACAGCGGATGTCAGACCCGCCTGCTATACGATTCGCGGATGCCGAAAGGACGCCCCAAACAGCAGGAGGACAGCGACGTCGCGGTGGCGACGGAGAAAAAAGTCCGCGCCCAGAAACCGCGGCAGTGGAAAGTCATCCTTCACAACGATGACTTCACCACCATGGAATTTGTCATCCACGTCTTGACCACGGTGTTCAGCCGGACCGCTGGCGACGCTACCGAGCTGATGCTGCAGGTCCATCACAATGGCTTTTGCGTCGCCGGCGTTTACACTTACGAAATCGCCGAGACAAAAGTCGCGACGGTCGAGCGCCTCGCAAAGGCGGCGGAGTTCCCCTTTCTCTGTACGATGGAACCAGAATGAGCCTGTCGATCACTAAAGAGCTTGAGTCCACGTTGCGGCTGGCAACCGAAGAGGCGCGCCAGCGCCGGCACGAGCACGTCACCCTCGAGCACCTGCTGCTCGCACTGCTGAAAGACCCGGTCGCGCTGCGCATCTTGCGCGCCTGCGGAGCGAAGTTGCCCGACCTGAAGCGCGAGCTCGAGGAGCACCTGAGCACCTCGCAACCGCAGTTGGCCGAGGACGAGCCCCGCGAGCCCGAATTCACCCGCGCCTTCCAACGCGTGCTCGAGCGGGCCGCCATGCAGGTGCAGTCGTCGGGCAAGGATCAGATCGACTCGGGCAGCGTGCTGGTCGCCATGTATCGTGAGCGTGACTCGCAGGCCCTCTTCATCCT
>JANYKT010000206.1 GCA_025358085.1 Deltaproteobacteria bacterium | reverse complement strand
CCAGCTCATTACTTGCCGGAGCCGGCGTCAGGAGCGGCGGCGGCAGGAGCGGCAGGAGCGGCGGCCGGGGTTGCTGCCGCGGACCCGTCCATCTTGCAGGTCGACTCGGCGAGCGGCATGAACGCTTTGTCGGCCGGCGTCGTCGAGATGTACTTGAAGAGATCGTCCGGGTCCTTGGCGTCCTGCTTCGCTTTCACCTGCACCTGGTACACGTCGAGCAGCACGCGGTGGTCCTGCGGCCGGATGAAGCCATTGTGGGTCACGGCATCGCTGAACTTGTGCCCTTCGAGGGCCGCGATTACTTTTTCGCTGTCGTCGGTCTTCACGCGGGCCACCGCGTCCAGGTAGGTCAGCACGCCCGAGTAGACGCCGGCGTGCATATAAGTGGGGGGCTTTCCGAAGGCCCTGGTAAAGCGTTTGGACCACTCCTCGGACTGCTTGTCGTGGTGGGAAAACCAGGAGACGGTCGCATTCGCGCCGGCGAACGCGTCCTGGCCCAGCGCGCGGATGTCCGCCTCGGTGACCAGGCCAATGGCGAGCTTGATGCCCTCGGCGCGCAGGCCGAACTCGTTATATTGCTTGACCACGTTGATCAGGTCGGCGCCGGCCTGCATGGTGCCGAAGACTTCCGGCTTCAACGACTTTGCCTTCAATAGATAAGTCGAGAAGTCCGTGTTGGGGAAAGGAGTCGCATCGGAGGGCGCGATGTTCTTGCCGCCGGCCGCCTCGACGGCCTTGCGCATCTGCGCGTCCAGGTCCTTGCCGAAGGCATAGTTCGGGAAGATGTTGTACCAGGTCTTGCCGCCCGCCTTGGCAACCGCGGTGCCGGTGCCGTTGGCCAATTCGTAATTGTCGTACCAGTAATGGAAGGTGTACTTGCTGCACTTGGCATTGGTCAGGGCGGTCGAGCCGCCGGTGACCACGAACAGCACCTTCTTGCGCTGCTTGACCACTTCCGAGGCGGCCAGCGCGCAAGCCGAGTTGGGGATATCGATGATCATATCAACGCCGTCGCGATCGATCATCTCCTGGGCCTTGGCGCTGGAGATATCGGCCTTGTTCTGGTGGTCGACGCCGATGACCACCACTTTGATGTCCTTGTGCTTATTCATGAAGTCTTCGGCGGCAAGCTCGGCGGCCTTCACCGAGCCCGGCCCGCCCAGCTCGGAATAGACGCTGGAGAGGTCCGTCAGCACGCCGATCTTCACCACGTCGCCGCTGTACTGGGCAGCGGCGGGAAGTGCCGCAAGCATCATTGCAATCGCAATTTTCATTGGAATAGCTCCTTATACGCTGAGGAAATTAAGCAGCTCCTTTTCACGCGAGCGAACCGCGTCCGTCGTGAGCATTTCCACGGTCTTTCCATCCACCATCAGGTAATGCCGGTCGGCGACCGTCAGGGCGAAGCGCAGGTTCTGCTCCACCAGGATGATCGACATTCCTTCAATCTTCAGTTGCCTCAAGATGCGTCCCACCAGCTGCACCATCACTGGAGCCAGACCCTCGGACGGCTCGTCGAGCAGGAGCAGCCGGGGACCTGCGCGCAACACGCGCACGATGGCGAGAATCTGCTGCTCGCCGCCCGAGAGCTTGGCGCCCGAATGCGCGCCGCGCGTCTTGAGGATGGGAAACGTCTCGTAGATCTTTTCAAGCGACCAGCCGCCGGGCCGCAACACCGGAGGCAGCTCCAGGTTCTCGCGCACGGTCAGGGTCGAAAAGATGGCGCGCTCCTCGGGAACAAATGAGATCCCGCGGCGCGCGATGGTATTGGACGGCAGCTTGCCGATCTCCTTGCCGTCGAGTTCAATCAGGCCCTGCTTCTTGCGCAGCACACCCATGATGGACTTGAGGGTGGAAGTCTTCCCTGCCCCGTTGCGGCCGATCAGCGAAATGACTTCGCCCGCCTTCATTTCCAGCGAGACGCCGTGGAGCACATGGCTCTGGCCATACCAGGCATTCAAATCCCGGACGGCCAACATCAGACCACCTTCCCGGCGGTCTGGATTTCCCCGCCCGGGGTCGGCTCCTCGCCCAGATAGGCCTCAATCACGCGCGGATCCTTACGGACCTGGTCATAGCTGCCCGAGGCGATCACGGTTCCGTACTGCAAAACCGTGATGCGATCCGCGAGCTGCGCGACCACTCCCATGTTGTGCTCGACCAGCACCACGGTACGGCCCTTGGCCACGGAGCGGACCAGCTCGACGGTGCGCTGCACATCCTCGCCGCCCATGCCGCTGGTCGGCTCGTCGAGCAGCAGCACGCGCGGCGACTGCGCCAGCGACAGCGCGATCTCGAGATTGCGCTTGAGTCCGTGGGACAGCTCCGCAGCGGAGCGGCGGAGGTGCGGTATGAGCCCGACCTGCTCGAGCAGCTCCATGGCGCGGGCCTCGAACTTGCGCAGCACCGAGAGCGGCTCCCAGAAGCGCAGCGGGTGAGGCGTGGGCGACTGCAGCGCCACCAGCACATTGTCGAGCACCGTCATCGAGGGAAACACGCTGGAGATCTGGAACGATCGGGACAGCCCGAGCTTCACGACCTTGAACGGTTTCATGCCGGTGATGGGCTTGGCGAAGAGCCGCACTTCGCCGGCGCTGGGCGCGAGAAAGCACGAGAGCAGGTTGAAGAGCGTCGTCTTGCCGGCGCCGTTCGGTCCGAGGATGGCGTGGATCTCGCCTTCTTCTACGGAGAGCGAGACATCGTTCGTCGCCTTGAAGCCGCGGAAGTCTTTGGAGAGGTTCCGGGCTTCGAGGGCGATGGTCACGGCGCGCACTCTACTTTTTTTCGACGTGGCCGCAACTGCTCTCGCAACGTCATGCACGTACAAACCGATTTACAACCCGGTGGGCTGCTCTTATATGGTGCCGGAAAGGACAGCCCTCTCCACCTGGAGCAGCCAATGACCGATCCCGTGTTCAAGTCCAAGGTCGCCCCCGCCCACGGCAAGCTCGCGGTGCTCCTGCCCGGCATGGGCGCCGTCGCCACGACGTTCATTGCCGGCGTCGAGTCGGTCAAGGCGGGCCTCAGCAAGCCCATCGGCTCGCTCACCCAGATGGCCCAGATCCGCCTCGGAAAGCGCTCGGAAAAGCGCTCCTCGATGATCAAGGACATGGTCTCTCTGGCCAAACTGGAAGATTTGGTCTTCGGCGGCTGGGATCCTATCCCCGACGACGCCTACACCGCGGCGGCGAAGGCCAAAGTGCTCTCGCCGGAGCACCTTGCACAGCTCAAGGACACGCTGTCGCAAATCAAACCGATGCCGGCCGTATTCGATCACGCGGTGGTCAAGCGGCTCGAAGGCAAGAACGTCAAGACCGGGACCAAGCGCGAGCTGGCAAACCAGCTCATGCAGGATATCCGCGGCTTCATGGACAAGAACAAGTGCAAGCGCGCCGTCATGGTCTGGTGCGCGTCCACCGAGGCGTACCAGCAGGCGGGGCCGGAGCACCAGAGTGTTGCCGCCTTCGAAAAGGCGCTCGACGAGAATCACCCCAACATCTATCCGTCGCAGCTCTATGCCTATGCCGCCATCCAGTGCGGCGTTCCCTATATGAATGGCGCGCCCAACCTGTCGTGCGACTTCCCGGCGATGATCGAGCTGGCTGAGAAGAAGGGCGTTCCGATCGGCGGCAAGGATTTCAAGACCGGCCAGACACTGATGAAGACCATCATCGCGCCCGGACTGAAGGCGCGCATGCTGGGAATGGAGGGTTGGTTCTCCACCAACATTCTCGGCAACCGCGACGGCGAGGTGCTCGACGACCCGGCCAACTTCAAGACCAAGGAAGTCTCGAAGCTCAGCGTGCTGGAGCAGATCCTCGAGCCGGAGAAGTATCCCGACCTTTATAAGGATCTGCAGCACAAGGTCTCGATTCACTACTACAAGCCGCGCGGCGACAACAAAGAGGGTTGGGACAACATCGATATCGTCGGGTGGATGGGATACCCGATGCAGATCAAGGTGAACTTCCTCTGCCGCGATTCCATCCTGGCGGCGCCCATCGTGCTCGATCTCGCCATCTTCGCGGACCTCGCGGGCCGGGCCGGAATGAAGGGTATCCAGGAGTGGCTGAGCTTTTACTTCAAGAGCCCGCAGCACGCGGCGAGCGTTTACCCCGAGCATGACCTGTTCGTGCAGAAGGTCCGGCTGGAGAACAACCTGCGCTACCTGATCGGCGAGGAGCTGATCAACTACCTCGGCTCGGACTATACGAACGAGTAATGATGCCTGGCCTGCTCGCCGCCGCCCTCCTGCTCGCGCAGGCGCTTACACTCAAAGACCTCCAGGAGAGGGCGCGCCGGAATGATCCGCGCGCGCAGCAGGCGGCGGCGCAGCTCGAGAATGCTTCCGCGAAGCGCGATGAAGCGCACGCGATGAACTTCCCGCAGATTGAATACACCGCCTTCGTGGGCGGGCCGTCGCCGCAGCACCTGCTGCAGCGCGACCTTCCGAACGACGTCAACACCGTGCGCGAGGGCTGGACCCCGCTGGGCGCGGTGTTCCATGGCGAACTCCAGGCGATACTTCCCCTGTATACCTTCGGCAAGCTGGGCGCGGGCAAGAGCGCCTCGGACCATCTGGTGCTGGCGACCGAGGCGCTGCTGCAGCGGGCGCGCGATCAGGCCGTCTATGATGTCACCAAGGCTTACTGGGGATACCAGGCGGCTCGCAACGCCGATACCTCGGTGATCAATATCCGCAAGCGGCTGCAGGACGCGCAGGACCGGGCGAAGAAGCTGCTCGCGGACCAGAGCGATCAAATCAGCAAGTCCGACTCATTGAAGCTCGATTACCTGGCCGAGGAGATCGAGGCGCAGCACGCCGGCGCGGTCAAGGGCGCGCAGCTGGCGCTGACCGGCATGCGGCTGGTGGCGGGGATTCAGGGACCCTTCGAGATCGCGCCGCAGGATCTGCCCGCCGCGCCCGAGACGCCGTCGCTGGAAAAGCTGCTGGAGCGCGCGCTCGCAAATCGGCCGGAGGCGAAGGCGGCCTCGGAAGCGATCAAGGCGCGCGCGGCGCTGGTCGACCTGGAGCGCGGCAAGCTCTATCCCGATCTGGGCTTGGTCGCCGGATACCGCTTCACGGAGACCACCAACGCTTCCAATCCCGCGCGCCAGTTTCTCGGTAACCCCTACTTCGATAACAGCCCTTATCTGGCGGTCGCGCTGCGCGGCACTTTGGATATCCCGCAGAAGCTTGCGCGCGTCCGGCAGACCGAGGCCGACCTGCACGAGGCGATCGCAACGCGGGCCGGAGCAGAGACATTGATTCGGTTCGAGTTGCAGCAGGCGGTGGGCGACCTGGACGAGGCGCGGGTCAAGGTCGATCGCTATTCGAAAGAGACCGCGATTGGAAAGCAGCTCGCAGTGCAGGCCGGCGTCGCCTTTGACGGCGGGCTGGGTGAGGCACGTGAGCTGCTGGAGGACACGTTGCTCTACGCCCGGGCAGACGGAGCGCGGCTCTCCGCGCTGTTCGACGCGCAGCTTGCCTATGCCGCGCTGGAGAAAGCCGTCGGCGGCTTCTGATCTCGCGCAGATGGCCGCCCGGTGCATTGACGCACGGTTGAAGCCTGTGGCATCTCCGCGCGTCCAAGCGTTCATTGGAGGTTCAACATGTTTCTGCTCGCCCTGCTGATCGCGGTCGGCCCTGCGTCCACTGCGGTGCAGAAGTCCAATGACAAGGTCCGCACCGCGCTGACCGCGCTGTTCAAGGCCGAAGGCCCAGCGAAGGCGAAGGCGCGGACGCAAGCGCGGGCGGCGGTTGCCGCGCTGATCGATTTCGAGGCGCTGGCCAAAGCCACCATGGGCAAGCACTGGGAAGAGCTCAAGCCCGCCGAGCGCACGCATTATGCCGAAGCACTGAAAGGCGCGATGGAGGCGAGCTATCTCGCCAAGATGCAGGAGAACAAAGGCTCCGGCGTCGACCCGAAGAGCGTCAGGAATGAGATCCTGGGCGAGGAGCCGCAGGAATCGCGCGTGCTGGTCAAGTCGCGCGTCACTTCCGGGACGGACAGCGTCAAAGTCGATTACCTGATGGAGAAGGAGCCCAGAGGCTGGCGCGCGGTGGACGTCCTGACCGAGGACGTCTCGTTGGTCGAGACCTACCGCGATCAGGTCACCAGGCTATTGCCCAAGAAGGGCGTGGCCGGTTTGATTGCGGCGCTGGAGAAGAAGCGCAAGGCATTTGAAGCACAGGCGGACGCGCCCGCTCCTGCTGCTCCTGCTAAGTAAGGGCTCTGGAGGTTTCCATGTATCGCTATTTCGCTTACGGATCGGTGTTGTCGAAGCGCCATGTCGGCGAGTGGGCCGCGGAACACGGCGTCGATGCGCGCCTCTTTGCGCGCGGTCTTCCGGCGGTGTTGAAAGGCTATTCGCTGGTATTTGACGTGGAGAGTCGCTTTTGGGGCGGGCGCGTCGCCAACTTGCGCGAGGACCCCCAGGGC
This sequence comes from Deltaproteobacteria bacterium, assembly GCA_025358085.1. Classification (GTDB taxonomy): domain Bacteria; phylum Myxococcota; class Myxococcia; order Myxococcales; family 40CM-4-68-19; genus JANYKT01. The sequence goes on along the minus strand of JANYKT010000206.1, from coordinate 15,645 downwards.
GAAGTGCACGGCGTGCTCTTCGATATCCCGTTGCCGGCCAGGGACGCGGTGCTGCGCAAGGAAGGCGTGCCGACCGGACTGTCGCAAGAATTGGACGTGACCGTCAGCGCCGACGGCAAGGATGAGCTGGCCAAGGCGTTCGTGGCGCGGCCCGAAAAGCGAGGCGAAGCAGGGCCGCCCAGCGGTCGATTGATTCAAACTCTCGTCGAGGGAGCGCAGGAGCGCGGATTGCCCGAGGCCTGGCTCAGCCAGCTTCGCCAGCACGCCGCCAGCGCCGGACCTGCGCAGCCTGTACCGGGCCGGGTGGGCCTCAAGATCGAACAGAAGCGTTGAAGATTGACAGGAGCGATCAGGCGTAGCCCCAGCGGCGCCTCAAGGTCCATTCGAGTCCGACGACAATACAGAGGGCGGCCAATACCATCCAGGTATCCCAGAGTGGCCGCGTGGTGCGCTGCCCGACCTCCACGCGCTCGGGGTCGCGGAAGGACAAGCGGGTCAAGTCATCGGAGGCATCGATGACGCGGCCGCCGGTCGCGGTAGCGATGGCCTGCAGCAATTCGGGGCGTGGAGTTGCATTGAGCAACTCGGGAGAAGCAGAGGCAACCACGAAGGCCTCTTCGGTCTCGCCGACCGGGGTGCCGTCGGCGCGGCGCGCGGTCACCACGGCTTTATAGGCGCCGGGCGGCAAGGCCTGCAGCGGTATACGCGCGCTGCCTTCTGCATTGGCTGTCGCGGACCCCGCCTTCTTCGGCAATGGATCATCCGCCGATGACAACGCGACGGTGACCTGCGCCCCAGCCGCCGCGCCGTAGTCGCTACCGCGCACCTGCGCGTCCAGCGCCGGCATTTCGCCGGGGTCGAAGCTCGGGCGCTCGGCCGTGACCCGCATGGGCGTCAAGGCCGGATCCCGCACCAGCCAGCGAATGGCACCGTGCCAGAACGTCTCATATGCGCGAGGCCCCAGCTCCTGCCCCGCGGCGACGAAGCTCCACATCCAGGAGGAGTCGGTGGTGAGCGCCAGCACGCGCCCGCGGCCGGCCTCGCCGACCACCAGCACCGGCCGCCCGTCCTGCCCGGTGAGCAGCACCTGCGCGCCGGGCTTGCTATCCGCGATGGTATTGAGGCCCGGCAGCCGCGGCAGCTTTTCCCAGGCGGCGGCGTTCTCGGCCTTGCCGGGCAGAAGCTCGGTCACGGGATGGCGCACGCCGGCCGCGCTGAGCTTGAGCTGCACCTGGGATTCATCCACGCCCGGCGAGCCCGGAGAGAGGAGCCTGAGCGGCAGGATCTCTTCGATAGGGGTGCCCGAGTAGTCGCCCGAGGAGAAGCTCTGGTCGCCGCCGATCATGGCGAATGCACCACCGTCGCGCACATAGGCAGCGATACCATCCAGGTATTGCGACATACGATAGGGACGGTGATTGAAATTCTGGAAGATGACCAGGTCGAAGGTCTTGAGTTGCTCCTGGAAAATCTCCTGCGTGGGAAACGGGATCAGTGAAAGTTCGTCTTGAGAACTCGTGTGCGGGTCGTCGCCGGGGGTCCGGAGGATGAAGAAGGAAATCAAATCGACGTTGGCGTCGCGCTTGAGGAGCTGCCGCAGGAAACGGACGTCCCAGGAGGGCCGGCCCACCACCAGGAGGACGCGCACGCGGTCGCGAATGACCTTGAGTACAAATGACTTCTGATTGTTCTGCGCCAGCGCCTCGCCATCGTAGACCGGCACGCTGACGGTAAAGGCGAACTTGCCGGTTCGGTCGGGCACGAAGCTGAGCTTGACGTCGACGCGCGGCTGGTCACCGTCAACGTGGACCACCTTTTGCGCCACCACCTGCCCGTCGCGCTTGAGCACCACCGGCACGTCGGTCGCGGGGAAGCCGCGCGCCGACAGAGTCACATCGACGGTCACCTGGGTACGCACGAAGGCGAAGTCATCGACACTGACCTTCTCCACCGCCAGGTCCTTTAATGACTGCGCGCCGATGGGCAGCGCGAAGATTGGCGCGCCCAGCTTGTGCAACTCCCCGGCGGCGGCCGGCGAGAGACCGGACTCGAGCTCTGCGTTGTCGGCGCCATCGCTGGCAATCAAAAGACCAGCCAGCGGCCGCCCGCCCGTGCCCGCGCCCGCGGCGCCGCTCAAGGCTGCAAGGATATCAGTCGACGGACCCTGCGAGTCGCCGGGCGCCGCCAGCAGCTTCGTCAGGTCGGCGGGCTGCAGCTCTTTATCGAAGCTGTAGACGTCCACCTGGAAGCGGCCGGCCAGCGCGCCGAGTTCCTTCTGTTTGTCCTTCAGCCAGCGGAGCATCTCTTCGGCGCGCGAGGGCCCGCCCGGCGCGGCGGGAAACTTCATTGATTTCGAAGTATCAATCAGTACCGCGATGCGCGCGCGCACGCGGCTCTCGGCCCGAAGCTCCAGGCCAGGTTCCAGAAGTAACGTGAAGAGGAGCAGTGCGGCCAGGATGCGCCAGCCGAGCAGCGCCGCGCGCCGCGACTTGCGTGGCTCGCTGCGGAAACCGCGAAAAGAAAGGAACACCGCTGCCGCGAGCCCGCAGGCTGCGAGCGCGAGCGCCCACGCCGGCAGCGTCGAAAGCGAGGTCAGGCGCCAGGCGTTGTAAGGATTCAAATGCGGCGCCTCTTCATGATGAAGGGGATATGGACCTGATCCTCTTTGTAATCGAGGCACAAGGCATACATGGCGATGTTGACGCCCAGGCGGATGGCCTTCTCGCGCTGGGCCTCGCCGCCCGGGACCACTTCGAACTCCCAGGTGCCCAGTGAATCGCGGGCGAATGCGCCCACCAGATCATTGGCTGAATAGAGGACCGCGAGGCGTCCGCCCAACTCGACGCCTTCGAGGTCGGGGCTGGTGGCGGTGCGGCCGGAGGGGCCATCAAGGAGATAGAAGGATTTGTAGAGGACGTGCTCGCGCGGGACTTTTGCCAGGGAACCGCCGGGGACGACGCGCGAGATGAGTTCTCGGGCCGAGCCGTCGAATCCGCCGCCCCGCGCGCCGCTGGCGTCGTCGAGAAAGAGGAAGCCGCCGTAGCTGAGATAGCGCCGGAGTGCCGCGACCTCGGCGTCGGCGAGCACCGGAAGGGCCGCGTCGGAGGAGAGCACGGCGAACGGATAGTGAAACAGGTCAGGGTCGGCAAGGCCCAGAGGCTTCACCACCGGGTTGGTCTCGATGCTGGTGCGTTTGGAGATCTCCCAGGCGAGGCGGCCCAGGCCGTCGGGGCGCGGGTCCCAGCGGCCGGTGTGGCGGACCTGCGCGAAGGTCAAGCGCGCGGCGTCCCCGAACGCGCGCGCGGCGCCGGTGGCGAGCAGCGCTCCGAGGAACATGCGGCGGGAGAGCATGGGCTTTAAACCTAACGCGGTTTGCGGCGGTGTCATTCGGAAACCCGCGGCCAGCTGCCGCATTCCGCACTCCATCCTTGCCTTGAAAGCCGGCGGCCCCTCGGGTAACGTCCACGCCGCCATGGCCCAGAACAGTCAGTCCGTGACCGCCTCCCGCGCCACTGTCCCCGGAACCGCCAACGAGGCGCCGGTCGCTCCGCCGCTCTTCACGGCACCGCCGCGGCGCGCGTACATCCCCGACGCGATGCGCTTGAAGGAATCGCTCGCTACCCCGGAGATGGCGCGCTCCCGAACGCTGTTCGAAGAGGGCGATTTCACCAGCGCGCGAGCTGAGGCGCGGAAAATTCTCAAGATTAAAGCCGCGCCCGCCCAGGCTCGCATGGAGGCGGCCGATCTGATTGACCGCACCGACATCGACCACGGTCCCATCGCCACCGCGGTCGCGTTCCTGATCCTGCTCGGGCTGATGCTGATGTTCTTCGCGACCAACGGGAAGTAGCGGCTTGGTCTCGCTCCAGCTCTGGCTCGCGGTTCTGCTGGAGCAGCCCGCGTGGTTCGGCTTTTCCCTGCTGGGCCTCGCCGCGGCGGTCACGCTCGCGGGGCGCCACGGCCAGCGGATTCTGAACGGCGCGGTGCTGGGCGCCGCGCTCTCGGCGCTGGCCTTTTTTGCCATGCGCTCCGAGCTGGGCGCCCGATCCATGACGCCGGGGATCGCCGCGCTGACACTGGGCGCTGCCTGCCTCGCGTTCGGCCTGCTTGCGCCCGGCTGGTCCACGGGCTTTCTGGTCGCCGCGATCCTGGGCGTGTTCGGCGGAGTGCTAGCCAGAAAGCTTGGCTATCTCGCCATCGGCGGCGCAGCACCCATGGCGGGCATCGGGCTGTTTCTCGGTCTGGCCAACCATCGCTCGCTGTCGGTGTGGCTGCCGCCGCTTTTCTGCGCGCCCTTTGTGGTGGCGGGGGCCGCGCTCGTCTGGCTGCCGCGCCGGCCGAGAGTCCACGATCTCGAGGAGCTGGAGTGGGTGCTGGGCATCACGTTCGGCGTGCTTCTGCCGCTTTTGGCGTTGTCGCTCGAGCGGAACCACCGGAGCCGGCTCAGGCTGGAGACGCGCGCGCAGCTCGCCGCCGATCAGGAATCGAAAGAGGCCCAGGAGCGGAAGAGGGCGGCCTTCCGGCGGACGCACGGCATCGAAGACGATTCGAAACTCCCGCATTGAGTTTTCCCATCCTTGACGATGGGTAATCGATCATGCAGTGTGCGCTCGGTCTCCTGCCTGCAACTGGGGCGTCACGTTTCCGTCTCAGCTGATGTTCCGTGCAGGAGAAGGGTTTACTAAATTTTGTCCCCACTGGAGGCATTTCATATGCGATGGAAGTCCCGCTTCATTTTAACAGTTATAGCCTCGCTCGCGCTCTCAGGAGCGGTGGCTGCGCAGACCACTCCCACAGATCAAACCCCGTCGCAGCCCCAGACTCCGGCTACGCCTCCAAATCCGGCGGATCCCAGCACCAGCCCGTCACCGCCGACGACCGCGGCAGACCAGACCGGTGTCGCTGGCGGTCCCTCGGCGCGGAAGTCAGCGGCAGAGGAGATCACAGTCACTGGTTCGCGCATCCGCCGCAAGGACCTAACGACCGCTGCTCCGGTCACCGTCATCAGCCGTCAGCAAATCGATTCGAGCGGCGTCGCCACCATCGGTGACTTCCTCCAGTTGCTGCCCTCCCAAGGCAACGCTACGAACACGAACGCGAACAATGGCGGCGACGGTCAGACCAACATTTCGCTCCGCAGCCTCGGCGCCCAACGCACACTGGTCCTCGTCGACGGCAAGCGAATGGTCGCCGGTGGATTCGGTGCAGGCGTCGGTGTCGACCTCAACACCATTCCCACCGCCATGATCGAGCGCATCGAGGTCCTCAAGGACGGCGCTTCGGCGGCGTACGGCTCGGACGCGATCGCGGGCGTCGTCAACATCATCACCCGAAAGCGCTTCAACACGACCGAGGTCAGCGCCTACGAAGGCATCACCGGGCACGGCGATGCCCGAGTGATGGACCTCAGCATCGCTTCCGGCGTCGCCAACGACAAGGGCAGCTTCAGTTTCGGCGGCGGTTACTACGATCAGCAGGGGATCTTCGCAAGCGCCCGGGACTGGGCGAAGGTTTCTGTGGCCTACGATTTCGGGCCGCCCTGCACCGACGCAGCCGGCACCACGCCCCCCGGCTGCTCCCTGACGGCCGGCAAAGAGACGGGCTTGGGAAGCTCACGCATCCCGCAAGGCCGCATCACCATTAACCCCGGCCTCTGCGTGGGCCACGGCACTACTGCCGCGCAAACCAGCTTCTGCTCTGCCTTGGTCGCGCGATATGGCGCCAAGAAGCGCAATTTTATCTACACCGGTCCCCGAGATGACACGGGGGTCGCTCAGCAGGACCCGGCCAACTACCGCGTCTACAACAACTTGTCACTCGACAAGGCCGGTCTGGCAGACCCGGCCAACAACACCAACGACTCCTACAACTTCCAGGCGGTGAACCTCCTGTCGACCCCGGCAACGCGCATCTCGCTCTTCGCAAACGGAGAGTACAAGCTCGCGGAATCCGTCAAGGTGTATCTCCAAGGCACCTTCGTCAACCACACCTCCCAGCAGGCGCTCGCGCCCGCCGCCATCACCACCGACTCCCCGGGCGTCGCTCAGTTCAGCGGCCAGAACCCGTTCAATCCGTTCGGGATCGACTCGGTCAACCTCCGTCGCCGCATCATCGAGACCGGTCCCCGCGTCACCAGCTCGGATCTCAACACGTTCCGCGCTATTGCTGGCCTCACTGGCAGCCTGCCCGACCCGATTGCGAACTGGTTCTACGACGTTTCGCTCAACTATGGCCGCACCACCGGCCCGAACAATTCAATTGGTTTCTTCGACACGCGACCGACCAACCAGGCCCTTGGGCCCGGCTACAAGGATAGTACCGGCTACCACTGCGGGACGGCAGCCGTGCCTATCGCAAACTGCACGCCGATCAACCCGTTCGGAGCGGGCGGTCTCACGCCCGACATGCTGGCCTCGATGGGTCAATACAACGCAATCAACTTTGGATTCTCGCAAATGACGGCGGTCGATGCCAACGTGGGCGGCGAACTCTTCTCCCTCGCCGCCGATCGGCCGGTCGCCCTCGCGGCCGGCTACGAGTTCCGCCGTGAGGTCGGTTCTTACTTCCAGAACCCGGTCGCCGCCGCGAACGCGGACCTCTACGGCGTAAACGGCCTCTCGACCCAAGGTTCGTACTACGCCAACGAAGGCTACGGCGAGCTCTCGATCCCGATCGTCAACAAGATCCCCTTCATCGACGACCTCGAGGCGAGCGCTGCCGTACGCCTCGCGAACTTCAACACCTTCGGTAGCAACACGACATTCAAGGTCGGCGGGCGCTACCGTCCGATCCGCGACATCACTGTCCGTGGGACGTACTCGACCGGATTCCGCGCGCCGTCGATCGGTGATCTCTACGGCGGAAACGCGCAGGCGGCGGAGGGCGCCAGCGACCCCTGCTCAGGCTCGGCTGACACGACCAGCGCGGCCTATATCAAGCCGGGCTCGAACCTGGCAAAGCAGTGCGGCGCGGCGGCCAACAACCTCTCGAGCGACACTCAAATCAACTCGACCGTCGGTGGCAACGGCAAGCTCCAGCCCGAGACTTCGAAGTCCTACACCGTTGGCCTCGTCTTCGAGCCGACCATGGTCAAGAACTTCTCCGCCACGCTCGACTTCTGGCACGTGAAGATCGAGCAGAACATTGGCGTAGTTTCAACCCCGATCATCCTCCAGGGTTGCTTCGGGGGCGACGCGGGCTCGAACGCGGCCTACTGCAAGCTGGTCTCGCGAGACCCGATCTCCCAGCTGATCTCCAACGTCGAGGACACCAACCAGAACGTCGGCTACACGGAGACGGGCGGCATCGACTTCGCCATGCGCTACGCGATAAACACCGAGGTGGGCCGCTTCGGCTTCCTCTTCGACGGCACTTACCTGCTGAGCTACGACCAGCAGCTGGCGGACTTCACCTTGGTGCACGGCGTCGGCGTTTACGACCTGGGCGTAAACCCCCGCGTGAAGTTCGTCGCGGGAACGCAATACGCCCTGCCGGTGGGGGACTCGACGTTCAGCGCTGGCGTCAACATGCGCTTCGTCGGCCCCTACCACGAGTGCGCGGACCCCAACGGCTCATCGTCGGGCTCGGGCCTCTGCTACGCGAAAAACCTGAACAGCGACGCCGCCGGCAACCCGATTGACAACTTCACGCAGCATCAAATCCCGGCCTACACCAACTGGGACGCCAACATCGGGTACAGCCTGAAGTCAGGAGCCGGCGTGACGACACTGGCGTTGGGCCTCCGCAACCTGTTCAACACGGATCCGCCGCGGGTTTACGACACTGTCGCGGGCACGAACTCCGACCTGTCGACGTACGACTACCTCGGGCGGGTGTTCTACGGCCGTCTGTCGCACACGTTCTAGTCGCGCATAGGGCTTGAAAAGGGCGGGGCCGGGCTCACGTTGAGTCCGGCCCTTTCTTTTGTGTCCACTTGGGCGTGACCGGTCCCCGGATTTTGACTCCCCCGCGTCGGCGGCTGACTCAACCGGTCGAGGCCGACTCGGGGAGAGGCCGCCGATAGCGTCTTTACATACCGCTCCCTGCGCGAGGTTCGCGCGCAGATTAGGGGCGACCGTCCGCTGAACGGCATCTCTCAAGCGTCCGCCGATGGACCGTGATTGCCCGATTCGATTGACAGCTATCTCCGGTTCTGTTTTCTCGCGCATTCTTGGCTGGATCCATCCATCGGAGGCCCACCGCCTCTAGAGAGAACGGATATGGACGCGAATATCAAACGATCGATCGCCCTGTTCTTCGCCCTGACTGCCGCCTGCGCGGCGGCGGAGGCCAACAAGCGCAAGACGGGGAAGCTCCAGGGCGGACGCTTCGAGTTGAGCCAAGCCGGTTCCGTGAACTATGGCGCGGATCCCTCCCGGACCTGCCGGCCGGGCCTGCCCGAGCTTACGCTGCGGGCGGTGAAGGATGCGGGCGTGACCGCGGCCCTCGACGGCCGGCTCTGCGCCGCCGGCGAATCTTTGCTGGCTCTGGCCGACGGCGAGATGCCCTCCAGGCTGAGAACCTTCGTCGCCGAATCCTTCGGCATCCCGGCTCCGCTCCTGGTCGTGGACATCATGACCTTTAAAACAGACGACGAGAAGGTCATTGCGCCTGCTCTCGCCGATGCGATCAAGCAGTACGCGACGCGCGTCCCCACGCCCATCTTCGGCGTCGCGGACGAGCGCCTCGAGGACAAGACGGCCGTGCGCCGCGCGGGCAGCATTCCCTCGCAGGTGACGCACGTGGTTCTGGTGGTTCAGGACGCCTCGCTGGAGCTGAACCCGCTGCCACGCAAGCTCGCGCTGGGCGCGTCCGCCCCGCTCTCGGGGCAAGTCAACGGCAACTTCCAGAATCTGCGCCTCTCGGTCTCGGACGCGGAGGGCCGCATGGTCGACACGCCCAAGATCCAGGCAAATCAGCCTTTCAGCGTCCCCCTTCCCTGCGGCGATAAGCCGGGCACGCTGCGCGTGGAGTTGCGGGGCGAGAAGGACGGCAACCCCAGCTACCTCGCGAAGCTCCCGGTGGCGTGCGGCGCTGAGTTGGCGACTTCGGTAGTGCTGGAGACCTCGGTCGCGGGCGCCGGACCCGGCGCCGCGGCGGGTGGCCCTCCGGAAGCGTCGATGCTGGCCCAGATCAACGCCGATCGCACCGGGGCGGGCCTCAGGCCGCTGGAGCAGGACCCCGCGCTGGAAGCGGTGGCCAAGGAGCAGGCCGAGGCGGCGGCGACGGGCACGCCCTCGTCTACAGAGCAGCTGATTGCCTCGTTGCATAAGGCCGGCCTCGATTCGCCGGTGGTGCTGCAGAACCCGGCCATGGCGCACGGGCCGTCCGAAGCGCAAGAGATGTTCAGCACCAGCCCGGTCAATCGCGGCATTTACATGAACAAGAGCATCACCCACGCCGGAATCGGCGTCGTCCAGGCCAAGGACAAGGCCGGCAAGGATGTCGTCTATGTCTCCGAGCTGTTCGTGCAGAAGGCGGGAAAGATCGACGCCAGCGTCGTGCGCCAGCAGGTGCGCAAGGCGGTAGCGGAGAAACGAGCCACCGCCGGAGTGGCTCCCATCGGGGACGACAAGGCGCTCGACGACGTTGCGCAGGAGTACGCGAAGCAGCTGGCTGCAGCGGGCGGGAAGCTCGAGCGGTCAAAGGGCGACGTGCTGCTCCGGCCTCTCTATGCCCGCTTCTCGAAGGTGGACTTCATCAGCGGCCAGACGCCCGACCCGACCGCCTTCGCGGCTGATCCGAGCATGCTTTCAAAGACGCAGTTCCTCGGCATCGGCGTCGCGCAAGGCCCGAGCGGCGTCTTCGCCGTTTTCATTTTCGGCAACCGGAAATAGACGAAGCTAGATCGGCAGGCCACCTTGGCCGTTGACAGGGTTATCGATTGCCGGTGTAGTCGCCATCTTTCGCTTTCTAGAGGGCTCTGAATGTTCGACAACATTACGGCCACAAAGAGCAAGTCGAGGCGGGGCGCCTCGATGGCCGTCTCAATCTTCCTTCACGGGTCGGCCATTGCCCTCGCACTGGTGCTGACGTACGTCAAAGCCCACGCGCCGAAGCAGGAAGCGCCCGTGGCGGTGACGTTCCACGCGGCCCCTCCCCCTCCGCCTCCCCCTCCGCCTCCTCCGGCTGGACACAAACCGAAGACTCCGCGCACGCCCAAGACCCCCATTACCCCGAAGGTGCAGCACCAGATCATCGCGCCCAAGGAGATCCCCAAGGACGAGGAGAAGCCGCCGGAGGTCGACGAACCGGAAGAGGATGAAGGCGTCGAAGGCGGCGTCGAGGGCGGCGTGGTTGGCGGCGTGGTGGGAGGCGTGGTCGGCGGCGTGATCGGCGGCACAGGCACAAGGCCGGTAGCGGGGCCGGTCGAGTTCAACGAAGGGCAGATGACCAAGCCGAACCTGATTGGAGGCCCCGACATTCAGTACACCGACCAAGCGCTCGAGCACGAAATCGAAGGCACGCTCATCGTCAAATGCGTCGTCGGGCTTGACGGGTCGATCCGCAACTGTCGCATCCTCAAGAGCGTCGCTTTCATGGACTCCGCCGTGGTCAGTGCGCTCCTGCACCGGCGCTACACGCCGGCGACCGTCCAGGGAAAGCCGATCGAAGTGGATTACACCTTCACCATCAAGCTCAAGCTGCCCCAGTAGGCGCCGCCGCATCGAGAGCAGCCAGCAGGTCCCGGTCCTCCGCGCCGCGCGCGCGGAGGGCCAGACCCAGAGCGCGCGGCAAGTTGAGCGCGCGGCCTGAGCGGCAGGCCTCGGCATACGATGCGGCGAAGTCGGGCGGCACCCGCAGCGACCAGTTTTCGTCGCTGACCACGCCAGGGCGATTGTAGATTTCGCGCATCCCCAGCAGGTCAGGAAAGAACACCATTACATTGCGCGCCGGGCCGACGAACAGCTCAGCCAACTTGGCGGACGCGAGCGCAGCAGGGTCGCGCACAAGCCCGGCGGCGCTGCAGCGCAGCCTCTTCGCGAGGACTTCAGCCTGTGCCCGTGCTGTCCCCGCGGCGAACCAGCGCTCGGCCACGGTCCAGATGGGCGCGGTGTCGTGGTTGCCGGTCATGATCCAGTCCGCGGGCTGCGCGTTCTCGCCGCGATAGACGTCGGCTTGGTCTTCGAGCGACGCTTTCTGCGTGACGCGAAATCGCCCGAGGCCGTGCCGCTGCAGCACGCGCGCGACCGGATAGGGCTGCGTGCTGAGCACCTCACAGACGAGATCCGCTACCTCGCGGCCGTTCTCCAGCGCGGCTGCGACCACGCCGTCGAAGAGCAGCGCGTAGCGGTCGACCTGCGCCGCGGTGAGCTCGCGCACCCAGCCGTCGGCGTATCGCGCCTGGGTGTGGTCCAGCTGGTCCCCGCGCGCGATGGCGTGCGCCAGAAGCTCGGGCAGGTCGGGCGACGAGCAGAGGCGCGCGCCCGCCTGCACGGCGCGGAAGCCGTCGGTCTGGGCGGCGCGATAGACCCACGGGTCGATGAGGCCGTGGGGGTGGTCGATGCGCAGCCCGTCGAACTCGGAGAAGAGCTTGCCGACGCGCTCGCGCAAAAACGCGAGCGCCGCGGGATTTCCCTCGAGCACCGCATAGCTCCACGGCTGGCCTTCCGGATTGGTGCGGCTGGGTGGCGCGCCCATCCGCCACCCCGGCAGGAAGAGCGCGCCAAAAGACCAGATGTCCTGGTGGCCGATGCCGATTTGCAGGTCGCCGTACAGGCGCAGCTGCAGCGCCGCGGCTGCGGCCTTGAACGCCTGGTGCTGCTCGTGCGCGAGCCGCTGCGCGAAGTGGTAGCGGCCCAGCGTGGTCGCGTGGCGCGCGCGGAGCTCGGCAACCCGGGCGTCTTGTTGGCCCGAACCTTGATGGGGAGCAAACAGCTCGCGATCGCCCTGCGGCCAGCGCAGCCAGTCCCGCTCGCCATGCTCGGACACGAGCGCCTGGTAGAGCCCGTCGCGATCGAGGAGAACCTCCAGGGCCGGCGCCCGCTCTTCGCGATGGGAAGCGGCCGCGGCGCGTGCGAAGGCCTCATCGAGCAGCTGGCGCTGGAGCGCAAAGACATGCCGGTGTTGCGCGCGAAGACCCGCGCCCGCCGGCCGCGCGGCAACCGCGGCAGTGAAGCTCTCCAGCGAAAGCAGGCCCCGCGAGACCAAGGGGCCGACCGCGATGGAGAGCGTATTGCGCGAGAAGACGGTGCCGTCATAGGGCGAGGGATCGATCTCGCTCGTCTCCCCTTGCGGCCCGAGCTGGACACCATCGAAGCCCAGCTCGGCGACGAAGCGCAGGAACGCGAGGCCGCCCCGCGACAGCGGCGCTCCGCGGCCGAGATCGTCTGAGGCGTCGCCCGGCAGGCTGGCATCGTGAACCGCCAGCACGAGGCGGCGAATGCCGAGCACCTCGAGCGCGCGGCGGATCAGCGCCCGCGCCATCAGCTGGAAGCCCCTGACAGCCGGCCGCGCGCCATCAGCTGGCGAGCGCCAGCAGGTCGTGCGCGGGGATCTTCACCCAAGCGGGACGGTGGCCGAGTTCATAGCGAAGCTCGTAGAGCAGCTTCTCCAGCAAGAGCGATTCCAGCAGCACCTCCGTCCCCTCCGGTGCCAGCTGCCCCGCCGCGCCTCGCCAGCCCTCGAGGAACGCCTGCCGCGCGGGCGCGAGGTGCTGCGGTGTCCCGGCGGTGACCGCAGCGTAGGAGAACGAGCGCAGCATGCCGGCCACGTCCTTCAGCGGCGTGGACTTCGCGCGCCGCTCGGGCACCGGCCGCGCCGGCTCGCCCTCGAAGTCGAACACCATCCATTGCCTGTCGCTGCGCAAAACCTGCCCCAGGTGCAGATCGCCGTGTTGCCGGATGCGCACGCCCGACGGCAACAGCTTCGCCACCCGCTGGATGCGCGCCTCGAGCGGGGCGCGGCGCGACGCGAGCTCCGGGACCGCCGCAGCCGCGGCCGCGATGGTGCGGTCGAGCTCGAGCAGCAGCGTCGCGGCGAATCGCTCCAGGTCCTCCCGGCGCAGCTCCTCGGGAGCGAAAGCCGGGTCCGCCGGGTCCGACGCGAGGGCCGCATGCATCTCGCCAATGCGCGCGCCGAGCTGCCGCAGCTCCTCGAAGATGCCGGGAGTGGAGCGGCGGAACGCCTCGAGCACATGGGACCAGCCGTCGCTCTCCACCTGAACGAAGCGATGCGCGACCGCCACCGTGGCGTCGACCGCGCCCGACAGCGACAGGGAGCCCAGCAGCGGGGGGGTGGCGCGAAATCCGCACCGCGCGAGAAATGCGCCCATCTCCAGCTCGGGATTGACGCCCGGCTCGAGCTTGCGGATGAGCTTCAGGATCACGCTCTCGCCGAAGACGATGGAGGTGTTGCTCTGCTCGGCCGAGAGCCTCCGCACGGCAGGCTCGGGCCCGATTGAGTCAAGCAACGAATTGAGCTTGAGCGGCGAGCTTTTGGCGGCCGAAGAGGTGCCCCGCAAAGGCGTCGCGTCCACGCGCTCGCCGCGCAGCGTCCCCGCGGAAGTGGGCAGAACGCGCTGCCCGCGGATGATGTCGAGCAGCGCCCGCAGCGCGCCGTCGTCCGCCAGCGCCTCCTCGAGCCGCGGACCCGGAACCAGCGGCAACAAATATCGCTCCGGCGCGCGTCCGCCCCGGTAGCTCACTTCGATGATCACCACGCGCAGGCCGGGCAAGAGCAGCAGGTCGTCCACGGCGCGCACCGCGGCAATCGGCTCCCCTTTGCCGCCGAACCACCTGCGCTCTTGCAGGAAGGCCGGCAGCGCCTCGAGGTCCAGCATCGGGGGATTGGAATTGCCTTGATTAGAAGTAGTAATCGAAGCCCTGCTCGCTGCGCTGGGAGCGCTGGACGGAGAAGATGGCCGCGGGCTGTTCCAGCGTGAGCCGCACTTGCGCGACCGGGCCCTGCCACAGCGATCGCTTTCCGGAGAGCAGCTCGTGCACCTGGATCGTCTCGCCCGGCTGCACCTGCAGCTCATTCAAGGGCAGGCAGAGCGCGGTCTCCTGCGGCGCATAGGGGTCCATCGAGACGGCAATCAACAGCTGATTCGTCAGGTCCTCCGTGCTCTTTGAATAGAAGAGGACATGGTCATTGTCGCAATGGTGAAAGCGCAGGTTGCGATACTGCTGCAGCGCCGGGTTCTGCTTGCGAATGCGGTTCAGCGCCGCGATGAACGATCGGATATTGCCCGGAGCATCATAGTCGCGACTCACCAGCTGATACTTTTCCGAGTCGGCGTATTCCTCCTTGCCAGGCAGCCCCCGCGCCTCGCAGAGCTCGAAGCCGCCGTAGATGCCCCAGGACGAAGAAAGCGTGGACGCGAGCGCCGCGCGCAACAGGAAGGCCGGCCGGCCAGCCTCCTGCAGCTGCTCGGGCAGGATATCGGGTGTATTGGGCCAGAGATTGCCGATCATATAATCAGCGGCCGGCCCCTGCGTCAGCTCGCGCAGATACTCCTCCATCTCGCCCTTGAAGTTGCGCCAGGTGAAGTAGGTATACGATTGATTGAAGCCAGCCTTGGCCAGCGCCTTCATCACCTTGGGCCGCGTGAACGCCTCGGAGAGGAAGACCACGCCCGGGTGCTGCGCGTGCACTTCCCCAATCACCCACTCCCAGAACGGAATTGGCTTGGTGTGCGGGTTGTCGACCCGGAAGAGGGTCACGCCCGCGTCCACCCAATATTGAAAGACACCCAGCAACTCGGGCCACAGGGTCTCGCGGCCCGGACCCATCAAATCAAAATTGACGATGTCTTCATATCGCTTGGGCGGGTTCTCCGCGGTCTTGATGGTGCCGTCCGGACGGCGATTGAACCACTCCGGATGTTCCTTGACATAAGGATGGTCGGGCGAGCACTGGAAAGCGATATCAATCGCGATCTCAATGCCATGACGTTTTGCCTCGATCAAGAGCCGTTTGAAGTCGGCCAGCGTTCCCAGCTCCGGATGGATGGCCTTGTGACCGCCCTCGAGCCCGCCGATGGCCCAGGGACTGCCCACGTCGCCCGGCTCGGCGACAAGGCTGTTGTTCTTGCCTTTGCGCGCGGTGCGGCCGATGGGATGGATGGGCGGCAGATAGACCACGTCGAAGCCCATTGATTGCACATAAGGCAACAAGCCTTCTGCGTCTTTGAAGGTGCCGTGCGCGCCGCCCTTGCCGGTCGAGCGCGGGAAGAATTCATACCAGGCGCTGGAGATGGCGCGGCGCCGCTCGGCGTAGATCTGCAGTTCCTTCGGCAGCCGGGTAGCAATCGATCGATCCGGGTGGCGACCCGCAAGCTCCGGGAGCAAAGGATCAAGAGCGGTCGCGAGCGCCTCGTCCGTTTGCAACGCCGCGGCGGCTTCGCGCAGCCGTGCAGCGTCGGCGGGCTTCGTGGCAGACGCGCGGTCGGCAGCGGCGCGCAGGAGCGCGGCGCCTTCCAGCAGCTCGGACCGCACCTCGCGCCCCGCGTCTACCTTGCGGCGCAGCTCGTCCGCCCAGGTCCGCACCTGATCGGGCCACGCTTCAATCAAGAACGCATAGAGGCCGTTCAATGGAAGCGGGAGGTGCCCCTCCCAGGCATCGTTGCCGAGCGGGCGCAGCCGGACCTCGCGCGGCTCGTCGCTGCGCGGAGTCAGCTGCCGATAGCGCGCGACCACCACCAGC
>JANYKT010000177.1 GCA_025358085.1 Deltaproteobacteria bacterium | reverse complement strand
TCCCGCCCGCTCGCATCCATCACCCCTATCCCCTGAGGCGACTTGGCGTCACTACCTGAGGCAAGAGCCGGATGCGGGAAAACCGCTCGTCCGGATCCGTGGAGGGGGTCGGGCGAAAGGCCCGATCCCTACTCCGACCCTCTAGTTCTAGATGTCGTGCTCGCTCTCTACCGTGTTAACCGCGCGGACTGGCGTCGATAAGCGTTATACCCCGAACCAAGTGGCCGTTATTGACCCCGGCTGCGTTTCCGGCGCGCATCCCTGACGATCAACCTGTGGCCGCGGAATTCCAGGACCAGTTCGACCATCGCTCGCACTGTCGATTGCGCATCGGTCTGCCGGCGGGTAGGGCGGGCCATGGTCAAGCGCCCGGACTCATGCTCCACCTGCCAATCGCGGCAGCAGAAGGTCTCGCCTTTCTTCAAGAGCCGCGCCGCCCGCGCGTCGAGGTCTTCCGGTAAGGCGATTTCAGTCAACTCCTTCCCCTCGACGTCGAGCAGCGCCCAATGCAAGACGCGCGCGGTTCCGGAATCCACCGCCTCTATCAGCAGCAATGGAGCGGGCCTGGCGGGAACCAGCTCGATGGACTCGAGGCGGTCGGCGGATTCGCGCTCGGGATCGCCGAAGGCGTAGGCGGCCCGCCAGGACAGCGCCTGGAGGAGCAAAAAGCTGCGCGGGACCATCAAGCCGCCGTCGGCGGCCCACTCCGGGTTTGCGGGACCGCAGCGGCGCCAGACCACTTCGGTGCTGCCGAAGGACATCGATTGGACCACCGGGCATCGCAGCGCCGCCGCTTCGGCCTGCTGCAGGCAGTCAGCGTCCCGCGGCGGACAGATCGGCTCGAGCGGTTCGGCCATGGCCGGGAGTGCGGTGAGGAGGAGTGCAATGAAAAGTTGCATGCGCATCAATCTTGCCACCCCGGCGGAGAATGGCCGGCGTTGACCAGTTCGTAGATGCGTTCGCAATTGAATCCATACCAATTGAACCGATTACGCGGGTTCGGCTGCCACTGCGCTCCGTCCCACACTCCCCAGAATGGATTCCCCGGGCCGGTATTGTAGCGCTGGAAGAACTCCATCCGGATTTGCACCTGGGTGAATTTCGCGGCCGCTGGCCAGCGCGCCTCGAGTGAGCGCAAATGGGCCAGGGCGCCGCTAAGGTATCCTTGATAGATTCGAATACCCATGGCGACGTTCGCCTTCCAGTTCCAGATTTGTTCGGGAGTGGGCCGCGGATCGTCAATCTGCATGATTCCGTAGCCGCTGGGGGTCCCGTAGAGGGGTTGTCCGCGATCCTTTCCCGACTCGACGAATTGACGAAAGCGCGATTCTACGTAAGCAATAACGCAGAGGTCCAGGGCCCTGCTGGCGAGGCCGCTGCGAGCCGCCTGTCTCGCCAACTCGCTGCGCACCTGCGCGCGCGTAGGATTTCGGCCCAGCACCTTCTGGCGGAAGCGCGCAGTCCCCAGCGGTGGCGGCATGAAGGCAAACAGATACGCGACCGCTTCGAATACACCGCCCTGGATCCGATCGCCGAAATCAATGTGAATGGTCGGAGACTCCCGATTGGGGTCGAAGGAAAAGAGCAGGTGCTCGAATCCGAGACGATCATTGCGCGACCGGTGTCCCTTCAGATGATCCGCGCGGCGGTCGACGTAATGGATGCGTCCGCGGCTGACAACACCCATGAAGGTGGTCGGACTTCCGAGAAAGGCGTCCACGGTGGTGCGAACGTCGTACATCTCGATGATGGACCCGACGCTGCGTCCGTCATCCACCGCCTCGGGCGGTCCGGGCGGCGCGCGCAGCAAACCTGCCAGGAACAAGCCCATCGCCCATTCGCGCACGCGAAGGCGCATCTCCAGAACGGGCATTGCCGGCTCAGCCGTAATCCAGGCGGGCTCGGCGGTTTCGAAGAGCGGATTGGGGGGCTGGTCGAGCACCCGGTAAAGATCGTCCGAGATGCGAAAGAGACCGGCGTTACCAGGTGCGGCGATCACGGCCCTGTCGTCGCCGGGACGCCCGTTCCCCCGCTGCCATCGGAGCCGCAGGTCAACGTGACCCGGCGCGAGAGCTGGATGGTGCAGGAGAAGATGTCGGACGCATCGGGCGCCGGGGAATAGGCGGGTGCGCTCGAGTCGTAGTCGGGCTCGGGATCAAGGATCTTCGAGGGGCAGGCGGCGGGGCACCGGGTGAAGTTCTGGGTGTAGGAATCGAGCAGCGTGCTGGCTTGGGTCCGGGCGCGGTCCAGCGCCTGCTGCCGTGTTTCACCGAACGCCATTCCTTGCGCGTCGAACACGGCAAAAACGGCTTTGGCGCAATCACCATTCAAAGCGGTCGGCAATCGAGGCTCCTTTGGGCGGCGATGCCGATACCATACGCCCGGTAGACAAACAAACCGCTCCTCAGTCGCCAGCGGCGCCCGCAGGAAGGCACGTGCAGGAACGATCCGGCGCCCCGCTGCTCGACTTCCAGTCGAAGATTTCTGGCAGTCAAATTGCGATTAGACGCAGCGAAGACCTCAGTTGGCTTCATCTGAACTCACTATCATTGAACGGCTTCCTCTCCCGCTGCAAGAGGTCCGGACGGGCGGCCACCGAGCCTGCTGCGTCGCAAAGGGTCAGCAGCGACCAGAGAACGACGCGGCAATCGCGTTCTGGCGAAGGGTCATCGACCAGTATACCGGCGGCAACTATGACGAGGCGCACTGGGACAGCGCCAAATGGACCGGCCCGGTGCAATCATTCTCCAGTATCAAGAACGATTGACGAAGCTCGCTCGACGGCAATCGATCGTGTGGCCGTCCATTCCGCGATCGATCTCGTCGCGCGTCACGACGTAGACGTTGGCCGATTCGAGCGAGCCACATCGCCAAGAATAGGAAAGCCCGCCGGATAAAGGACGACGCCGATCGTCGCTGTGACGGCCTAACGCTCCCGGCGGGCGGTCTCGCGCAGCCAGCCTGCGAGTGCTCGCGCAGCGCGGCCCAGCGGGGTGCCGCGCGCGGGCAGCACGAGCCAGTACGAAGGGCCGAGAGCAACGGACGGTCCCGAGAGCTGCACGAGCTTTCCGCTCTCGAGGTGTTCGCTTGCGAGCCGCCGTCGCGCGAGCGCCACGCCCTGCCCGCCCGCGGCCACCTGGAGGAGCAGGCCGTCGGAGACCCGCGGGCCCCGCGTGCTCCACGACGGACGGCCGAGCCCCGCTGCGGTGAGCCACGTCGACCAGGCCGCGTGCGGATCCTCATCGTGCAGCAATGTGACCTTCGCGAGGTCTCCCGGCCGGCGCACCCTCGCCGCGAGCGAAGGCGCGCAGACGGGGACGAGGGAATCGTCGAGCAGCGGCTCCGCGCGAACGCCCGGCCACGGACCTTTTCCGATGCGCAGCGCGAGGTCCACGCCGCCGGGCCCCACCTCGACGGGCGCCTTGCTCTCGGAAACCCAGACCTCGATGTCCGGATGCCGCGCGCGAAAGTCAGCCAGCCGCGGCAAGAGCCAGAGGGCCGCGAAAGACGCGGTGGTGCTGATGCGGACGACGTCGGTGGCGGGCTCCGGGAGCTCGAGGGTCGCGGCGTGCAACTCGTCGAGCGCCCCTCCCAGCGCGGCGGCATAGCGCGCGCCGGCCTCCGTGGGAACGAGTCGGACGCCGCTTCTGTCGAAGAGCGGCACGTCGAGCCACGACTCGAGGAGCGCGATCTGCTTGCTCACCGCCCCGTGCGTGACCGAGAGCTCCCCGGCGGCAGCGACCGTCGAACCAAGCCTCGCCGTGGCCTCAAAGGCACAGGCGGCGTTGAGCGGGGGGAGGCGCCGACGGGACGTGTGAGTTCTTCTCACAAGACGGGAAGATTACGCGCTCGCAATGGAACGGGCAACGGCCTACCTCTTTTGAGCATGGCACTCCCGACCTGGCTGCTCTTCTCCTCCGTGGCGCTGGCGGCGGCACTCACGCCCGGACCCGCGATGCTCGCGATTCTCGGCGTGGCCCTGGAGCGCGGGGCCCGGCGGACGATGCCCGTGGTGCTGGGGAACGCCGCGGGAGTCATCGTCCTGTGCTCTTCACACCTTTGGCGTCGGCCGCAATCGCCTGCACGATGGCGGTGGCGATCGCGAAACACGCCTTCATGAAAGGCGATCCGTTCCTCGGCGGATATGAGCTCGCCGCGGTCTACCTATGCGTCGCCGTGCTGCTTGTTGTTGCGGGGCCCGGGCGATTCGCAGCCGACCGCTGGCTCATCGCTTACCTGCGGAACCGCTGACTGGAGCTGCTTCGCGCGGTAGCGCACGCGAAGAGAGCAGTGAGGGTGGTTGTGGAAGAAGCTCGGCCGTGAGGCCATCTAGCCAGGCGTATGCGCCTCGTGGATCCCCGCATCGGCCCTCTGCTACGGTGCGCCGTGCGGCGAATTCTCGAAAAAGCGCTCTTGCCCGCGATCCTCGTCGCAGGCGCGGCATTGCGCGTCTGGCAATATTCCGCAGACACCTCGTTCTGGTTCGACGAGCTCTCGATCGCGCGAAATCTTCACGAGCGCACACTGGGCGAGCTCCTGCGCGTGCCGCTGGGCTACGATCAGCTGGCGCCCGCGGGCTTCATCGGCCTCGAGAAGATCACGAGCCTCGTCCTCGGCCAGAGCGATCTGGCGCTGCGGTTTCCGCTCTTCCTCATCGGCCTGGCCGGGCTCGTCCTCTTCTGGCGCACCAGCGCGCGCGTGCTCGAGAAAGACGCGGTTCCCGTCGCGGTGGCGCTGTTCGCGATAGGGATTCCGTTCATCCGCTACTCAACCGAGCTGAAGCAGTACGGGATCGACGTCGCGAGCGCCCTTTTCTTGACGAACCTCGCCCTCGATCTGCGCGAAGCGCCCACGGCGCAGAAGTGCCTGCGCGCGGGAGCCGCGGGCTTCGTCGTCGTCTGGTTTTCGCAAGCAGCGGTGCTGGTGATGGCGGGGCTCGGCGCGGGCCTCACGCTGCGCTGGCTCCTGGGGCGCAGCCGTTCGCTGCGGCCGGTGCTGATCGCGGTGCCACTCTGGGCTGTCGCCGCCGCGAGCGGTCTCTGGAGCGCGCTCCGCCACGCGACGCCCGCGACGCTCGCGTTCATGCACACGTTCTGGGGACTGCGGAAAGGCTTCCTGCCCCAGCCGTTCTCGATCAGGGGAACCGCGCTCTGGCTGTGGGGCCTTGTCGAGCAGTTCTTCGGGGATGTCTCGATGCTGCGCTATCCGCTGAGCGCCCTCTATACCGCGCTGGCGATCGCCGGCATCGCCGTCATCTGGCGGCAGCGGAGGGAAGCGGCGCTGATTCTCTTCGGGCCCGTGGCCGCGACGCTTGCCGCCGCGGCCCTGGGACAGTTTCCGTTTCGCTCGCGGCTGGTGCTGTTCCTCTTACCCGCGATCCTGATCGCTCTCGCCGCCGCGATCGACTGGCTGGGCGCGCAGGCGGCGCGAATCCGTCTGCGCCAGCCCGCCCTGATCGCGCTCTTGGTGCCGCCGGTGTTCGCCATTGCCAGCACGCGGCCGCCGTACGTCGTCGAGGCGTTCAAGCCAGTGCTGGCCCACGTGCACGACCATCCGGGCGACGCTGTCTACGTCTACGCGAACTCGTTCGAGGCGCTCGACCGCTACGGACCCCTCTATGGATTGCCTCCCGGCGCGTGGGCTGCAGGCACCTGCGACGAGCGCGACGTGCGGCCGTTCCTGGCGGACGTCGATCATTTCCGCGGCAAGTCTCGCGTCTGGGTGATCGCCTCGAGCGTCCCGGAGTTCCGCCATCCACGCAACGAGCTCACCCGCTATCTGCGGACCATCGGCGTGGTCCGCGATTCGATCTTGATCGGCTCGCCGATTACGCTCCTCGACCCGGTGGGCGCCGAGCTTTACGATCTCAGCGACCCTGAACGCCTGCGCGCCGCGACCTCGGCCACCTTCGTCATCGCGCCGTTTCCGAATGCGCAGCGGCCGCTCTGCCGCGACTGGATCCGCGCCGCGCGGTGAGCTCTTTTCCCGCCTGTCGCCCTGCGCACCAAGAGCGATCCTCGCCGTCGAGGCCATCGCGCTCGCGATCTACCTTTCCTTTCGCGCGGCCCTGGTCGCGCCCGGCGCTTCCTTCCGGGCTGCTGAACGCGGCGTTTAGCGCGACGTCCCCCTGCATAATGCGGGGGAGGCCCACCGCCGGCGCAGAGGATCAGTTCCCTTGGCGAGCCTGGCAATTCCCGCGTGGGCGCGTAGTGTGCGCGGGCGTCCTTGCGAAATCCAGGAGTCGCCGATGACGAGCTGTCCCGCAGTCTTTTGCTCCCTGATCGCAGCCTTCGCGGTCTCCGGAGTTGGGGCCGCCTTCGCGCAAATTGGGCCCGGCGCGAAGTTTAGCGCCCGCGATCCGAGAACCTGCCCGGATCACACCGCGCCGAAACGGGGGGCCATCACGCCTGAGTTGGCCGCGAAGTACGTCGCTTGCGAAGAAGAGCACGCGAGCGATTCAAGCCTCTATCTGATCGAGAAGATGCAGGTCCAGGTCGGCAAGGGCCGGAAGTTCCAGCTGCGCACGGACTCGTACAACGACATCGACCCGAGCCAGCCGGTGTACCCGCTCCGCGGAAGCTACGTGCGCTATTCGTGCGGCGTGCCGCGTGCGGCGTTCGACACCGTCGGGAAGAACTGCACCCTGTACGACCAGCCACACGCGACAGGCGTTTGCTTCAAGACCACGTTCGGCGACTGGCACTGCTTCATGAAGGACCTCGACAACTCCCTGAGACCATAGGAACTTCAAGCCGCGGAGCAGGGTCCGATAGGAATCGTTCTGTCCACTCGCGCCTGCCATCCGGGTGGTAGCCTACTCGAAACGGCCCGCCGCGCAGGGGAACGTATGCTGCGGCCCATGCTTCGTCGCGCGTCGGCCGATCACGAGACACGGCGTGAGATCGAGCAGGACGCGCCCGCGGCATCGGGCTGTCTGCCAAGTCGTCCGGCGCTCCTGCAAAACTGGCGCTCCACGGGCCGCGGGCGACCCAGCGTCGTGGTGGAGGGGGCTGGAGTTGGCGCACGCCCCGGCCGACGCTCACGCCGGCAAGGGAGGCTCGTCGCGGCCGTGGTGGAGCTTCATCCT
>JANYKT010000161.1 GCA_025358085.1 Deltaproteobacteria bacterium | reverse complement strand
TCCGGCCGCTGCCGCTCCCGCCGCTCCGGACGCGGGCTCCGGCAAGTAATGAGCTGGTCGCTCCTCGCAATCCAGGTCTTCAACGGGCTCGTCAACGGCGCCTTCTTCGCGCTGTTGTCACTGGGCCTGGCGGTGATCTTCGGAATGTTGCGCATCGTGAACTTCGCTCACGGCGCGCTCTATATGCTGGGAGCCTTTACCGCCTATGCGCTCGGCCAGGAGCTGAATCTCGGCTTCTGGCCGGCGCTCGTCATCGCGCCCATCGCGGTTGGCCTGCTGGGAATGTTGCTCGAGCGCACGCTCATCCGGCGGCTTGCGTCGCTGGAGCCGTCGTACAATCTATTGCTGACGTTCGGCCTGACCCTGCTCATCCAGGACGGCGTCCGGCTCATCTATGGAATCAGCGGCGCGCCCTATGCCGGACCGTCGCAGCTCGCCGGCGCCACCAATCTCGGGTTCATGGTCTTTCCCACCTATCGACTCTTCGTGATTGCGGTATCACTCGTCATCTGCCTCGCCACCTGGTTCGTCATCGAGCGCACCCGCGTCGGCGCCATCATCCGCGCCTCCACCGAGAACCCGGTCGTCACCCGCACTTTTGGTATCGACGTCTCGCTGCTGGTCACGCTGGTCTTCGGCTTCGGCGCGATGCTGGCCGCGCTGGGCGGCGTTCTGGCTGCGCCCATCTACAGCGTCGATCCATTGATGGGCTCTGAACTCATCATTACGACCTTTGCCGTGGTGGTCATTGGCGGACTTGGGTCCATCCTCGGCTCGGTGATCACCGGGTTTGCGGTGGGCGTGATTGCCGCCATCGGGGCCGCGCTCTATCCGCCCATCGCCAATACGCTCATCTTCATCTTCATGGCGCTGGTACTGGTCTTGCGGCCACGCGGTCTCTTCGGAATGGCAGAAGGCAGCCGATGAAGTCGTTCTGGATCGGGCGCGTCGTTCTGCTGCTGCTGTTTTGTATCTTGCCCTGGATCATCTATCCGCCCATCGCGCTCGATATCCTCGCCTTTGGCCTCTTCGCCACTGCGTTCGATATCGTCTTTGGCTATCTCGGCCTGCTCTCTTTCGGTCACGCCGCGTTCTGGGGCACCAGCGCCTATGTCACCGCGAACATGCTCCAGCGCGGCCACTCCGCGCCGCTGGCGATTCTCTGCGGCATGCTGTCGGCTCTCCTGCTCTCCCTGCCGATGGGCTTCCTGAGCATCCGCAGCGTCGGTATCTATTTCTCGATGATCACGCTCGCGTTTGGACAGATGATCGACTTCATCGCCAAGCAGGCCGAGGATTACACCGGCGGCGACAACGGGCTCCCCGGACTGCCGCAGCCGCCGTTGTTCGGCGTCGATTTGAGCAATACCCGGCACGGCTATTACGTGCTGCTGCTCATTGCCATCGCAGGCTTCGTCGTCGCCGCGCGGACCGTCCATTCGCCATTCGGCCGGGTCATGGTCGCCATCCGCGACAACGAGACGCGTGCGCAAAGCGTGGGCTATGACCCTCTCCGCTACAAACTCATTGCTTTCGTCATCTCAGCCAGCCTGTCCGGTCTCGCGGGCGCCATCTTCTGCGTCGGCCATGGCGTGGTCTCGCTCGACGTCGTCAACTGGACCACTTCGGGCCTGGTGGTGATGATGACCCTGCTGGGCGGCAGCGGCACGCTGCTCGGCCCCGCGGTGGGCGCGGCCATCGTGCTGTTGCTCCGCGACCTGCTCGCCACCCACGCCGGCGCGGTGGGCGTGGTCACCGGCCTCGTCTTCGTGCTGACCGTGCTGTTCTTCCGCAAGGGCGTCGTCGGTACGCTCCTGCACCAATGGGAGCGACGCCATGCGCCTCAAGGATAAGGTCGCGCTCGTGACTGGCGCAGCGAGCGGAATCGGCCGCGAGATCGCCCGCGCCTTCGCTCGCGAGGGCGCGCGGGTGGTGGTGGCCGACTTGCAGCTGGAGGCGGCGCGGCAGGCCGCATTGGAATTCGACGGACTCGGCGTCGCCATGGATGTCACCAACGAGCGCCACGTCGACGAGGGCGTCCGCGCAGCGGTGGCCGCCTTCGGCAGCGTCGATATCCTGGTCTCCAATGCGGGCATTCAAATCATCTCTCCGCTGGTCGATCTCGACTTTTCCTCCTGGCGCAAGATGCTGGCGGTGCACCTGGACGGCGCCTTCCTGACCACGCGCGCCTGTATGCGGCAGATGATCGCCGCGGGGCGCGGCGGCAGCATCATCTATATGGGCTCGGTGCATTCCAAGGAGGCGTCGTCGTTGAAGTCCCCCTATGTCACCGCCAAGCACGGGCTGATTGGCCTGTGCAAGACGGTGGCAAAGGAAGGCGCCGGGCATGGCATTCGCGCCAATACCATCTGCCCCGGATTCGTGCGCACGCCGCTGGTGGAGCGGCAAATCCCCGAGCAGGCAAAAGAGCTGGGCATCAGCGAAGAGCAGGTGATCAAGACTCTGATGCTGAAGAACACGGTCGACGGCGAGTTCACCACTCTCGCGGACGTCGCCGAACTCGCTGTCTTTCTCGCGTCCTTCAATTCAAATGCGCTGACCGGCCAATCCGTGATCGTCTCTCACGGCTGGCATATGCAATAAAGAAGAGCCCGCGGCCTGTCGCTCAGCGCTGGTTGACGACGACCAGCGTACCGGCGGAGACGCCGTACTTTTCCAGCGCACCGACGTCGGCGATGACGTCGCGGGGCTTGCGGGAGCCTTGCAACAGCTCGCGGTAGGCGAGCAGGACGCGCCGGGTCTCGGCGCCGTTCTCGCGGACCAGCTCGACGCGGAAGCGGCGGACGCCCGCGGTCAAGAGAGCCGGCAGGCAGGCCGCGGCGCTCTGGGCGCGCGCGTTGAATACGGTATTGCGGCAGCCGACATCGACGATGACCGGGTGCTCGAGGCCGTCGCCGTCGCGCAATTGAATGAGGTGCTGCTCGCAGGGCCGGCCACAGTCGCGATAGTCGTGGCCATTCGAGAGCAGGTGCGAATAGACACAGTGCTCGTTGTGAAAGAGGGGCAGGTGCTGGTGGATGGTCACCTCCAGCCGCTCGGACGGGACGCCTTTGCAGAGATCGAACAGCTGCGCGAGGTCCAGGTCGTAAGCCGGGGTCAGCGTCGAGAGCCCGAAGTCCAGGAGCGTGCGCGCGGTAATCGCATTCGTCGCATTCAGTGAAAAATCGCCATGCACGGTAAAGCCCGGCGGGCGCCTGGCCGCGTCCTTGAAATGCTCCAGCGCTCCCAGGTGCCGCGCCAGGATCCCGTCAGGCCGCAGGCGATCGAAGCGCCGGTCGTAGCCCTCCTCGCCGGGTTTCTGGACTCGCGGCGTGGCGATGATGAGCCGCACCCCGCGGGCCCGGACGCGCTCGGCGGCGGCACCAAGCCCGACCAGCTCCATGAAGTCGAGCTCGACGTCGGAGAGGCCGAGCGGGTCGCGCAGCTCCAGCGCGGCGTCCACCTGCTCGAGCGTGCGGAGGAGCGGCACGAGGAGGCTCTCGGCTTGCGGCGAGCGGCTTGCGGCTTGCGGCTCGAGGCGTGGCGCGATCTCCTCGGCAGTGTGACCGACGCTGACGTGCCGAGGTAGCGCAGGGATCTGCTGAGCCAGCAAGGCCTCGACCAGCGCGCGGCGCAGGCGCTTGAGCTCGCCAGGCGGGAGCGCGAGCGATCCTTTGAGCTCCAACGAAAGTCGTTTGAGCTCAAACGAGGTCCCGCCGAAGGCGCACAGCTTCTCGCGCACCAGCGCCTCGTCGAGCGGCCGGCCCGAGGCGGTTTGCAGCGCCATCGCGCTCT
>JANYKT010000149.1 GCA_025358085.1 Deltaproteobacteria bacterium | reverse complement strand
CGCAGCGCCACGTCCATCCGGAGCCGCTCCAGTGTCTGCGCGGTCGCCTGCCGGGCCGACTCGAGCGGGTGCGCGGCGAGGAACACTTCAATTGCCGCCAGGTGCTTGCGGTCCGGAAGATTCCCCAGCGACTCGACGATGCGGCGCGTAATCATCGGAGAGTCCCCCTTCTTGCGCACCTCATCCCAGCGCGACTCAATGAGTTGCCACGCGGCCTCCCGCGTATGGCGATTCCCGAGCAGCGTGGCCAGATAGCTGGCGAAGTCCTGCATCTGCACTGACGGCGAGAGCGCAAGTTCCACGGAACGGGCCGTCAAATCGGGGTGCTCCACCATGGCGAGTGCGTGGAGATAGCGGCGCTTCGCGGCCGGGTCGAGTTCGGTCGCCGCATGGCTCAAGAGATGCTCGAAAAGTTTGCTGTCCGCCGCGCGTGCCGCCGCCGCGACCACGATATCGAGCAGGTTGGGATCGACCGGGTGCGGATGCTTGGAGAGATGCAGCCGGAAGCGCTCCTGCGCCTCGCCGATGATCGCCGGGTCCCGCGCAATCAACGCCAGCGCGCGCAGCACGGCGGCGCGCTGCAGCTTGCGGTCGTCGTCCTCGCCGGAGCTCGGGTCCCAGCCCAGATCGGCGCCGGAGCCGGCGAAGAGGCCGCGCACCCACGCCTGGAACGGAGAGCGGTCCTGGTCCGCCACGCAGCGGTGCTCGAGAAACGACAGCCGCGCAATCACCTCGTCGAGAACGACATGGTCAGGCTCGTGATTGAGCGAGGCGAGCAGGTGCAGGAAGGCGCCCACCTTCTCGACGCCGGCGCGCACGAGCGCCCACTGGTCGCTGACGAGCGACATCTTCTCTTCGGGCCCAAGCGCCGGAACATCCAGCCGCTTGAGCAGATCGAGCTCGTAATGAACTCGATAGAATCCGCGCGCCCCCACATTGGCCATCACCCACTCGACCTCTCCCAGGTCGAGCGTCTCTTCAAACTCGCGCAGCAGCACGCGCTTTTCCTTCAGGCCCGCGCGATCCTTCCAGCGCAACACCACCGGCACCAGCCAGCGAGTGCCCTCGCCGTCCTCGCGCGCGTCCGGGTCCGAGAAGAAGCGCCGCTGGGAGAGTACGATTTTTCCCCCGCGCTCGGCCACGCTGACCAGGGGATAGCCGACCTTGCGGATCCAGCCATTGGCCAACTCCAGGATCGGCTGGCCGGACGACTCGGCCAACGCGCCCCACAAATCATCGGCGGTGGCGTTCTTTTCGCGGTGCGTCCGCATATAGAGCCGGATACCTTCACGGAAAGCGTCCTCGCCAAGGTAGCCTTCAATCATGCGCAGGATCGCGCCTCCCTTTTCATAGGTGATGGCATCGAATGATTCGCCGGCTTCCTCCGCATTGCGGATCTCGGCGCGGATCGGATGGGAGCTCTTCAATGCGTCGAGGTGCAACGCCGCGCCCTTCCCCACTTCGAAGTCCATCCAGACGCGCCAGCCGGGCCGCCATTGATTAACGATCTTGTAGGCCATCCAGGTGGCGAATGCTTCATTGAGCCAGAGATCGTCCCACCACACCATGGTCACGAGATTCCCAAACCATTGATGCGAGAGCTCGTGGGTAATCACTTCCGCCACGCGCTTTTGAACGTTCAGCGGCGCCGTCTTCGGGTCGAGCAACAAGGCGACTTCCCGATAGGTGATGGCGCCCGCGTTCTCCATCGCGCCGGCCTCGAAATCGGGCACGCCGATCTGGTCAACCTTCCCGTAGGCATAGGGTTGGGCGAAGTAATCCTCGAGCAGCGGCAGCACCGCTACCGCGACCTCTTGTCCAAAGGCCGTCAGCGCCTTCTTTTCCGGCACTGCCCAGGTCCGCACCGCCGAGCCGCGCACGTCCTGCGCGGGGTGCGCATCGAGGTCGCCGATACACAGCGCAATCAGATAACTCGATAGCTTCGGCGTATCGGCGAATTGAATGGTGCGCAGGCCGTTCTCTTCAATCTGATCTTTCACCACCGCGCCATTGCCGATCGCCACCGCGCCCTTCGGGATACCGATGAGATTCACGCGCCACACCGCCTTGAAGGCAGGCTCGTCGAAGCAGGGAAAGACGCGGCGCGCGTCAGCGGCCTCGAACTGCGTGACCGCGAGCGGACCGGCGCGATAGAGCCCGCGCAGGCCGGGGCTGAACATGCCCGTCCAGGCCACGTCGAGAACCGCCATCCCTTTGGGCAGCTCCTCGTCGAAGGTCAAAGTCACCGTCTCGCTCTCGAGGTCGGCGACGGCCTTTGCTTTCACCGTCTTACCGGCGACCCGCGCGCGCGCCCGCGTCACCTGCAGCGCGTTGCCGTGCAGGTAGATCTCCCGGCGCGGCTGATCGATTTGCACTTCAAGTTCGAGGCGGCCGTCGAAGGTGCCGGCCTTCAGGTCGGGCGCCAGGTGCGTGTGGTAACGAACCGGACGGACGTCCAACGGGAGCCGAAAGTTCTTGCCGAGAGCCACGGGCGGCCTCCTTCAAAGAGCGGGGGCGCACTCATATCCGAAGGGGGCGCGCGGGTCTTGAAATAACCTCGTGCACTGTTCGTCAGATACACCAAGCCGGACACCCCAAAACGGGACGCTGTGAATCCGGTGAGCTGTCAGGGCATCTATAGCGGCCGAGGTGATGAGGACCATGCGACGCTCTCTTTGGATTGGCTTGCTTCCGTACTTCATTGGTGTGGTCGCGTTGTTCGCCGACCAGGCTCACAAGCGGCTCGCGCCTCAGGTCTGCGTACGAGCGTCGCCTCGTTAACGGCAGTCCGCCGGGCCCGGCACGGGATAGAAAGTCGCTATGCCGGGCGCCCCGTTGCGCTCGCCGCACCAAATCTGGAAGGTGAGTCCACGCGTGCCTGCGTACTTGCCACCATCGCGTAAGCGACCCGCGGCATCCACCGTCGTCCCGTTCATGCAGCAGGCCTGGTAGGCGCGCGTCCCCTCGATGAGCAGGTCGAGCGCATCAAGGCCCTGCGCGAATCCGCCCATGTCCTTCACCGCGCAGCTGAAGCCCTGGACGCCGCGGAAGGTGATCAGGCACTGACCACCACTGCACGGTTGGCCGCCGCGCGCCGGACCTCCGTAGCAAATTTTTCCCTCGTGCTCCAGCTGCGCATAGCGGGCCTCCAGGTGCAGGCCGCCGAGCTTCTCGCGGTCAAGGTCGTCGCCGCAGAGAACGTGCGTGAATGCGTTGCGGCGCGCTGGTCCGCTCCAGATGCCGGCGAGCCAGGCGGCGCGGTCGGGCTTGCTCTTTGCGAATGGCGCGGCGCTCGAGACGGCTTGAATCAAGCGTTGATCGTCGAGGTGCCGGGCGAAAAACTCGCGGATCACGTCCGGCTCGACGCGGTCGCCGGCCGCGGCCGGGCAGAGCTGCAGCACTTCCTGATCAATTGCGTCCGGCTCTTTCGGTGCGGCGTAGAGAGGTTTCGCCGTACACGAAGCAGCGCACGACCGGGGTTGCCGATGGCCGTGGTGGCGGGCAAGCGCAGGGAGCGGCAGCAGCGCGACGATCAGAAGGAGCCTTGCGAGCATCGGCGGCTGATAGCATGGCTGCATGGTCCTCGTCGTGCAGCACGAGCCGGGTGAAGGAGCAGGAATTCTGGGCGCGCATCTGGGGGAGGTGCGGCTGGTGCGCACCTGGGCCGGAGACCCGGTGCCGCGCACGCTTGGCGACGCGCGCGGGCTGGTGGTGCTGGGCGGCGGAATGGGCGTTTATGAGCAGGATCGTTTGCCTCATTTGCGCGACGAGATCGCTTTATTGCAAAGCGCGGTGGCCGAGGGGAAGCCGGTGCTCGGCATCTGCCTGGGCGCGCAGTTGCTCGCGGCGGCGCTGGGCGGCACGGTCGCAGCTACCGGACGCCAGGAGATTGGCTGGTATCGAGTCCAGATCCTCAACGAGGAGGATCTTCTCTTCCACAATGCCCCGCGCGATTTCGTCGCCTTCCACTGGCACGGAGACGCCTTCACGTTGCCACCCGGTGCGGTTCCGCTCGCCTCATCGACGATGACGCCGCTGCAGGCCTTTCGCTTTGGCGCCCGCGCGTGGGGAGTCATGTTCCACCTCGAGACCGACACCGACGTGCTGCACTCGATGGTGTCGACCGGCGGGCTCGATGACGACGGCGACTTTATCCTGGCAGCGGCGCCGCGCGAGCTGCCGCGGCTACGCGCCATCGCCGATGGCGTCTTTTCGCGTTGGGCCGCGCTGCTGTAGCGAGCCGATCAGTCCATTGCCGCCGCGCGCGTCGATGAAGCCCACGAATTGAGCGATGAAGTCGTTGATGTGCAGGTGTGAGGGAATGGTCGCGCGTCGAGCTTCGTTCGAGGCTTGAGTCGCCGCACGGCGCTGTCCGGCACAAGACACTTGGGTTTCGCCATCTAACCGTTGAGAAAAGAAATCTTCACCGCCAAGCGACCGCCGTTGCAGGCGAACAGAACCGAACGACCGCTGACTCGCTTGCTTATCGAGGTCCGAGTTCTAACTTCCCCTTGTGAGCAATTTGAGGTCCCAGCCACGGGACACTTCACCTCGGCACTGAAGGCGGCCCAGGTGTCCTTTCTGCTGTAACGCCCGTCATCTGATCTGGAGGACTCAATGCGTCGTCTCATTGTTTTGTTCATCTCCGCGGCGTCCCTTTGCCTCGCAACCGGTGCGTACGCCAATTCGACCGGCGTCGAAACCCTGTCTGTCAGCGAGCCCGCTCGCTGGGCTCTGGGTGTCAAGATCGGCGAACCTACCGGCGTCAGCGTCAAGCGTTACCTCGGCGGGCGAAACGCCTTCGATGCGAACGTCGACTTCGTTTACGGGCCCGGATTCCGGGTCGGCGCTGACTATCTGTGGGGCCTCGCGCAGCTGCTCAGCGATCGCTCGACGGCCGACCTCAATTTCTATCTCGGGGCGGGTCCCTTCGTGGGCACGCTGCAGGGCCCCTGCGACGGCTTTGGCGGCTGGCGGCGCGAGTGCAACGGGGATCTCTATGTTGGCGGCCGCATGCCAATTGGCCTCGAGGCCGTCTTCAAGCGCGTCCCTGTCACCATTGGTCTCGAGGTCGGGCCCGGGCTTGCCTTCGCTCCCGGCCGGGCGGGCTTTCTCTTCGATACAAGTCTTCTGGCGCGCGTCCTTCTCTAACCAAAAAAACCTGTTTCGCATCGAATCAATCAAAGGAGATTCAATATGACTCGTACATCGGCTTCCGGAGTTTGCATTGGAATGGCGACGCTCTTCGTCGCAACCCTTTCCGCCTGCTCGGGCGGCAACAACACCCCTGCTGCCGGCCCGACCGTCAGCGCCACTGCGCCGGCGAACGCGGCCACGGGCGTCGCAACCAACACCGGCTTCGCCGTTACCTTCAGCGAACCCATGGACCCGGCAACGATCAACACGACGACCTTCACCATGTCGGCAAATGGCGGGTCCGCGGTGGCCGGCAGCGTCTCGTATTCAGGAGTGACCGGGCTCTTCAAGCCCGGCGCGATCCTGGCGAGCAATACCGCTTACACGATGAACATCAGCACCGGCGCCAAGAGCGCAGTCGGCAAGGCGATGGTCGCCGCCTACTCGTGGCAGGCAACGACAGGGACCGCGGCCGACACCACGAGACCCTCCGTCAGTTCGACCACTCCGTCGAATTCCGCGAGCGGTGTCTCGCTCGGAACCAGCGTCGCGGTGACCTTCAGCAAGGCACTCGATGCCTCGACCATTACCGCGGCGAGCTTTACGCTGAAGCGCGGCACCACCCCGGTACCGGGGCTCGTTGCCTATGCAGGCATTACGGCTCTCTTCACGCCCACGGCCGCGCTCACCGCCATCTCCAGCTATACGGCGACAATCGTGTCGGCCAAGGATCTGGCCGGCAATGCACTGGCCAGCTACTCCTGGAGCTTCACCACCGGCGCCACCTCGGACACGATGGCACCGCTGGTCAATTCCACGATTCCGGGCGACGGCGCCACTTCGGTGGTGACGAACAGCGCTCTTACCGCGACCTTCAGCAAGCCCGTTGCGTCCGCCAGCATCACCAATGCCACCTTCACTTTGAAAGCGACCGGCGGCGCCGCGGTTCCGGGCACCGTGACCTATTCGGGGGTGACCGCGACCTTCCAACCGGCGACCGCGCTTGCCATCAGCAAGCAATTCACCGCCACCATCGCCGCAGGAATCAAGGATCTGGCCGGTAACGCCCTGGCCGCCGATCACACCTGGAGCTTCACCACCGGCGCCACCGCCGACACCGTCCCGCCCACCGTGGCGACCACGAGCCCCCTGCCGGCCGCGACTGGCGTGCTCACCACGGCCAGCATTCAAGCAACCTTCAGCAAGGCAATGTCGCCGCAGAGTATCAATAATTCGACTTTCACCTTGTCCGGACCGGGCAATGTCGCCGTCGCCGGAACGGTCTTTTTCGACCAGCAGAACAAGGTGGCGAACTTCCAGGGGACGACGGCGCTGGCCGCCAATACCAACTATCAGGCCCGGCTCAAGGGCGGTAACAGCGGGGTCACCGACCTGGCCGGCAATGCGCTGGTGAGCGACTACACCTGGGGGTTCACCTCGGGGTCGCATGCCAGCCTCTCGCCAGTGTTGCTCGGCTCGTCCGCCAACTTCGTCATTCTCGCGCAATCGGCCATCTCAACCGTTCCCGCTTCGGCGATCACCGGGGACATCGCACTGAGCCCGGCCGCCGAGAGCTACATCACCGGCTTCAGCCAGACCGACGCGACCGGCTACGCCACCTCGCCGCAGGTCACCGGGAAGATCTACGCGGCTGACCAGGCGCCGCCCACGCCGTCCAATTTGACCACCGCCGTCAGCGATATGCAGACTGGCTATACGGACGCGGCCGGCCGGCCCACGCCGGATTTCATCGAGCTGCTCACCGGCGCCATCGGCGGGCAGACCCTGACGCCGGGCCTGTATAAGTGGACCAGCACGGTGACCATCGGCTCCGACGTCACGCTGACGGGCAGTGCCACCGACGTCTTCATCTTCCAAATCTCCGGCGACCTCACCATGAGCGCGGCGAAGAATGTTTTCCTGACCGGCGGGGTCAAAGCGCGGAATGTCTTCTGGCAGGTCGCAGGGGCGGTCGATATCGGAACCACCGCGCACTTCGAGGGAATCATCCTTTCGCAGACCGCGATCAAGCTCGAGACGGGCGCCTCGATGAATGGCCGTCTCCTGGCCCAGACCGCGGTGGCGCTGGACCAGGTGACCTTGACGAAGCCGGCGCCGTAAATAGAACTGGACCCGACAAGCCGGAGCCGCGCGTCGATCGCGGTTCCGGCTTTTGCGTTCTGCCTGGGCCAACAATCTGCGCGTCGAATCGCCGCGAGCTATCCATGAAACCCATCCAGTTCCTGAATCACCGAGCTGAGGTCCAGATGCTTCACGGTCCCCGGTCGCCTGCGACTCGCCTCCAACCGGCGCTCGCCTAGCCGTACAGTAAACTGGTGAGCGGACTCTTCTTGTGTCCCTCCGATCCCAAGACTAAAAGAGCACCGTCGCGATTGCCTCCTGTCGTCCGGTTGGCGAAGTCAGGGGCCTTCAGAAGTCGCCCTCACCCAGGAGACGTATGACAAAATTTGAGGCCGCGCAGCGCGCCCCGGCGCCAGACCTGGAGTCAGCCAATCGCTTTGATTGTCTGGCCGGCGGCGGCGCGATGGGCGAAATGACCCGGGGGATCGACTGGTCGTCGACCCCTGTTGGTCCGGTCTCATGCTGGTCGCAATCGTTCCGCAGCACTGTGGGCCTGGTGCTCCGCAATCGTTTCCCGCTCAGCCTTTGGTGGGGTCCCGGGCTGGTTCAATTCTATAATGATCCATTCGTGCCCATTCTCGGCGCCAAGCATCCGGCGGCGCTGGGTCAATCCGGCAGGGAATGCTGGGCTGAGATCTGGAACATCATCGGTGAGATGATCGAAGGCCCCTTTGCCGGCGGCCCGGCCACGGGGGCCGAGGACCTGTCGCTGCTGATTCACCGCAGCGGCTTTTTTGAAGAAACGCATTTTCGTGTTGCCTACAGTCCCGTGCCCGACGAGACGGTGGCAGGAACCGGTATCGGCGGAGTACTCGCCACCGTTTCGGAAACCACCGCACAGGTCCAATCCGAGCGGCAGCTGCGAACCTTGCGCGAAATGGGAGCGCGCGCGACGCAGGCCAAATCGATTCACGAAGCTTGCGAGAACGCAGCCGCCGCGCTGAACTCCAATCCAGCCGACGTGCCCTTCTCGCTCTTCTATCTGTTCGACGATAGTTGCCACGCGTCGTTGACAGCGTCTTCAGGTTTCGGCAACGACCCGGCAATCGCGCGACCGACATTGATTGAACTGGCGAATGGCGGGCCGGCGCCGATCTGGCCTCTGGCACAGGCGCTCGAGAAGCAAAATATAGAAATCATCGACAACCTGGACTCCCGCTACGGTCCGCTGCCTACCGGACAATGGGCAGTGCCACCCGGCTCGGCCATCGTACTTCCGCTGGCAGCTCCCGGTCAGGCGCGTCCTTATGGCGTGCTGATCGCCGGACTCAGCCCTCATCGCCACCTTGACGATGGCTATCGCACTTTTTTCGAGCTGAGTGCGGCACAGGTCGTCACCGCCATCCGTAACGCTCTCGCCTATGAGGAAACGAAGATGCGCGCCAACGCGCTGGCGGAGATCGATCGCGCCAAGACTACCTTCTTCTCCAATGTCAGCCACGAATTCCGAACGCCACTGGCGCTGATGATTGGACCGACCGAGGATGCATTGGCGGCTCCGGGCTGCTCACTGCAAGGCGAAGCGCTCAAGATGGTGCACCGGAATGAGCTGCGCCTGCTCAAGCTGGTCAATTCGCTGCTCGACTTTTCGCGCATGGAGGCGGGGCGGGTTGAAGCGTCCTACCGCGAGACCGATCTGGCGCGGTTGACCACCGACCTCGCCAGTCAGTTTCGCGCGGCCATGGAAAAGGGAGGCTTGCGACTGATCGTCGACGTCAGGCCGCTTCCCGAACCCGCCTTCGTGGATCGGGATATGTGGGAAAAGATCGTGCTTAATCTGCTCTCGAATGCTTTCAAGCACACGTTTGAAGGCTCGGTGCGAGTCATCCTTGGTATGGCCGGCGACTTGATTCAATTGAGCGTACAAGACACCGGCGTCGGTATCCCGGAGAATGAACTGCCGCGGGTCTTCGAGCGTTTTCACCGCGTTCGCGAAGCGCGCGCGCGCAGCCATGAAGGGACCGGAATCGGCTTGGCGCTAGTTCGTGATCTGGTGCAGCTGCATGGCGGGCGCATCGAGGCGCAGAGCCAGCCGGGGGTCGGAACGTGCATGACGGTGTCTATCCCCAAAGGCTCGGCGCATCTGCCGACGGACCGGGTCGAGGCCGACAGGGAGGTCGAATCCGTTCCGACCGGGCCCACCGCTTACGTCAACGATGCGCTTTCGTGGCTGCCGGCCGACGCTCCTGCGGGCGATGCACTTGTGGTCCCTGTGACCGAGGGCGAGACACGGGCTACCGGTTTCCGCCTGCTGCTGGCCGACGACAACGCGGATATGCGAGAGTATCTGAAGCGGCTCCTCTCCATTCATTGGAATGTGGAAGTGGTCGCGAATGGGCAGCAGGCGCTCGAGGCCGTCCGGCGCCACGCACCCGCTCTGTT
Organism: Deltaproteobacteria bacterium; assembly: GCA_025358085.1. Classification (GTDB taxonomy): domain Bacteria; phylum Myxococcota; class Myxococcia; order Myxococcales; family 40CM-4-68-19; genus JANYKT01. The sequence continues at coordinate 53,665 of JANYKT010000149.1, read as the reverse complement.
GATCGCTGATGTAATGATGCCTGAGTTGGACGGAATGGCGTTGACTCGACAGCTTCGCGCGACCCCGGAGACCCGGGGGCTGCCCATCCTGCTGCTCTCCGCGAGAGCCGGCGAGGAGGCGGTGGCGGAAGGACTCGCGATTGGTGCCAACGATTACATCGTCAAACCATTTTCGGCCCGCGAATTGATCGCCCGGGTCCGGGTACAGCTCGAGATTTCCCGCGGCCTGGAAGCTGCCCGGGCCCTCGAAAAGGCGCGCCACGCGGACGAGCACTTCCGCCAGCTTGCCGAGACCAGCGCGCGGGCACGGGACGAGTTCCTGGCCGTGCTGGGCCACGAGCTCCGCAATCCGCTGGCACCAATCCTTACGGCGCTCCAGCTCATGGATATGCGCGGCGAAAAGGGCTCTCTTCGCGAACGCGCCGTCATTGCCCGCCAGGCCAAGCACATGGTTGGGCTGGTGGACGACTTGCTTGATGTTTCGAGGAGCGCCCGCGGCAAGCTGCAGCTCAAGATTCAATCGGTGGAAATCGGCGTGGTCCTCTCGAATGCAATCGAGATCGCCAATCCCCTTCTGGAGCAACGCAGCCACCGGCTTGTTCTTGATGTCCCTCCCGGGTTGCGGCTGCAGGCAGATCCGCTCCGGCTCGCCCAGGTCTTTTCGAACCTGCTTACCAATGCCGCCAAGTTCACCGAACCGGGTGGCACCATCACCATCTCCGCGAACAGAAAAGATGAAACCATCGCAGTCCGGGTCGCGGACACTGGAATGGGCATCGACCCATTGCTCCTCCCGCGCATCTTTGATGCATTCGCGCAGGGAGGGCAGGCCTCCGACCGGGCGCAGGGGGGGCTGGGCCTCGGACTCACCATCGTCAAGAGCCTGATCGGCCTGCATGGCGGAGAAGTCGAAGCGCGCAGCGAGGGTCCTGGGAAGGGGGCCGAGTTTGTGGTTCGTCTGGCAGCGTCACTCGACCCGGAAATTCCGGACAGCCCAACTCTTAAACTCGTAGTCGCTAACCCCCCGGTACAGACAGTAGGCTCGCGGGTCCTGCTCGTTGACGACAATCAAGACGCCGCGACGCTCCTTGCGGAATTGCTGCGTCTGGACGGGCACGTGGTCGTCGTGGCCCATGACGGCCTGGCCGCGCTCAAGGCCCGGTTGGCTTTCGCTCCGGACGTTGCTCTTCTGGATATCGGGCTGCCCGGCATGGACGGCTATGAGCTTGCCAGGCAGCTTCGTGCCCAGCAATCGATTCCCGAACTGCGCCTCATCGCCATTACCGGGTATGGCGAGCCAAAGGACCGGATGCTCTCGAAAGCGGCCGGCTTCGATGAGCACCTGGTCAAACCGATCGATGTCCAGCACGTCTTCAAATTGCTAAGCGGGAAGCTCGCTTCTCAATAGGCGCATCAGCTCTTCCACGCCGCAGTGGGAATAGTCCTTGTGCACTTCTGCCACGGTGATTGGCAGCAAGCCTTTGCTGAGGTTCTCGCGCAGGTCTCCCAGGAGCTTGGGCGGGGCCACCAGCATAAGCTTCGAGAAGGCATTGTCAGTGTGGCCGCGCTCCAGGACGTGCGAGAGCGTATGAGCGAAGCGCCGCTCCTGGGTCTCCTTCGGCACGTTTTCGCCATGGGCGTGTAAAGCCCCCTTGTGTTCGGAAGCTTTGCTCACCGAGCCCGCCGTCTTGGGCGGATTCCCGGTGCCGTCCCCTTGCACGGTCTCGTGCAACTTCCACTCTCCGTTCTTGTCAGTGAAGCTGAAGATGCGGGCAGCGCGAGCATCCGCGACTACGACCCAGGTCGAGTTGGCGTTTTTCATTTTATGAAGTGTAACAATCCGGAGCCCTGGTCGCGCGGCTGATTGCAGCGGTCCATGCGCCGTTCACCGGGCAGACGCAAAAAATTCGCTCATCGCTGCTCAAGCGCCGAGCAGAAAATCTACCAGCACTTCGACGTCGCTTTTGAGCGGCAAATCCTTGAATGACCAGTGTTGCAGCGTGGTGCGCAGGCACTCGGCGAGCGAGTGCGGCAGCGGTTCGGGATTGATAAACTGGACAGTGCGCAGTTCACCCGCGTGGGCGACGCGCAGACGCGCGGACACGCGGGCCGGGGCGCCGGGCGGCAGCGGACATGCGCGCAGCGTGGGCGCACGAGCCTGCACCGCGGCGAGGAGAAGCTCGCGCGAGATCCCGTCGGGGCGCGCAACGGACACAATAGCCTTCTTCTGCGGCGGGGCGACGAGCTTCTTCTGCGATGCCAGCTTTGTGCTGGGCGTGCCGGGCGCGGTGCCGGGGTTGTGCTCGACGGGCGGCGCAGTGGCGTGGTGGTCTGGCGGCTTGGTGACGACGGCCGGCAACTTTGCGGCTGTCAGCGGCGGAGAAAACGCTTTGGGCCGCAGCCAGAAGAACGCGAGCGCGAGCAGCAGCAGGGCCGCGAGCCACCGGCGCTTGCGCCCGGGAGACTTGGCACCAGCGCGCCCCGCCAGTGAACGAGACCGCGGTCGAAGCGACGCGCCCGCAGCAGCGCGCGACGCGGGTTTGCGACTAAAAGAATCGCTGGACCGCCGCGTCGAGGTACGCGGCGGGAGCGTCGCAAAGGAGCGCAGCGCCCCGGCGCTAGTCCGCGACACCGGACCGCTGGACCGCAAGGTGGGCCGGGACGCGCGCCGCGCGGATTGCCGGGCTAGACGCGGGTTCCCGCGATTCATTGCAGCCGCGCCAGCACCGCTGCCCATTGGGTTGCCATCGAGCTTGCCGTGGCCGGCCAGCCGTTTCCGAAGGCATCGCAAAGGTCAGCTTGAGTGGATAGACCAGGCTGCGCCGCGGAGAGCGTCGCCGCGAGCGGCCCGAAGTAGCGCAGCGCAGACGGCTGGAGCGCATCGAGAGCCTGGCTGGGAAAGCCGGCTACGGCGAGGCAACGCTGCCGCATCTGATCGACCGTGCCTTCCTCCGGAGTGGCGAGGAGGGCAAAGCGCGTCTGCACCCTTGAGAGCGGGAGGCTTGAATTCAAGTGCTGCCACCGCTGCGGGTCGGAAGAGAGGGCGCTGCTGTCGCAGGCGTCCAGGCCCAGCGTCCGCGCGCCGTGGTCGATGACGCCGACCAGCAGCGCAGACGACCGCGGAAGGAAGTTCCAGGGGAGGTTGGCAAGGGTAGACGCGGCGCAGGCGGGCGGGGGTGTAGTGGAGGCGCTTTGCGCCTCGCGTCGAAGCGCATCGGCGAGCCCCGGCTGTTTGCCGGCGTCCGCGCCGATCGCGGACCAGATGGAGTGCCCGTCATAAAGCGAGATGACGGTCATCGAAGTGACGCCAAGGCCGGCAGAGGTGAGCGCGGCGATGGTCTGGTGGATCAGCAATTCTTCGGCGTCGGCGACATTGGCCGAGCCGCGATCGATGCGAACCAGCCAGAGGACACCGGTGCCAGAGTCGCCATTTTTCCCGCTGCCGGGGAAACCGACTTTCGGGACGCCGCCGTCGCTGCTGCCACCGCCTCCGCCTCCGCCTCCGCCGCCTCCGCCGCCTCCGCCGCCTCCGCCGCCGCCACCACCGCCGTCACCGATGTTGCAGGCGGGATCAAGGCTGCCGGGAGCGCAAACATTGGCGTCGGCCAGGTTGGGCGGTTGCGGCGTTCCGGCGTCGAGGCTGTCATCGATGATGACGCAAGCGGGGACGGCGAACAACATCGCAATCAGCAACGCTTTGCGCATGGTTACTCCACCATACCGAGACGGGGCCGCGCCGGAAGTCCCGGCCCAGCGAAACTACGCTTATTCAACTCTTCGCGCAGCCGGGCCAGCAGCTCGCGCCGCGCCGCGTGGAAGTCGCCCGCGCCACGCGAGCCCAACGACAGCTCCTCTTTCAATTCGGCCACGAGCTTTGGCGGCAGCGCCGAGAGGACCGCGTCGAGCACCAGCGCGTCCACGCCCGCGAGACACGCCAGCAGCTTTTCCGGCGCCATGCGCAGAGCCGCCGCAGCCACCGCGTCGGCCGGCGCGCTGAACAGTGTCGATTCAGTGATCAGCCCCGCGGCCCTGCCCCCACTGCCGGCTTCGCGCTGCAGCCGGGAAACCAGCGCGTCCTGCTCCGCACGCGAGAGCGTGTCGAGCAGATCGGACAGCGCGCGATCGGCCGGGGGCGCGGCGCTCAGCTGCGAGAGCCGCGCGCGCAGCTCGTCGGCTGCCGCCAGCGCGTAGCTCTTGCTGACCTGCGGCTTCCGCGCCCAGGCGAGCGCAATTTCCTGCCGCGCCGCCGCATCGAGATCGCGCAGCGCCACGCTCCGCAGATGCGCGGGAGCAAAGCGCAGGAGCAGCTCCCGCGCGCCCGCCGAGAGCCCCGCGCTCGCCGCCGCGAACGCGTCGGGCTGCACACCCTCGAGGAAGGCAAAGGCGTCATCTTCACCCGCGCGCGACAGCCGCGCCGCGATGGTCCGCCCTTCCAACTCCTGCAGGCTTGCCGTGCGTGCCCCGGCCTCGATGGGCTTGACCACTTCGACCGCGACTCCCGCAAGCGCCGCCGCGAGCGCACCGTCACCGCGCACATCCTCGAGCAGGAAATCACCCAGTTCGCGCACCCAGCGCGCGACCAGCGCGTACTCTCCGCGGCCGAGCGCCTCGCGCACCAGCGCATTGCGCAGCGCTCGTTCATCGACCAGCTGCTTCTCGAGCTTGCGCAGCCGCGCTACCGGAAATCCCTCAGCCGGCGCCGCCGGCTCTGGCTCAGGCGCGAAGTCATAAAGCGGCTCTGGCTGTGGCTCGGGCCGCGGCCGCGCCGCGAGGAAGAACAGCCCGCCCAGCACCACCACCACCAGCCCCAGCATCGCCACCACCGCCAGGAGCGGCGCATGCTCGAGCAGCCGCTCGTCCAGCTTCATGGCTGCCACGGGCGAGGCCGCCGCGATCTCGGGCTTGGGCACGTCCGGCACCTTCGCTTCCGGGGGCTTCAGCGGAGGCGGCGGGTCGAGATACGCCGGGTTCTTTTGCGGAAACGAGACCTGCTCCAGCGAGACTTTTACCGGCACGCCCAGGGCAAGCAGTCGCTGCCCGACCAGCGCTTTCACCCGCGCGCGGAAGGGGGCCGGCAGCCGCGAGTCCACCAGCACGCTTGCATCGACGGACCGGAGCTCGGGAATGCTCGGAGAGGCCGCGGCATCGAAGCCCGGGGTGGGGTCGCTGGGGAGCTCTTGCGACTCCACGCGCGCCTGCACCGAGAGCAGGATGCACTGCTCGGGACAGAGCGACTTGAGCAGGTCGGCGACCTCGGCGCGGCCGCGCTCCTCGGCGTCATGGCCGACTTTTGTGAGTGATGGCTGCGCTGCGAGGGCGACGGCGAAGATGATTGCGAGCATTGGGCTACTCCACCCGGATGACGACGCGGCGATTGGCGGTGCGGCGACTTTCGACTGTTCCCTCTTTCGACTGGGCGCGCGTGTCCGCATAGGCCCGCGCACTCATCCGCTCGCGCTGGACGCCGCTTTGTTCCAGCGCCGAGAGCACGTTGATGGCCCGCTGCGACGACAGCTCCCAGTTGCTGCGGAACTGCGGCGTGGCGATCGGCACGTCGTCGGTGTGGCCTTCCACGGTGATGGCCCGGCCGGGCAAGTCGTGCAGCAGCTTCGCGATCTGCGCCACCGCCGTCTTGCCGCCGCCATTGATTTCGGCCGAGCCGGAATCAAAGAGCATGGCGTCCTTGAACTCGATACCAAGGCCTTCGGCGTCATCGTGCGTAATCACCCGGTCGCGCAGCTCCGGCGAGCGCGCGACCAGCGAGTCGACCTTCTCGCGCAGGTCCTGCAGCGGCGCTTCCTTCGAGCCGGAGATGGCCGCCGCGACGCGCTCGAAGCGCGCCATCTTCAACGGCATCGAAGCGATGATGAGGACGAAGAAGCCGACCAGCAGAGTCAATAAGTCTGCATAGCTGATCAGCCATAGTTCATCCTGCTGCGGCTCGGGCGGCTCCTCGATGAGGAAGGGATCCATCGATCAGCCCACCGCGAGCTGCGGCGGGAGCTCGCCCGCTGGCTGGTCGAAGAGCGCGCGCACATCGGCGAGAGGCTTGCCTTCCGTGAGGAGGAGCAGCGCCCTCAGCAGCAGCCGCGCTTCTTCGAGTCGCACACTCGAATGCACATGAACCAGTCGCGCGAGCGGCTGGTAGACGGCATTGGCGAGCAACAGGCCATACATGGTGCACAGCAGGGCCAGCGCCATCGATGGTCCGAGCTGCTCGAAGTTGTGCAGGTCTTTGAGCAGCGAAATGAGGCCCAGCGTGGTCCCGACCAGGCCCACCGCGGGCGCCACGCGCGCGAGCGAAGTCAGCACGTCCTCGCTGCGCTTCATCGAGGAAGCGGCGACGGCGATGGCGGTGGCGGCGCTGCGCTCGAGCTCATCGGCCTTGTATTGACGCACCACCAGCGGCGCGAGTTTTCGCAGCAGGTCGTTGTCGGAGCTGTCGGCGATGGCCAATGCCTCGGCGGGGCGGCCGCGACGGACCTCGGCGGCGAAGCGTGTCAGCTCTTCATAAAGAGACTCGCGTGAGCGGGCAGGTGCGAAGCGGATGGCCCGGCCCACCATGCGCAACGTCCCCGAGAGTTCATCGAGTTTGTGCGAGACCAGGGAGATGAAGAGGGGACCGGCCACCAGTAGCAGGCAGGCCGGCCCATAGAACAAACCTGTAAAGGCTGCATTGGCCTGCTCCAGGGCGATGGTGATGGCGAGCACGATGGCAAAACCGGTCAATCCAAAGATGGCGTGCATTACTCCTCCTTCAATCCGCGCAGCGCTTCGGCGGTCTGGGTATCGTTGGGGTCGAGCAGGACCGCGTGCTGCCAGGTCTCGCGCGCGAGCCTGGTCTTGCCGAGCTTCAGGTAGAGAGTGCCTTTCATTGCCAGCAGCCGCGAGTCATTGGGATATCCCTGCTCGAGGTCATTCAAATCAATGAAAGCGAGTTCGTACTTGCGAGTATCATAGAGTTCGCGGACGTGCGCCAGGCCGGCCAGATAGCTCTTCTTCGCCGGGTCGGCGGATCCTCCCGCCAGCAGCTTCTCGTCGGCCTGCGTGCCGCGGGTGTCCTCGAGCGGAATGCGCAGCTCATAGGCGCCGGTGGTCTCGGGCAGTTCGACCTCCCAGAGCCGGCCGTTCTCGGCGAGGCGGAGCACGGTGCGCTGCGCCGGATCGGCCGAGGGCAGCATCGGCTTCACCGGCACCAGCGCTGCCGGCACCGCCGCCGCGCCCAGCCTGCCTGGAGTCACCGCCGCGCCCGGCCTGGATGGAGTCACCAAAGGCTTCGCGGGCGCGCCGGTGAAGAGAGGGCGCCGCATCTCGGGCGGCACCACCAGCTTATGGTTGTTCATGCTCGCGCAGCCACCGGCAAGCAGCAGAATCCAGACAAGCGATCTCAGCGCCATACGAACCCCACGGCAAATTCGGGAACGACGCCACCGTAGGTGGTGCCTCTGCCCTTGATCTGGAATGGAACGAGGTAATTGAGTCCGGCTTCCATCGAGATGCGGGCCCCCATCAGCGCACGCACTTTGCCACCGACGATGAATGAGTTGCCGGCGTTGCCGGAAATGAAGGCTCCGCCATTGAAGCCCATTGTCCACTCGGGCGCCCAGACGCCGCCCTCGGTGAGGCGCATCTGCCAGACCGCGCCGAGGATGCCGCCCGCGAAGGACGTCGAATTGAAGAAGCCCGCCAGCGACAGCCCGGCATCATATTGCTCGTCGCTGCCGAACTTTTCGGTCAGCTGGTAGCGGCCGAGCGCGCCCCAGAGGGAGCCCGCGTCCGAGGGAAGCAACATGGCGCCGAAATCGACGGTGACCCCGTAGCGGGGCCGCGCGTTGACCTTGTCCTGCAGCGCCTGGAGCCGGGCTTCGCGATGCTGTGCGGTATCGGCGCCGCGGTAGAGGATGGCCTTGTCGGGATCGAGCCGGTAATACTCGGCGAACGCAATCGACGAGTCCTCGGCGCGCACCAACTCCACGTCCATGGCCAGCGAGCTCGGATTTTCGTGCAGCGTGAGCGAGACATCGAGATAGGTCCGCGCCCCGTAATGGGCGGCCACCTTCTGCACATCGGCACGGCTGGCGAGGCCGCGGGTAATCACATACGAACTCTGCTCGACGCGGCTGCGCGTGGTCCAGCACTCCGCGCAGCGGACCAGCGCCACGTTCGCGGCCCGGAAGATGGCCGACGCGAGCCGCGCTTCGAGGATATGTGAATATTGCGGATTCATATTGTCTGAGACGCGCACGCGGTCGAGCAGGACGGGGCTGATGTGCACCGCGCCCAGCTTGGCCAGGTCGGAGGCGAGCTCGTCCACCATCTCGTCCACCACGTCGTCGGCCGAGACCGCATCGCCGGTGATGAGGTGGCCGTCAAGGAGCTTGAGGTGCTCGACCGGCTTCTTGCGGGCGTGCAGCTCAGCGCCCTGCGGCATTTCCGGCGCGGGCGCTGGTTTGACTTCTGGCTTTACCTCCGGCTCCTGGGGCGGGGCGAAGATGTCGTTGGCGTACCCGTTTTCCCTCTCCTGGGCGAGCGCTGCTGTCGCGCACGACAGCACTGCAAGTAGCGCTGCCACCACGGCTTCAATGCGCATCTACGACCTCCGGTCCTGCAAACCAGCTGCGCAGCGACCCGTCATCGACGGGGATGGCCAGCAGGGAAAAAGGCTCGGGCAGCTCCAGCTCCGCTTTGGGCGGCGGCGGGGGCTGCGGCGGATTTGCGATCTTGATCTCGCCGACCGCGACGCGCTGCAGATCGCGCGCCACCGTCGAGTGCAGGGTCTCGGCAACGCTGTCGATCTCGCGCGCGTAGCGGATATGCACGCCCTCGCGCAGGCGCGCGAACGTCTCCTCGAGCAGCGCGGCCAGCTCCGGCCGATCGTGCGCGCGCCCTGCCAGCGCTTGCGCCAGCGCGACCGCCGCATGGTCGCGCTCGTCGCGGTCGGCGACGCGCAGCTGCCCGGGAACCCGCGGCGCCTTGGGGCCCGCCAAGGCGCCGCGACCGTAGCCGCCGCCGGCAGGGAAGAGCAGCGCCAGCGCGTCGCGCAGTGCTTCGGCGTCGCCCGAGACAAACGCCGACTCGCCTTGCAGTGCCAGCCCTGCCGCCGAGTTGCGCGCTTTGGGCTCGTCCGCGAGCGCCTGCGCCACCGCCCGCGCCGTAGCGACATTGCCGGCCGCCAGCGCGCGTTGACCCAACTGCAGCAGAGTCGCCTCCTCCGCCCCTTTGACCGCGAAAAACGCGAGCTTCTTTTCATCGAGCGGTCGCCGCGCGAGCGTCTGCATCGCGAGTTCGCGCAGCGGCTCGGTGCTGGCGTCGCCGGAACTGGCAACTCCAGAACCCGAGACACCGGAAGCCCCGGCTCCGGAGGCGGGTCCTCCGGAGGCGGGTCCTCCGGGGGCGAATCCTGCGGAGCTGGCGGCGAATCCGCGGGCCAGCGCGTCAAGCATCTCGTCCTCGCGGCCGAGCCTCAGCAAAGACAGCGCACGCATCCATAAGGAGAAGCGCGGCGGCTTCCCTTCGGTGAGCTTCACCACCTCGGCAAAGCGGCCCGCGTCGTAGAGCGCCTGCGCCGCGCGGTCGAGCACGATGGGTTCCGGCAGGACCGCGGCAAGTTCGGCGAATCCCTCGCGCGGGTCTGCGCCCGCCTCCAGCCGCAGGAAGCGCGCATAGGGCCGCAGGTTCGCGGGCAGCTGCTCTGTTTCCAGCCCGTGCAGCTCGAGCGCTTTCCCCGCCCGAAATTGCACCGCGGCCCGCTCGTACGCGAGCAAGGCCGCCGTGCGCGGCTCCTGGGAGGAGATGAGTTCCTGGGTAATCTGCTCTTCCGCGGACCACGCCGGCAGCTTGCCGCAGAGCCATGCGGGCGACTGCACCAGCAGCGTTTCGTTGGGCCACTTCTCTTTCTCGTCGATCCAGTAAAGGGCCTTCGACGGCTTGGGATTCAAGATGGCAACCGAGAAAAACCCCGGCCGCAGCAGGTCACGCCAGACCGTGCGCGAGCTGCCCGCCGCCTTCCCAAGCCGCACCCGCCGCGCCGCCTCGACCCGCACCAGCTGCCGCATGGGCGAAGGCTCCGCCAACCTGGACAGCGGCGCGCAAGTGCCGAGAGCGAGCAGGTCGTCGAAGAGCATGCGCTCCTCACCCATGCCGCGGTCATCAAGGATTTCGCGCCGGAGCAGGCCCAGCTCGTGCTGCCAGAAAAGCTGCGCGAAGGTGGCGAGGAGCAGCGCAATCACAGCTCGATACCGATCGACAAGAGCGGCAGGAAGCCGAAATTGACCGGAAACGATTGCTGCCGGTTTTCGTAATTGGTCAGGAGCCCGAGATCGAGCTGGCCGAAGAACCGGTCGCTCATCCGCACCAGCAGGCCACCGGACAACGACAGCGCGGGTGTCCAGGCGCGGTCGGTGATGAGCGTGCCTATGTGCCCGGCACCTTGCAGATCAAAATGGAAGATTTGCGAACCGATGGCCGCTTTGCCGTAGGCCAGCGTGTGCCTCCAGCCAACCAGCAAAAGGCCCTGCGGCATATGTGCATCGGGGACCAATCCGCTGACGCGAAAGACCTCCTCGCCGGAGGTGCTGAGAAAGGAAAAAAGTCCGGCGATCTGCACATCGAGCCCGCCTTGCTCGATCGGGTAATACGAGAGCTGCGCAATCAAGCCGGGGCTGTCGTAATAATCGCCGCGCGCAAGCCAGGTCAGGCCTCCGCTGGCAAAGAAGTGGTGCTCCTTGATCAGCAGGCGCGGTTCGACTCGCGTCTGCGCGAGCGCCGGAAGGGAGACGAACAGCGCCAGCGCGAGCGCCCTCACTTCGCTCCTTCCAGCATGCATCCTCTAAAGACATTCCAGCTCTGCTGCAGCTGGTCAGGGTCGATCTTCAGATAGCGATCGCAGTTGCCGTCACAAAGTTCCACCTGCGCTTTCACCGTGTGCAGGGTAAAGCCCACCTTGGTCACGGCGATCTGCGGCGGCAGCGTGATTTGCCAGGCCGGCGGCGTGGAGCGATTCAGTGTCGCCGCCATTCCCAGCACGGGCACCCCGGGCAGCGTTGCCTCCGGGTCTGAAGAACACAGCTTGAATTGCTGCGCACGCCCGAGGTCGGAGCTGCTGAGTAGCGGCTGCAGTTGGCTGACCGTTCCCACTTCGCTCTGGAGAGGCAGTGCCAGCTTCAACGAGGCCCGGAAGGCCGTCACCATTGCCGGGTCGCCGGCGTAGGTCCAATCCGACGTGGCATCGGCGAATACTTCTTTAGCGATGACCTTGGACGACACCAGCCAAAGAAGAGGCGGCCACCCCTGCAGCGCGGTGAGACGCGCGGACAATGTCCTCAGACTCTCGCTGCGCTCAGGGGGCAACGAGAGATTGAGATTGTTGGCATACACGATCACCAGTCGGAGGTGCGAAAGCGGATTGTTGGCCATCAGCAGCTGCACGTCTCGCAGGATGCTCTCGGTATCGAGAATCACGCCTTCGCGCTGCGTGCACTGCGGGGCCAGATCCTGTGTTGCAAGCGCGAGCTGATTTGAACTGGTCTCCTGCATGGCCTTTTGCGTGACATCGGAAAACCAGTTTTTTGCGAAGCCGCAGGTGTTGGGGTCCTCGACGTAGAGATCGAGGAGCGACAGGTAGATGAGCGGCTCGGCTGCGCCATGCGTGCTGTATTGCGCCACCACGCGCCGCAACTGGGGCGGGTTCGGGTCGACAAACAGCGTGCCTCCGCACGCGCAGAGCGCGACTCCGATAGCGGCGGCCTTGTTTGTAGTCATATGCCCATCCCGCGAGAACGCGTCCCTGACCCCCCTGGCCACGAAGCGATCACACGAGAGCGGCGGACACTACTGCACAGGTCGGGGGAGGAGCAAAGTCGTTGTCTGCCATTGAGGCTTTTGCGCTGGACCGGACAAGGATGTCGCGCCGCCCTGTCGTCCCCCGACCTAAACATCGCGCAATCTCACGCTGTGCCTGAGGTGGCGCGCGCAATGCATGGCCCGCCAGGGATGCAAAGCCCTCTCACCTCTTTCGAACTTCGCCGCCTCGACTTCGCAGGAGCGCGAGTCCCCTTGCTCTGCGGTACCTGGGCAGCCTGCTTCCTGGTGCTGAGCGCGCTCGTGCAGGACCATCCGCTGCGAGACCCCGATTCAATTCACTATGAGCAGATCGCTCGCGCGCTCTCGACCCGGCCCCTGGTGGAATGGATCGCGCCGCGCTGGGAACCCTCCTATAGCGACAAACTCTTTGTCGAGCATCTTGCATGCTTCTTCTGGCCGGCCGCCGCGCTGGACAACCTGGGCTTGCGCGGCGCGCTGGTGGCCAATTTTCTCTGGGTGCTCTTTTCGCTTTTCCTGCTGCACCGGATGGCGCGCTCTCTCACCGGCGAACCGGAGGCCTGGGTTGCGGTCTTTCTTTATGCACTGTCCCCTGCTGGACTCCAGTCGCTGGTGCGCGCCAATCACGAGCCGGCGCTGACCGTCGCGTATCTCGGCGCCCTGGGCTGTATCGTGGGCGCGCGGCGGCGACCTGTCTCACTGTTGCTCTTCGCCCTGCTCGCACTGGCCGTCAAAGGCGGACTTGGACTTGCGATCTTTCCGGTCTGCACCGCGGCCTGGCTCGCGACCCCGTGGCGGCGCAGGGGGGACCTCGCTGCGCTCGCGACTTCCGCGGGGCTCGCTGCTTTATTGGCACTTGCGTATGAGCGCTGGTTCCAGAGCGTCGCTCATGAATCTTTCTTGGCGCACTACTTGTCCAATCAATGGCGGGGCGTGGTCCTGGCGGAGACAGGCCCGCTGTCGGCCCTGGCGACGCCGGGCTATTACATTGGCAACGCGCTCTGGTTTGCCTTTCCGGGCGCCCTCTTGCTGCTGCAGCCGCGAGCGACGAATGCGCGCCGGGTGGCGCTGGGCGCGGGTGGCACACTGCTGGTTCTGCTCTCGCTGATGGCGCGGCGCGCGGTGCGCTATCTCTTTCCCGCCTATTCCCTCTTTCAGCTTGCCGGCGCGGAGACACTGCTCGCCCGATTCCCCTCGCTCCGCGTATTGCTCGTCCGGCGCGCTGCCGCTTTGCCTTATGCGTTGATGGCATTGCTGCTGGTCGCTACCGCTCTGCGCACTCTGCGCTTCTAGAAATGCGAGCATCGAGGCGGCGGCAACGGCGACCTCGTCCCTCCAGGACGGCTCGGCGGTCCTCGCTTGATTCGCGTTCAAATCAGGACCTGGGGTATCCCCGCCGTTCCACTCTTTTCGCAACACGTGCCTGGTCTTTGGCAGCAGTTCTGGCGACAGCGCAATCAACGGCACGGGGAACTGATCATTGATCCATCAGATTGCGCCCCGCCGCGGACTTGTATGCTGATGCGCAAAGCTGCCGCGGCCGCAATGGCAGTGCCGCTTCGCTGGTTCGTTTCCTGCACGGCAGGCGTCGCTCTAAAAACCCTGCCGCGCGCAGAGATCGAACGCCCCTACACCCTGCCGGAAGGCGTTCATGCCTGGAGCGTCTCCACGACGATCATCGCTCAGCGAGACGCGGTGCGGACCGCGGCCGCAAAGATCCGAAACATCACCCCTCGCTGGTACGTATCGCTCTCCGACGATTGGGGCCTCATCCTCGGGCCGCCGATCGGAGTCTCGCATCAATTCGTGAACCAGCAGGACCAGCTGCTGGGAGCAACATTCTTGATGAGCTCTAATTTTGAAATCAACGGCGGATTCGTCCGTCCTCCATCACTATCAGTGCTGTTTGAACCGTCCATGTCTTTTTACCACCGCATCCGGCTGTCGCGAGGCTGGGCGTGGAACTCCTCCATTTTCGCAGAAGCCTTCAAGCGGAATGACGCGAGACCGTGGGGCTGGTCGGTGGGAGTGGGGACAGGGCCTTTGTTGCAGATGACCGACACAGTGGCGCTCCTGTTGTCGATCGGGGCCTACCAATCGCGCAGCTACCTCTCCTTCGAGTCGCCTCTGCTGCTGCCCGAAGGCCACACCGGCGGGGCGGCGCAGCTTGGCCTCGTTTGGAGCGCGGGCAGGCAATGGGACATCGGTGCCAGCCTGGGATACGAAGCCGTGAATCACGCGAATGGCTATCACGACTTATATGGAAGCCTCACCATCACAAACCTTTGGTGACCCGGAGCGCTTTGTTGGCTGCCGGGCTGCTCAGGCGTGCTGCTCTATAGGGACGCCCGGACTCTGTCAGATGCGCGAGGCAGCGGGCAACCGGCCGTTGCGCGCGAGGTCGCGGCGATCGGTGCGCCGGGATGCAGGAAGGAGTAAGACTTCTAGTTCATGAGCGACGAGACAATGCCGTCCGAGCCCGACATCATGGAGCCCACGCTGTGGCGGAGGAACGGCTGGACCGCCCGGGTGATCAAGAACGAGGACGACGACGGCTGGGCGGTGGAGATCCGGAAGGCAGGCATGTCCGAGCCCGCACTGATCAGCCCGTGGGTCATGGGCCGGGACAAGAAGAATCCCAAGCCGTTCGACGGTCCGGCCTTCACCACCTTCGTCAAGACCGCTTCCGAAGTATTGGCGCGCTCGGAACGCCAGCGCGATCAGGCGCTGAAAAAGCGGCTCGATCTCGCCTGGGATGGCCGCTGGTACACCGTGACGTTGACCCAGGTGCCCGACGAGTTCGAGCCTTATGCACTCCTGGCCGCCGTCGATGATGCCGGCCAGACCGTCGCGAAGCATCAAGTGGCGGCGGATTACAAATTCAATCGCGACGTGGCCGACGCCTGGATCCGCGGAGGCTTCTCCAAGCCTTGAGTTTATCGATTGGCATTGAAACCAGGATGCTTGATCGATGAATCCCACAGACCGGCAAAAAGCCGCGGAGCGGCAGGAGGAGCGGCGTCACAGCTTTGACTCCGCCGCCGCGGCGTACGACCTGTATCGGCAGGGCTATCCCGAAGAACTCTTCGATTCATTGATGGCGCAGATTCCTTCACCCGCACGAGTGATTGAAATCGCCAGCGGGAGCGGCCAGGCGACTCTGCCGCTCGCTCGCCGCGGATATCAGATTCATTGCATCGAATTGGGCGCGCGCCTGGCAGCAATTGCGCAGGAAAAGCTGTCTTCCTATCGAGAGGTCACGATCGAAGTGGCACGATTCGAAGACGCGCAGGTGCTGCCGGACAGTGCGGACCTGGTGGTCTGCGCCTCGGCCTTCCATTGGCTCCATCACGCAAGAGCGATTCCAAAGATCGCGACCGCGCTTCGTCCCGTGGGATTGCTCGCGCTCCTCTGGACCTCACCGCCCTCGCAGCCCTCGCCGCCGTCCGGCACCCGCGACCCCTACGGAGCGGCCGCGCGGCCCACTTACCTGCGCCTCGCTCCCGAGCTTCTCGAGGAGCGCGCGCGCGAGTCGGCACCGGCACGCATGTCGCGCGCAGTCCCGGGCGTCGTGCTCGGCTCGCCTCTCTTTACCGGCTGTACCCAGCAGGAAATGCGCTTTACCCGAACGCTGTCGACCGCGCAGTTCCTCGGCCTCCTGGGCACCTACTCGAACTATCTCACTTTAGGCGAAGCCGTCCGGGCGGAGCTCTTCAGTGAGCTGGGCAAGCTCATCGAGCGCGACTTCGGCGGCAAGCTCAACCGCGAGTTCCGCAGCGTTCTGCAACTCGCGCGACGCCGCGATAAAGCATTAGAACAGATTTAATCGGTCCACTCGTATGGATCTTGAAAGCCAATGGAGGAAGACTGGAGGCACCGGTCGGAGTCGAACCGACGTATGAGGGATTTGCAGTCCCTTGCCTTACCAACTTGGCGACGGTGCCCAAAAATGAAGGACCGTGCAGGTACCTCAGGTCGCGGCCCGGGGTCAAGACGCGAACGGGACGGTGAAGAAGAAGCGGCTGCCCCCCCCTTCGCGGCTCTCCACCCAGATTCGGCCGCCTTGCGCTTCGACAATTCCTTTGGCGATTGAGAGGCCCAGGCCGGCACCGTGCGCGGTGGGGCCATGCGGGCCCTGGAAGTAGCGTTCGAAGATGCGCGGGAGGTCGGCCGCGGGAATGCCATTGCCCTCGTCGGCGACGCAGCAGCGGGCCTCGCCATCTTCCTGCCAGGCCAGGAGAGACACCGCGGTCCCCTGGCGACTGAATTTCATCGCGTTGCCGATCAGGTTGGAGAACACCTGCAGGATCCGCTCGCGGTCGGCGAGCACCGGCTTGAGTTCCTTCTCGACCTGCGTCTCACAGCGCAGGCCCCGGCTCTCGAGGAGCGGCGTCATCAACTCGGCGGCCTCGCCGATGGCGCCCGCGAGATCGAGCGGCAAGAGCGTCACCGCCATGATGCCAGCGTCGAGCCGCGCGACGTCGAGTAAGTCGTGCACCAGCGTGGACGCGCGCTCGGCGGCGCGGTGCATGGTGTCGAGGTGTCCGCGCAGAATTTCAGCCGACATATGTGGCCACCTGCGCAGCGTCGAGATGCCCAGCAGCACCGCGCCCAGCGGATTGCGCAGGTCGTGAGAGACCACGGCGATGAGCTCCTTCTGCGCGCGGTCCAGTGCCTCCGCCCTCTCGCGCAGGCGAACCTCGCGCTGCCAGGCCGCGTGCCGATCGCAGGCGAGAGAGAGCTGGTCGGCGGCGGCGCTCAAGAACGCGAGGTCGGCCTCGATCAGCGGCTGTCCGCCGCGCACGTAGAGGACGCCCATCACGGTGCGCAGGTTCTGCAGCAGAGGCAACGCGGCAAAGGTCCCGCGCGAGGGCGGCTTGCGCACAAGGCGCGGCGAAAGCGGCAGCGGCTCCGGATCGACGGTCAGCAGGGCGGGCGCGGCCACGGCTCCCGAGAGGCGCCGAACGCACGCGCGGGCATGCTCGGTAGCGGCCAGGAGCTCCGGCTCGTCCACGGCGGCGGCATGCGCGGCGACCAGCAGTGGCGGGCTTGACCTCGCGTCCAGCACCAGCGCGAGGCGCAGCGGCACCGTCCGCGCCACCCGCTGCAGCAACTCCGGCACCGAGCCCGCGCCGTCGTAAGAGGTGAGCAACTTGCTCAGTTCGTAGAGCCGCTGGAGGCGCGCATAGCCGAGCTCGAGATCGGGTTTGTCGCGTGCGGCGGACGGAGCCTGCGCTGCGCCAGCGGGCCGGTCTCCGCTTCCGGAAAACGGCTTCCGGCGCGTCGTCAACCTTCGGACTTTCCAACGCGCAGCAGCTCCGTCTGCAGCGCGGGCAGGAGGATGTCGCCCGTGACCAACTCGACCACGGAGAGGAGCTCGACGAGGAGGCCTCCGAGCGCGGAGCGCAGCTCGTCGGCAGGAGCCTGCGCCACGCCTTGAAAGGAGAACCCGGCCGGCCCGACCACCACGTCCGAGAGCAGCGGGAAGTCGTGCGCCGCCGCGTCGCGCGCAGCGCGGCTCAGCGCCTGGAGCGAGAGGCCGGCGAGGCCATGTCGCGCGCGCGACCAGACGGCTGCAAGAGCTTCCTCGGCCAGCCGGCGCACGTCGGCATCGCGCGCCCGGCGTGAGAGCCAGCTGGCGACGAAGGCGCGGTGCACGGTCTGCATCGCGAAACTGTCCGATAGAAAGCAAGCCCGCTCCAAGAGCGCAGTGCGCGCGGCGTCGAGTTCAGGACTTCGTGAACGGCTTGCCTTTGGTGCTGCCCTTCGGCACCACCAGCCCGCGCGACAGGCGGCGCAGCACGTTGCGCAGCTGGCGCTTCTTGTAGCGCGCGTGCGCGTTCTCGCCCCGCTCGTTGGCGACGCTCGTCTCCTGATCGACCAGCTGCAGCTCGACCACGCAGAAAGCGATGCGGCCGTCACCCGCATCCACCGCGCGCTCTGGCAGCCGCACCGGCAGGTCGACCACGAAGTTGAGCACGCGGTAGCCGTCGCCAGAAAACTCATTGGCGGGCCCGCTCTGGTGGCCGCTGCTCTGGTCGTGCTCCTCGAGGTGCAGGCCGACTTGCAGATCGGGCGCCAGCGCCTTGAGCTCCGGGGTGCCGCGCACCAGCTCGCGGAAGGAGAAGAGCGTGTTCTGCGTCTGCCCGGGCACCACGAAGTTGAAAGGAATGAGCAGGTCGCAGAGCCGCACCAGCACCGGCAGGACGTGCGCGCGATCGGCGGTGACCACGCGGTAGCGGACGCGATCGTAGACCTGCGCCGCCAGCGTCTCCTTCTTGGCCAGCAGCTTGGTGATGGTCGCGTGGCGGGTCTTGACGCTGCCGAAGGCCGAGACGATGGGCATTCCCTCCGCGCGCAGAGCCGCGATGGCGTTGTCCACCCGCGCGGTGACCAGCACGTTCATCTCCTCCTCGGCGAGCCGCGCCCGGTGCAGCTGCGCGCGCGCCTCGACGTGGTGGACGACGTGCATCACCTTGAGCACCAGGCAGGCGATGCGGCGCAGCTTCGGCTCGCCCACTCCCGAGGCCAGCAGGAACAGCGTCTGGATGTCCTTGGGGTGCGCGACATGGTCGGCCACCGCGTAGCGGAAAGTGGTGCGCAGATAGTCGACCGCTTCGTCGAGGATGCGCTGCAGGCGCGCGCGGTCGAACGGATCGGCGGGCTCGAACAGGCAGAGCCGCAGGTAGCGGTCCACCTCCGCAACCGTCTGAAAGTGCAGCCGGCGCCACTCGATCACCGAGCCGCCGCGCAGGATCAGGCGCATGCGCTCGAGGTCGCCGAGCGACCAGAGATCGGGCAACGGAAGGGGCGGCCGCTTCATGGCTTCTCTCCGCTCATCACCGGTGGGGGCGCGGGCGCTGGCACGCAAGCGCGGCTGGCAAAGACCATGGCGAGGGCCAAGAGCGCGATGGCGATGGCGAGGCGCAGCGCGACCGGGCGCGATTCGGCTAGAGAAGAAGCGCTGAACTCCGCCTCGGCGCGGCGGGTCCGGGCGCGCGGCGGCGGGACCCTGCCTCGGGCACTCGCGGGATCGATCGCGCCTGGACGCTCGAGGTTCCCCGGCTCGAGGTTCCCGGGCTCGAGGTTTCCCGGCTCGTCACCCGGCTCGCTACCCGGTTCGGTAGTCTCCTCCGCCGGCGCCGCGAACGGCAGCGACTCATGCGAGAGAAGCGGCGGCACCGCGAGCTCGTGCGCGAGACCGAAGAGCGGCCGCAGCTCGGGAACCGCTTCGGCGACGGCCCACATCGGCCAGCCATCGCGCCACACCATGCTGGTTCCGGCCAGCTGACCGCGCGCCTTGAGCCCATCGAGCCCGGCAAGTGTCAGCGGCCCGACCCTGCGACCGGCCACACCCACGAACCAGATCTGGTCAGGCCCTGTCGCCTCGCGGTCCAGCGCGAGACGCGCTTGCAGATCGCCGAGGTCATGGCGCCGGGGCGGGAGGCGGTGCAGATCCAGCACTTCGGCCTCGGGTTGCATGCTCGCAGAACACGCGGCGCAGGCAACTTGCACCCGCGCTCTCGCGGAGGATGCCGTCTGGAAGCTTGCGTGGCAGGCGGGGCAGGCGAAGCGCACTTGAGGCGGACCATACGCCACGAGCCCGAAGCGCGCGAGATTCTGCCGTAGACTCTAAAGAGCGCAGCGCAGCGTCGGCAGCAGCGCGAATCCGAAGGCCGAGCGGGCCCCGATTGCGTCCGCCTCAAGCCCCACCGCGAACCGCCGGATGAGCGGCTGGAAGACGAAAGCCGCGCCCCCAAAGCCAGCGGGACCCGAGAGACCGGTCCCCGCCGCCGCCGCCAGATAACCCGCGCCGCCGTGGGCCCAGAGTGCGAAGCGCCCCTCGGCATCGAACTCATGAAGCAGGAACCGCGCCGCGACGCCGCCACCGATCAGCGCCTGATCTCCCGGCCGGCCGAGCGGCGCGCTCTCCAGCGAACCCGCGGCCCACAGCTCGCCGGCGAGCCGCTCGCCAAGAGGAAAGGCAATCTGCATTCGCAGCAGGGGCCCGCTGTCAAGCCCCCCGTTGCGGTGGAGCACCATCGGCCCGAAGGAGGTCTCCAGCCAAGGTTGCTGCGGCTGGGCCGCGGCAGCGAAGGGCGCGGCGATGAGGAGTGCGAGGAGCATCGGCTCACCCTCCCGGAGTGAAGATGAAGGGATAGGTGACGAAGACTTCGCCGCCGCCCTTGGGAATCGGGAAGCGCCAGGTCTTGATCTTCGAGGCCACGCAGCCTTCGACGGTGTGGTCGTGCAACGTGGACTCAGAGGTGTGCGCCTCGGTAACGGTGCCGCTCTGGTCGATGGTCCAGGCGCTGACGAGCTTGCCGGCGAGGTCCGGTCTGGTGCTCAGCTGGGTCTCGTAGCAAGTGCGAATCTGGGCGCGGTGGTCGTGGACGACCTTGCGGATGAGTTCGGGGTCGATGTGGCCGACCACCTCCGGCTGACCGGGCCCGAGGCCGATCTCGCCGTTCTCCTTGCCGCGCAGTCCGCCCTTGCCGTTGCCGTAGTTGGCGAGACCGCCGCCGATGCCGTTGGTGCCGATGCGCGCGAGCCCCAGGCCCGAGCCATCGCCGCCGCCGCCGCGTCCGCCCAGCGACTTGAGGCCCATGCCGCCCTCGCCACGGGCGTCCCCGACGCGCGGCCCGGTGAGGTGGCCCATTGCGTCCTGCGCGCCTTTGTCGAGCGCGACGCCGAAGACGTTGCTCGCGCCCTTGCCGCCGCCCAGCGCCTTGAGCAGGCCAGTGTTCGCGACCATCGCCAAGTCATCCGCCGACCTGCGCTCGGCGCGGGCCTCCCGGCGGGGCGCGTCCTTCCTGCCGGCCTGGCCCTCTTCGCCCTTGTGCCGCGCGACCGCCAGACCCGGGTCCTTGCGGCCTTCATTTTGCTGCGCGGACTTGTCCTTGACCGCGATCGGGTCGGGCTTGACCACGCTGCGCACGACCATGGGCCGCGAGACGATCAGTTCGGCCTCGCCAGAAACTTTGGGCGGGGGCGCGTTCTTGCTCCACACCTTCATGCCCACCATCATCAGCACCGCCGCCACCGAGGCGACCAGCATGCCCTTCCAGTCGGTCGGCTCGACGCCCGCCTTGAAGGCCGTCGGCACCCGGCGCACGCGCAGGGACATCAGGCCGCTCTGAAGCACCGCAACCGAGCGTGAACTGAGCGGCGCCAGCAGGCCCTGCGCGTCAGCCTGGCTGCGGCCGCGCACCAGCAGCTCGGGGCCGGCCTGCACCCGGCCGTTCTCCTCGAGCGACAGTGTCAGCGGGCGCGGCGCGGCGATGGTCCAGCCGTTCGCGTCGCTGCGCAGGATCTGGGCACGCTCGATTCCGGGCAGGAGCGCCATGCATCCGGGCGCGCTGCCGGCGACGAATTGCTCACCGGGCGAAAGCTGCCAGACGCCGATGCGGGTTTCGCCCCAGAAAAGCTCGACTTCGGCGCAATCGCCGCCCTGCAGCGCGGCTTGCGAAAGCGGCGGCAGCTTGTGCTTGCGAGTCGGCTCGGCAGGCTTTGCAGCCGGCGCAGCCTCTCTCGCCGCCATCCCGCCCGGCTGCGCGCTCACAGCGGAGGTCGGCATTGTGACAGGCACCAGAAGCGCCGGAGCAAGGGCCCCTTCGGCCCGCGAGCTGCGCGGGTCGGGGGCGGTCTGCGTCCCCCGGACCACCGCCAGGGCGGGTTGGGGAGGGCCAGGCTGCTCGTTCGTCACCTCGGTCTGGATGAGGTGCAGCCGGGGGCGCGGCACCGGCGGAGCGACCACGAGCGGCGGCGGAGGTCGGAGCTCCACCATGATGCGCAGCCCACCGATAGAGATGAGGTCCCCGTGTCGCAGCGGCGCCGCGATGATCGGCTGGCCATTGAGGAACAGCGGCGCGGCACCGAGCGCCCGCAGCACGACGCCGTGCGCGCCCGTCTCGATGACGGCGTGGCTGGCGTCGATGTTGGCCGACTCGAGGACCAGGTCTGCGGCGCTGCTGCCGAGGCGGATGCTGTCCGTCTCGAAGACGCGCGACGTGGTGAGCTTTCCGCCGTCATAAACCTTGAGAGTGATCGGATTCATGGTCGTTTGGAGCCCGGGTTGGAAAAGATTGGTTACTGGCCACGAGCAATGGAAGAGAGCGCACGGTCGACAAAGCTTCTTCGGATGCGAAGCAGGCTTCCCTCGCTCACGCGCCGCGGCGCCTGCACCAGCTCGCCGTCCGGCCGGGTGATGTCGCCCCGAATGTCGTCCTCTCCGAAATGCAGGACGGTCCGCGGCGACTTCGCGGAGCCCACCGACCGCTGCACGGCAGTGTTGTTTGCCGCAGCGTCCTCTGGAGAGCTTGCCATCACGTCACCCGGGCCGAGCCCGAGCGCCGCAGCCATCCCGATTGCCCACCAGAACTTTTTTCCGCCGCCCATATCCCGCCCCCTCGTGCAACCAAGCTGCCCCGCCAGACACCTTCGCCTCCGCGAGCCTTTGAACCATTTCTTAATGCACGACCGATGCCTGAGCCCGCGGCTTGAGTGCTTCCTCGCACCTCTGCACCAGCGCATGGATGGGATGGCTCGCGGGAGGCGTCACCTTGGACAGACGTAGGAAAAGTTTTGCTTCTATGAGAGCGCCTTGTGCATCGCCGTCGCCGTCCAGCCTGAGGCGGGCGAGTTCGAAGTGCGGCGCGGCTGCCGTGGGGGCGAGCTTCGCCGCCGCCTGCAGCGACTTGACGGCCTCACCGTTCTGGCCCGCGGAAGCGAGCGCAGTGCCCAGTGCAAGTCGGGCGCCATACGAGCCGGGGTTCAGCTCGGCGGCGCGCGTCAGCTCATCGACCGCCTCGCCGTTCAGGCCGTGCTCGTACAGCAGCTGCCCCAGAGCCAGCGCGGCTTCCGGCGAATCCTCGTCCGCGGCGACAGCGGCGCGCGCCGCCGCGAGTTCTTCGGCCTGGCTTCCTTGGACGCGCGCGATCTCGGCCTGCACCAGCAGTGGCTCGGCGTTGTGCGGGTCGGCTTGCGCAGCGCGAGCAGCGAGGATCTTCGCGGTGCCCGGCGAGCCTTGCAGAAGGTGGGCGCGGGCCAGCGTACAGAGGGCGCCGATGTCCGAGGGCGCACGCGCAAGCGCTTCTCGCGCCGCAGCCTGCGCCGCTGCGGGATCGCCGAGCAGGAGTTCGACCTTCGCGCGCAGCACCACCGGCCGCACGTCACCCGGGAGCGCCTTGTCCGCGAGCAAAAGCGCCGAGCGCGCGGCGGGGCTGTCCCCGCGATCGAGGTCCATCGACGCGGCGCGCGCGGCGGCGGCGAAGGCGAGCGCGTGTTTGCCGGCGGCGACCGCGCGGTAGGCCTGCTCGGCCAGGGCGAGCTTGCCGGCCCGATCGAGCGCGACCGCATAGTCGAAGCGCGCTGGGCCGGGCGCGCTCTCGGCCTCGGCGGCGAGACGGAAGCGCTCCACCAGCTGATCGGCTGTGACCTTGTCGCCGCTCTTCCGGGCGAGCATCGCGTCGTCCATCAAGCGGCGCGACTTCTCGCTCGCTGCTGGCGGTTGCGGCCCGGCCATGAACGGTTCCGGCTTGGTCGCTGACGGTTGAAACCTGGCCGCTGACGGTGTGCCTGGCTGGGCCTCGGTGGCAGGCATCGCCTTCGTCGCGGGGTCTGTTTTCGCCGGGCTCGCCGGCTGCTGCAGAACCGCCTTCGGAGCAGCGTGCGCGCAGGCGACCGCGACCAGAACGACAGGCAGCATTCGCGGATTCATGGTGTGGCCTCCTCGCGGGCGATCCCGGCGCCGTCGGCGTCGACGTACTCAGGCATCGGCGCGAGTTCCTTCGCGCCCAGCTCCAACTCGGGACGCGCCGCGGCCTTGCCGCCAAGCTTGTCCAGCAGCGCCGCCATCTTCACCGTGCACGGCCCCGCTACGCCAAGTTCATGCGCCCGGGAATCCGCGCTCGCAAGCGTCTCTTTCGCGTCGGCGAAAATGGGCTGCGCCTTCTCATTGATGGCAGCCCGATAAAGCTTGCGTTGCTCGGCTGTGCGCAGCCCTTGCGGGAACGGGCTTCCGGCGAGCGCCTGCCCGAGAAGCAGCTGCGCCTCGCCCAGCGCCACCAGCGCGCACACCGCGGGCTCGGCCTGCCGCATGGAGACGGTCTCTTCGGCGCGCTTCTTCACCCGCTGCAGCAGCGCGATCTTGCGGTTCAGCGTCACCATCAAGGGCGCCTTGATCTGCTGCTGTTTGAAGTCCTCGAACTCCTTGCTTCCCAACGCCAGGTGCGCCTCGGCCGCGGCCGTCGTCGCCTCACCCGAGAGCGCCGCGCGGCCCTTGGGTCCCAGCGTCTTGAAGCTGCGCTCGAGCTCTGTCCACGCCCACCGCGCGTGGTCGGTCTCCTTGATGCGCGCAAAGAGCCGCGCCGCTTCCCGCCAGGCCATCAACCGCATCGACGGCTTGTCATGCGCCTGCCGCGCGACCTCCGCCAGATCGCGCGCCGCCGGCGAGCGCATTCCCAGCCGGGCCCGCAGCATGGCCTGCGCGAAGAGAGCGTCGTTGCGGCCTTCGGGCTTCTTCCACAGCTGCAGCGCAAGGGTGCGATCGGCGAGCGCCAGGGTCAGCTCGCCTCGCGCCTCTCTCAGAACGGCGGCGTCGTGCAGGCCGCTCTGCGCCTTGGCCTCCTCGTAGCTCGGCCCCGGCGGCGTGGGTTTGTCAGAGCCTGGCCGCGGTGGCTGCGGGTGGTTGAGGCGCCACCTCTTGAGCTCGTCCTGCTTCCGCCAGCCCGCGGCGTACTTTTCCAGCAGCGCCGCGACGTCACCAAAGTCGCCCAGCGCGGCGTGGTCGGCCGCCGAGGCGAGCAGCGCGCGCGGCACCAGCGCGGAGCCGCTCTGCTCTTTCCACAGCCGGGTTCGTGCAGCGAGCGCGTCGTCGATGCGGCCCGCGCGCGAGAGTGCCGCCGAGGCGCCGAAGATGGCCTTGTCGGTCAGGTCGCCGTGCGGATGCGCGTCGACGTACGCGAGCAGCGCCAGGGCCTTCGCGGGGTCGGGCGTGGTCGCGTCGGCGATGGCGTACGCGCTCTCCTTCTCGATGCGCTTGAGATCCTGCGCGAGCGCCCCGTGCCGCGCGAGCTTCGGGTCGGCGAGGAACTTCAGCGCCCAGGCGTGCATCCCCGCGTAGTCGTGGCGCAGGTTCGCGATGTCGAGCACCAGGTTCGCCGCGTACTCCGCTAGCTCGTGTTCGGGGTGCTGTGTCGCGACCCAGGCGAGGTGCTTCTGCGCGTCGTCGAGCCGCTGCGCCACGTACTCGAGCCGGCCGGCCTTGAAGGCCACCTCGACCGCATGCGGGCCGTCAGGCAGCGCTTCCAGATACAGCAGACACGACTTGTAGAGCAGCTCTTCCGGCGGCGTCAGCGCCCGCTGCAACGACCTCTGCGCGACCGCCGGCGACGTGGCTTTGGCTGCTCGTCCCTTGCTCTGCGGTTGCGGCTGCGGGTCAACATCGCCCGCCACCTCGGACCGCGAAAGCACCGCGCTCCAAGCCGCCTTCCGCAGCCACTTGCCCGGCTTCTCTTTCTTCTTCAGTGCGGCCAGATCCTCGCGCACGACTTCTTCGTAGAGCACCGCTGCGGCCCGCTTTTCGCCCAGGCCGTAGAGCAGTTCGCCATCGAAGAAGCGCAAGTCGTACGCCTCTGGCGCATGGGGAAAGAGCAGCAAGTAGTCGGTGTAGATCGCCTTGGCCGCCGCGAAGGTCTCGGTCAGCTCGGTCTTTTTTGCCTCGTTGTGGATCTGCACCGCGAGGTTGCGCAGCGTCTCTTCTGCGAGCCGCGACGCCTCTTCGAAAGCCTCTTTCGACGCGCCCTGCGCGGCCGACCCGCCCGAGACAGGCTGGTCTTTCTGCACCCGCCGGAAGGTGTCCACCAGCGCCTGCGCCTCTCCCAGCAGGTCCCTCCGCTTGCCGCCGCGCGTAGCGATGATGACCAGCCGCGTCTGGTCCAATGCCGCCGATGGCTCGTCGCCGTGGATGACGAGCAGCTGCCGCGCGATCAGCTGCGCCTCGGGGTCGCGGCCCTCATCGAAGAGAAGCTTGCCGTACATCTCCAGCATTTTCTTGCCGTCGGCGCCGAACTTCTGCGCGAACTCCTCGCGCGCCTTCTCGGGCGCTCCCACGCGGCCATAAACGAGGACGTAGTCGCGCCGCGCCTCGCGCGCCAGCTGCAGCTTGCTGCTGTCTCTCGAGGGGGTTCCCCCTCCGGACGCGGCGCCAACCACCGGCTGCGCCTGGCTGACCTCGACGACTTGCTTCAGGAGCTTCATCGCGTCGAGGAAGCCATTCTGGTTGAAGCGGCACCAGGCCATCTTGTAGAGCGCATACGGATAGACCTCGTCGGTGGTGACCTCCGCGGCGGCCTGGTACTGGGCGAGCGCTTCGGAGAGCTTCGCAGCCTCGAAGAGCTGTTCGCCGATGAAGACGTGCGAGGCGGCCGCCCACTGCGACTTCGGGAAGCGCCGCACCAGCTCCCGCGCCGCCTTGACCGCCTCGTCGTCCTTGCCCGAGTCCTGCAGCGTGTCGGCGAGGAAGAAGAGCGCTTCGTCCTGCTTGCCGCTGTTCGGATACTTCTTCAGCAGCTCGCGATAACGCTCGACCGCCTCGGTGCGCGCCTCGCCCGCGGCCGCCTGATCTCTCTCGGCGGCAGCCTTGTCCGTGTCGCTTTCTCCAGACGCGCGGATGCCGAGCAAGAGCCCGCGGGCGCGCAGCGAGGCGGCCAGGCGCGCGGTGATTTCCGCCTGCTGCTCGGGGGCCCCGCCCAGGCTGAGCAGGTGCCGCAGCGCCTGTTCCTGCTCGTGCTCTTTCTCTGCCACCGCCTCCGCGACGTGCTTGTGCAGCAGCGCCGGATCGCGGCCGGGAGCCTTTGCGGCCATCGTCGAAACGGTTGCAGCAGCGAGCAGGACCAGCACCATGTTGAAGACCCTCGTGAAAGAAATTACGGAATTTGCGCGGCTGCTTTTGGCTCGGGTGGCGGCTTTGCCGCGGTCTGCACGGGCGTGACCTTCTTGCCGCCCTTGCAGCGCTGGCCGAGGTGATAGCGGTAGGTGCCCAGCTCGTCGCGCCAGTACTCGCCCTCGAAGGGCCAGAGAACTTCGTCCTCCTCGACGGTCGGACGCTCGCGCCGCGGCGGCGCCATTGCGGCCGGCTCGTTCGAGGCGGCCAATTCTTTCTCGCGGCCGGAGATCTCGTAGGAGAGCCGCAGCGACTGGCCGAGCAGCTCGCGCAGATCGCTGCGCTCGCCCGACAGCCGCGAGATGAGCTTGCGGCCGGAGGTCTCCAGAAGTTCGATGCGAAGCTGCCGCGCCGCAGGTCCGAGGCGCAGCGCCAGCAGCTGGAAGCCGGGGCGATCAAGCGCGTCGACCTCCTGCCCCAGCTGCGCGGCAGCGGCCACCGAGCTCTGCAGATCGGGCTCGTGCGTCAGCCGCGCGACCTCGTTGCGGGCGCTGGCCGGAACCATCTGGGTCAGCTCGACCGGGCCGCCGGCGAGAAAATCGTAGGCGGTTTGCGGGGTCTGCAGCCGCGACTGCACCTCGGCAAGGCCGTCGTGCAGCGGGCGGTAGCGCTGCTCGAACTGGGCGAGGGCGGTCCGCGCGTCGCCGTAGCGGCAGTTCTCGTAGAGCACGAGCGCCTTGAGGATGAAGGACTCGGGGAAGAAGCGCCCCTGGAAGAACGGCGCGTGCAGCGTCAGCAGATTGCCCAGCGCGCGCTCGTCCTCGCCGCGACGGAAGTGCGCCCAGCTCGCCTCGAAGAGCGCATCCAGCCACTCGGGCGCCCCGCGCGAGACGCGGCCGTAGAGCTGGTCGGCGCGCTTGTCGTCCCCTCCTGCGTAGGCGATGCGCGCGAGTTGCAAGAGCGCCCGGTCGCGCCGGGCCTCCAAAGCCTCCCTCGCCTCGGGGGCCCCGGCAGGGCTGCCCGGCGGAATGCTTGCGATCGCAACGAATTCTCTCTGCGCGCCTTCGCTGTCGCCGGCCGCGAGCGCCGCCAGCCCCGCCACCTCGTGCGCGTCGGCCTCGAGCGGGTCGCCAGCGGGGACGGAGCTGGCGAGAAAGCGCGCGCGGTCGACCTGCTCCGCTGCCGCCTTCTGCTGATCCGCGCTACTGGGCGCTGCGACCTTTGCGGGCATCTGGCCATCGCCCGCCGTGGCCGAAACCGACGGCTGCTGGATGCTCTGGAACGCGACGCCCTCCGCAAGCGGAGCGAGCTGCAGCGACCGCTCGAGGTGGCCGCGCGCCAAACGCAGCGCCAGTCCGGACGGCAACTTCGGTCCCTGCGCGTCCTGCCTCGCAAGCAGCGCCTGCGCGACGCCCTGGTCCTGCGTGGCCCGCGCAATCAGCTCCTCGCGCGCGGACGCGCGGACGCTTTCGCTCTGGTGCTCGTCGCCCGCGAGCACCGACAGCGCGACGGCGGCGGTGTTGGAGAGACCCGCTTCCGACAGGGCGGAGACCAGCGCGGCCACGCGGGTGCGGGCCTCGTCTGCGCCCATCTTTTCGCCATCGAGTCTGCGGAAAGCCGTGGCCGCGGGCGCTTCCGCGCGAGCCGAAGTGGCTGCCAGGCTTAAGACCAGAGCCGCTGCGAGCTGCTTCATGGAGTGTCTCCCCTGCACGTCAGCGCCCCGCTCCGAAGAACCACGCCAGGCCGCCTTCGAACGAAAGCTTGCGCTCGAGTTCGGTGCGGTCGCGGACCTTCGAGCCGTAGACGAGCTCGCTCAGCCCCAGGCGAACCACCATTCGGTCGGTGAGGAAAATGCGCTCGCCGACCGAAGCGCGGCCGCCCGCTTCCCAACGGCTGGCGAGGGGCAGAACGGCATCCGGCGCGATGCGCTCACTTACCAGCTCCGGCCCCAAGCTGACGTAAGCATCAAAGTGGATGGTGCGCTCGCCGATGAGCGAGAGCTTGCCGTAGACGGGCGCGTAGCTGACCTCGAATCCGGTCATGAATTGGAGCTGGCCAGGCGTGGAGCGGAGCTGGTCGCGCGCGGGCGAGGAGCACGGCGCGCCGCCGCAGAGCTCGATGGGCGCGGCGATCGACGAGGCCCCCACCAGCACATGCGCCGCCAGGGACCAGCGCTCGCCGAAATGCTGCTCACCGCGGAGGCCGAGCGCGTAGGTCCGGTAGAACGGGTCACCGAGCGAGATGGACAGCAGGGGCTCTACCTCGAGCGTGCCACCCACATGGAAGAGCTGCGCCACCACCGGCGGCAGCGCGTTGGGCGCGGAAGTCATCGGCGCGAGTTGGCCGCCGCCCGCGCCCTGTGGAAGCTCCGCGACCGCCTTGGTGGCTTGCGTCTGCGTCGCTTGCGTCTGCGTCGCTTGCGGCTGCGCGAGCGGCTGGATTTGCGCCGCCGGCTGGACGAGCGCCGCCGGTACCTCCTCCGCGCGCGCGGCCAAGGCAGCGCTGATGAAAAGCAAGCAGGCGCGGTTCATCGGTCCCCCCGCCCGCCTGGAAAGTAGACGGACACCCCGAGCGAGAAGGTCCAGAAACCCATCGCCTTGGTGGACTGCTGGCCGTCGATCACCACCCGCTCCGCATAGAGGTCGCCGCCCACACGCGCGGTGAGTGCGAAGTCTTCGCTTAAGAAAACGCGCTGCCCGATTCCCGCTAGCAGCATGGGCCGAACGCCGCGGCCGGCGTCGGTCTCGGTGAGTGCGCCGCCGAGCCCGGCGTCAAAGAAGGTCTCGAAGTGCACCAGCACGTCGCCCGGCAGCGCTACTTTTCCATAGAGAGGGGCGATGGCCGCCACGGCCGCTACCGATGCGCGCTGGCGCGAGTCGATGATGCGCGCGTGCAGCTCGCGCTTGGCGATCACCAGTTCCTGCGTTTGCCAGGTGCCGAAGCCGTTGCCATCGAGGCCCAGCGACAACCCCTCGCGCAGGTGCCACATGGCGCGCAGGCCGCCGCCCCAGCGCTGGAGATAGGGGTCGGCGATGCTGACCGATCCATAAGAAAAGAGCTCCACCCGCTTTGCCTCGCGGAGGGGTCGGCGCTGCACGGCATGGATCTCATCCGTGTCGGCAGGCTTGTCCTCCGCCAGCACGGCGGTGGCGAAGAGAAAGATGATGCATAGGGACAAGGAGCGCATGGTCGAAGCGGAACATGTGTTCCCACTGCCGGCCGGGCAAGCCCTTGCATCTGTCGGACGGAGCACCAACTTTGCGGCGCCATGCACAGACGATTTCCAGCAGTAAGCGTTCTCTCGTTGACACTCGGCTTGGCGTTGAGCCTGGCAGGTGCCTGCGCCCGCACCGACCTCGGCTCGCCTTGCCATCTGCAGGACGCGAACGGCGCGGATTTGAAGCCGCTGCCGGGCCGCGAGTACCTCTATCTGGGCTCCAGCGAATGCGCGTCGTTCACTTGCCTGGCCACGCCCGGCTCGGGCGGCGCGTATTGCTCCCAGGCCTGCTCCGGCGCAGGCGCGAGCTGCCCGTCCGGCCTGCGCTGCGGCCAGATCAGCCTCAATGATTCCTACCTGGCCGCCATGAAGGCCCGCCTGCCGCCGGACCAGTACCAGGCAATTTTCGGGCAGGTGACCAGCTCCTTCTACTGCGAGCGGAGCGGAAAGTAGGCTAGAGAGTCGATCCCATGCGCCGCATTTGCCTGGCTCTTCTGGTCGCGACCTCTTGCCACACCGCTGCCGGCGAAGCGAAAGATGCAAAATTGAACACCGCCCCGCCCGCCGCCGTCCGTTTCGAGACACCGCGTGGCCCCTGGATCGTGCGCGTGGAAGTGGCACACACCGACAAGGATCGCGCCCGCGGGCTGATGTTCCGCCGGGACCTCCCGGCCGACCATGGGATGATCTTCATCTTCGACGAGACCAGCGAACACCCCTTCTGGATGCACAACACCCTCATCAGCCTGGACCTGATCTTCATTGGCGAAGACCGCGCGGTGGCCGGCGTCTTCGAGCGCGCCCCGCCGCAGACCGACACCTCGCGGACAGTGGGGAAGCCATCGCGTTATGTGGTCGAGGTGTCGGGCGGCGAGGCAGCTGCGCACGGGGTCGGACCTGGCACGCGCGTCGTTCTGGTCGATGTGCCGGAGTAATCAGCGGCGCTGCAGCAGCTCCTGCGCGACCTCGACGCCGAGGCTCTCTTCCATCATGCGTGCAACCAGGTCTTCAAAGTCGGTTCGCGCCTGCGCGTCCCGGAAGAGGAAACGGATGCCCATGCCTGGGTCCTCGCCGCGGGGGACGGCAGCCTCGGCTGGGAGGATCCAGGTGACCTCGCCGTCGAGCTGCACGGGCTCCGACAGCGCCGGGACCGCCATCGAGAAAAGAAAGCGCGTGCCGATAGGGAGCGGCCGGCTGGTCTTGATGAAGGTCCCGCCCTTGGAGATGTTCCTGGTGTAATCGGAGAAGAACAAGTTCATCCGCTCGTAGTCGACGCGGAGCTGCACGGGCGCGCGGACGGTCGCACGCAAGTTCTCGGGGTCTTCGGAGCGCGCCATCGCCGGACAGAATGACAGGACGCAGGACTCGGGAGCAAGGCTGCTCGGGCGGCGCTCGAGGCCCGAGGGGCTTACGCTGCTCTCGCGAAGCGGTCCACGCGTCTATGTGGCCGGGCTCCTGCTGCTCTCGATCGCGGCCGCCTTTCTCCCGCTGGCCGATCATTTGGGCTACGAATCAGCCGAGCTGGTGGCGCTCTATGCGGGGCTCCTCGGCGCCGTTCCAGGAGTCGCCGCCGCACGCGTTTCTCCTGCAAACGCACTCCGCCGGGCCCTGCCCTTCGCGCTGTTCGCCCTGCTGGTGCCGGTCGCCGTGCTGCTCCTCAATGGCCTGCGCCGCCCGGTCTGCGATCCGCTCGGTGGCTTGCTGCTCTACGCCCTGCTCGCGATCCCGTCGGCGCTGCTCGCGGCCGCGCTGGGCGTGGCCTGCGGAACAGTCGCGCCCCGGCGAGCGCCCTGGCTGGTCGCGCTGATCTTCCTGGCCTCGCTCGCCGTCGCGCTCTGGCCGCTCTGGCGCGGGCCGCAGATCTTCGCTTTTCACCACCTGGGCGGAATGTTACCGGGGCCCCTCTACGACGAGGCGATCGCGGCGACGCCCACGCTCTGGATCTTTCGAGCCGCGACGATGCTCTACGCGCTGACGACGTGCGGGATCGCGCAGTTCGCGGGCGGCGACCACGGACTCTTGCTTCGAGCGGACAGAGGTTCCCGCGCGCGGTTCGCCGGCGACCCTCGGACGGCAGGCCTGCTGCTCACGCTCATCGCGGGCGGAGCGGCCGTCCTGCTTTCCCTGCAAGCCGAGCGTTTTCATTGGAAGGCGAGCCTTCCGCAGATCGACCGCGAGCTGGGCGGCCTCCTCGAGACCGAGCACCTCGTCCTCCACTTCCCGCGCGAGAAGAAGGAGCCGGAGCGAGAGCTCCTGGCCCGCGACGCCGAGGCGTCCTATCGCGCAATCCGCGCCTTTGCTGGTCTGGAGCTATCGCCGCCCTCCCCGACAAAAGCCTCGAGCCGGGCTGCCTCTGCTCCGAAGATCGACGTCTATCTCTATCGATCGCCGGCCGAGAAGCGCCGCCTCATTGGCGCCGCCGAGGTAAGCTTCACCAAGCCCTGGCTGCGGCAGGTCCACACCAATGACGCCCCGGCGCCGCACCCGATCCTGCGCCATGAGCTCGCGCATGTCGTGCTCGCGGAAGTCGCGCGTGGGCCGTGGGGCGTGCCAGGCCTCGTGCCGCAGATGGCTTTCATCGAGGGCATCGCGGTCGCCGCGGACTGGCCTCCGGGCGAGTTCACCGTGCACGAAGAGGCGCGGGCGCTCCGTGAGCTGAAGCTCCTGCCCGACGTCGCACGCCTGTTCGCGCCGGGCCTCTTCTATGCAGAGTCCGGTCCGCGCGCGTACACGACCGCGGGCTCCTTTGTGCGCTTTCTCTGGGAGACGCGCGGGGCCGGATTCCTGCGCGAGGCGTACTCCGGCCGCGCCACGCTCGGAGACCTGCGCGCGCTCGCTGGCGAGTACGGGCGATTCCTCGACGCGCTGCCCCCCTCGCCGCGCGCCACCGCGCTTGCGTCGCAGCGCTTCTTCGCTCCGGCCATCGCGCGCAAGCCGTGCGCGCACGAGGTCGCGGGGCTCGAGGGCGACGCCGGGGCTGCGATCCAGCGCGGCGATCCCGCGCAGGCGGCGCTGCTGTGGGCGCGCTGCGCCGCGCTCGAGCCGGACGATCCCGCGCTGCTCCTGCAGCTTGGCCGGGCGCAGGTCGCGGCGGGAGATCTTGCCGCGGCGCGCGCCACGCAGGAGCGAGCGCTCTTGCATCCGAAGCTTTCACGCCCGCTGCGCGCGCAGCTTCTCACCGAGGCGGGCGACGCGGCCTGGAAGTCTTCTGATCTCGCTGCCGCTCGGACACTCTTTGATCAGGCAACGGAGCTGCCCCAGTCCGAAGCGCTCGAGCGCGCGCTGCTCTTGCGCCAACGCGCGCTGACCGATCCGCAAAGCGCTTCCGCGCTGCGACGCCTTCTCGCAGGCAACGACTCTGGCCCCGCTGTCTGGCTCGCCCTCCGCGACCTCGACCTTTTGCGCCCGGCCGACGGCGTCTTCGCCTATCTGCTCGCGAAGCAGCTGCAAAATCACGCCGACTGGGCTGAGTGCGCGACCTTTGTCCGCGCCGCGCTCTCGCGCTCGCTGCCCGGACCGCTCTTCAAACAAGAAGCGCTGCGGATGCAGGGAATCGCGGCCTGGCACCTCGGCGACGAACCCTTAGCGCGCGCCGCCTTCACCGCGCTGGGCGTTGACGCTCCTCCGGGCCGCGCGCTTGAAGCTTCTCGCTGGCTTCACCTTCTCGCGCATTGAACACAGAGCCAGCTTTTGCTCCGGGGACCGCCCAGCGCTCGTTACGCGCTCGCATCACTTCACACCACTTCGGCGGGAGTCGCCCTTCCCGCGAAGACTTCGGAATTTCCGGCAGGCCGCACGCCGCGGACATTGACCTCGAAGTAGAGCCGCTCTCCGGCGAGCGGGTGGTTCAAGTCCACCAGTACGAACTCGCCCTGCACCTCGCGCACGGTGATGGGATAGCTCTGACCACCCGACGCCCGCGCGAACAGCGCCAAGCCCGGCGTCAGCTCCACGTCAGACGGAAAAAGCGTCGCGGGCAGCGGGACCAGGTTCTCCTCGTTGCGGGCGCCATACGCGCCCTCGGGAGGAATGCTGAAGGAAGCCTGCTCACCCTCGCGCAGCCCTTCGAGAGCGCGCTCCAGCGCCGGCAGGATCTGCCCGGTCCCGTGGAGGTACTCGATGGGACCCTTCCCCTTGCTGGTCTCCACGACCTTGCCCGTCCTGAGCCGGACCAGATAGTCGAGCAGGATGACGCTCCCGTCCCTCACCTTCATGCACTACCTCCTTCAAAGAAGGTGGGCATGTTGGAAGCTGGGCGAAACCCTCTTACTGAGCGGGGCCTGCCGGCAGAGGGGTCGCCAGCAGGCCGGCTGCAAGGGTTGCCATGATCGCTCCCAGACTCAAGCCCGCGGCAGGCGAAACCCGCTCCCAGAGCAGCCCCGCGAGAACCGACGCAAGGAGAAGTCCTGCGCCGGACGAGAGATTGTAAATCCCGAGTGCCCGGCCTCGATCTTGCGGCCGCACTGCTCCGGCGACGAGCGCTCTCTCGCTCCCTTCCGTCAGCCCGGCGACCAGTCCATAAAGACCGAAGACCAAGACGACTTGCTGCGGAGAGTGAGCCAACGCGAAGCCTGCATAACAGACCGCGTACCAGACCCAGCCGGCCGCAAGCGCTCCCTGGCGGCCCAATCGATCGGCGACACGGCCGAGCGGCCAGGAGCAGAGCGATCGCACCGCATGCAGCAGCATCCACAGCAGTGGAAGCTGCGCGGTGGGAACGCCCAGAGATTGCGCGCGCAGGAGCAAGAGCGCGTCGGTCGAATTGCCCAACGCGAAGATTCCGATGGCCGCAAGCAGGCGCGCAGGAACGCGGCGCGGACTTGTCGAATCGATCGCTTTCGACAATGAAATCGGCGCGGCGGCCCGGGCCCCGGCAGGCTTCTCCCGCACCAGCGCGAGCAGGAAGACTGCCAGCGCGCCCGGCACCGCGGCCACCAGGAAGACGCGGCGCAGCTGGCCTGGCCAGACCACCAGCAGCGCGCTGGCGGCGAGCGGGCCCAGCGCGGCTCCCGCGTGATCCATGGCGCGGTGGAAGGAGAACGCTTCGGCGAGCTTTCCCTCCGGCGTGCTTCCGGCAAGCAGCTTGTCCCGGGGCGAAGTGCGCACGCCCTTCCCGACGCGGTCGAGGCAGCGGACAGCGAGCACGTGCCAGGGCGCGAGCGAAATCGCGAGCAGCGGCCGGACCACGGCGGCGAGGGCATACCCCGCCGCGGTGATGGGCAACAGGCGACGGACCCGGTCGGCCAGGCGGCCCGAGAGCCACTTGAAAAGCGCCGCGGTTGCCTCGGCCAAGCCCTCGACCAGCCCGAGGAAAGATGCGCCAGCGCCCAGCGAGAGCAGGAAGGCCGGCAACAGCGGCACCACCATGTCGCTCGCGACGTCGGCGCAAAAGGAGACCGCGCCCAGGACGAAGACATTGCGGGTGACGGCGCTTGAGGGGCGGCGGTGCGGCAAACGGCACCCTACTCCGACGCCCGCTTGAGTTCGGCCGCGTCGATCACCCGCAGCACCGCGGGCCGCGCGGCGGCGACAGGCCCGGACGGCCCCGGTGGCTGGTCGGCGCGCGCGTAGAGCGCTTCCAGCGAGGCAACGAAGCTGCGGGCGGTGCGCTCCAGATCGCGCAGGGTGATTTCGCACTCATCAAGCTGGCCCTCGGCGACCACCGCCTGGATGGCGCCATCGATCAGCGCGCGCAGGCTCCCGGGCGTGACCGTGGCGAGGTTGCGCGAGGTCGCGACTACCATATCGGCGATCATCACCAGCGCCGCTTCGCGAGTCTGCGGCTTCGGGCCCGGGTAGTGGAACTCCGCCTCGGCTGGAGGTGGCTGGCCCGCGCGCTCGGCGTCCTCGCGCGCGCGGTGGTGGAAGTAGCCGATCACGCGGGTGCCGTGGTGCTGGGGGATGAAGTCGATCACCTGCCGCGGGAGCTTCGCCTGCGCGGCCAGCTCCATGCCTTCGCTGACGTGGCGCTTGATCAAGAGCGCGCTCATCAATGGCGTCAGCGCGTCGTGGCGATTCTGCCCTCTCTGGTTCTCGCCGAAGTAGAGCGGATTCTTGCCCTTGCCGATGTCGTGATAGTAGGCGCCGACCCGCGACAGTAGCGGGTTTGCGCCGATCTCGCGCGCCGCGGCCTCGACCAGCCGGCCGATGACGATGCTGTGGTGGTAGGTCCCGGGCGCCTGGACGATGAGGTCTTTCAGGACCGGGTGGTTGAAGCTCGCGAGCTGGAGCAGCCGGATGTCGGTGACGTAGCCGAAACAGAGTTCCAGCAGCGGCGCCAGCGCGAAGGCGAGCACCGGAACGATGAGAGCGCCGCCCAGCAAGCCGGAGCCCACGGTGAAGAGCGCGTCGAGTGAAAAAAAGCGGCCCTGGAAGAGCGCCCACGCGCCCAGCACGATGGCATTGGCGGCGCCGGTCCAGAGGCCGGCGCGAAATACGGCGGAGCGGCTGCCGGCGTGGCCGATGCGGTCGGCTGCGACCACACCGCCGACGAGCGCCATTACCGCGGGCTGCAGCGCGCCGCCAGCGAGGAGTCCGCAGAGCGGCGCGAACGCGGCTGTCCAGAGCAGCGCCGCCTCGCTGTAGAGGAGGAAGCGGACCAGGAGCGAGCCGAGCGCGAAAGGCACCGCGGCCGGCAGCGCCTCGGCCAGCAGCGCCGCCGTCCGACCCGGCAGGTGTTCGCGGAGGAGGTCGTGCAGCGCCTCGGCGCCCCACAGCGACCCGCGCACCAGCAGGAGCTGGCCGATGAGCAGCGTTGCGAGCAGCACCGCATCGCGCCCGCGCAGCCGGAATTTGCGCACGTTGCGCCGGCCGAAAAAGAATAGTGCCGCGCAGACCAGCGCCGCGAAGAGCCCGCCGCCCCAGCGCACCTGCTCGGCGTTGTCGACGCGGCCCGCGGCCCGCAGCGCGCCGAAGATGAGCAGGTGAGCCTTGGTGACCTGCTCGCCGTCGCCGATGATCTTCTCGCCGCGCTTGATCTGGAGGATCACGTCCTTCACCTGCGCGCGGTTCTGCTCCTCGCGCCGCCGCGTCTCGCCGTCATCGTAGGAGAGGTTCGGCTGCAGGGCGCGACGCACCACCTGGGCTGTCGCGTGACGGGTGGGCGCAGCCAGATCGCCCAGCTGCTCGGCGGCGATGCGCTCGACCTCGCCCCGCGCTTGTGCCAGGTCGCGGATCCGGTCGATGTCCCGCACGGGTTTTTCGGGCGGCGAGGCGATCCAGGCTCCCTCCCCGGTCTGCCGCGCAGGAAGCGTACGAACCACGATTCCGCGCTCGCGATCGACCGCCAGCAGCTCGCGCTCGGCCACGGTGAATCCAGCCGAGGAGAGCCCGGCGAGCCGCACCGCCGCGCGCTCCACCGCCGGGTCGAAGCCCGTGCGCGCCAGCTCCAGGTAGTCGTCGTCGTCCACGACGGCTTGCAGGGTCTTCCAGAACTCGTCGCGGCGGTCGAGCAGGAACTTGAGCAGCTCACCCTCCTCGGCCGGAGAACGCTTGTGCACCGTACCCTGGCGGATGCGATCCAGCTCGGCCCCAGCCACTCGCGCGGCCTTGCCGGGATTGTCGCGCTTCCACTCTTCGACGGCCGCGCGCCCTTCCGCAAAGGCCTGCGCAATGCGGTGCTGCAGCACTCCCACCGCGCTGCTGTCGAAGTCGTAGACCGGCCACCCCGAGCGCGCCGCCTCGTCGCGCTTGGCTGCGGTGGTCTCGGGGTCGAGAATGTCGTAGTTGCGGTTCGCCTTGAGCGTACCTGCGAAGATGGTGCCGAGCGCCTCGTCGCCGGGAATGGATGGCGTGAAGCGCGAAGGAGTGAGCAGGAACGCAGCGCTCACTGCGACCGCTGCGAGCAGCAAGACGCCCAACACCCGGCGCACCGGGCGCTGTTCGAGGAAGCGTCCTAGCCCAGCCTGCGCAGGCTGCGAAACGGGGGCACTCATGGGGACACCATACGCAACTCCATGCCAAGCCGGAGGTTGGCACGAGTTGCGTATGCTGTCCCCATTTTCATTTGGGTTGGGCTTGAAGCTTTGCTTCGGTCTCCGGGTCGCGCTGGAAGTTCGGCAGGGAGCGGATGACCTCGAGTTCCTCGCGCACGACCGACTGCGTGGGTTTGTCTGCTGCCGCGAGGATGCGCGCCTTCAAGTCGAGAATGCCGACGCGCCGCTTGCCGCGGGTCATCTTCGAGAGCGCGCGGTCGACGGCCGCTTCAGCTTCCGGCAGCCGGTGCTCTTCGAGCAGAACGCGCGCCAGCCGCGCCGGCGGGTTGTAGTCGGCAGGCATTTCTTTCTCCCGCGTGGCGAGCAGCTTCTCGGCCTTTTCCGGCTCCTGCAGATAGAGATAGGTCTCGGTCCGGTGCGGGTCGTAGGTGGAGGCCTGGGTCGGGTCGGACGCCTTCGCCGCCGCCTCCTCGAGCACCGCGATGCGCTTGCGCGCGAAGGTGAGCGCGTCGCCGTGCCGCCCGGTCTCATCGAGCAGTTCGATCATGGTGGCGTAGCCGTCGCTGCGATCGTCGGCTGACAGCGGCGCGTCCGAACGCGCGAGCAGCACGGAGAGCCGCTGGATGGAGTTGACCCGCAGCCGCACCACCTCCGGATCGCTCTTCGGCAGCCCGGCCGCGCAACTGCTTGCGAAGCTGATGAAGTCAGTGACGATGGCGCTGTCGCCGGTCTGGTCAATTTCGTCGAGCGCGAGCTTGACGCAGGTCCGCGCTGACTCGGGCGTGTGCAGCTTGCGAAGCGCATTGGCATAAAGCGCGAGCCGGGGCGGCCGCTGCCCGTCGCCGGGCTTCGACAGTTCGAGAGCTCGCGCGTAGGCCGCGGCGGACGCGGGCAGATCGCCCCGCAGCCGCGCCTCGTCGCCCAGACGCTGCGCCGCGGCGGCCGGACTCGGTGGCTTGCGCCGGGCCTCATATGCCTCGGCGCCGTGCCTCACGAAGTCGCGGAAATCGCTCACGCTCGCCGCGCCCAGCCAGCGAGCGATCACGGTCTCGTCGGCCGGGTTGAGGATCAGGAACGTCGGCCAGACGTCGAGCGGGAACTTGTCGATGAGCGCCTTGTTTCGCTCGGCCTCGGTGTCGATGCCGAGCCACACCACTTTGCTCGCCACCGGCCGCAAGCCCGGGTCGCGCATCACCGTGCGCTGCATCGACAAACAGGTGTGGCACCAGCTGGCGCCGAAGTCGATGAAGAGCGGTTTGTGCTGCTGTTTCGCCTGGGCCAGCGCCGCCGGGTAGTCGTCCTCGATGATGTGGAGCGAACCCGCGGTGGCGGTCGCGTTCAGGACTGCAATGCCGAGCGCGAGCAGCACCTAGACCTTCTCCATTCTTTCCCCGTGGGGGATGGCCCTGCGCGCCGCCTCTGCCGCGTCCTTGCGCGCCTGCGCGGCCTCATACGCGCGCACCACCTCCTGGACGAGCGGGTGCCGGACGACGTCCTTGTCGGTAAACTCACAGAATCGGATGCCCTCGACACCGTGCAGGATCTGACGCGCCTCGTTCATGCCGGAGACCTTCCCGCTCGGCAGGTCGATCTGGGTGGCGTCGCCGGTGATCACTGCCTTCGAACCGAAGCCTAGCCGGGTGAGGAACATCTTCATCTGCTCGCTGGTGGTGTTCTGCGCTTCGTCGAGGATGACGAAGGCGTCGTTCAAGGTGCGGCCGCGCATGAAGGCGAGCGGAGCCACCTCGACCGTGCCGCGCTCGATGAGATCGCCCGCGCGGTCGAGGTCCATCAAGTCGTGGAGCGCGTCGTAGAGCGGCCGCAGGTACGGCGACACCTTCTCCGCCAGATCGCCGGGCAGGAACCCGAGCTTCTCGCCGGCCTCGACCGCGGGGCGGCAGAGCACGATGCGCTTGACCTTGCGCTCGACCAGGGCCGCGACCGCCATGGCCATGGCGAGGTAGGTCTTGCCGGTCCCGGCCGGGCCGCTGCCGAAAACGATGTCGTGCTTGCGGATGGCGTCGATATAGGCTTTCTGCGCGAAGCCTTTCGGCGTCACCGGATGGTTGCTGTTGTTGACAAAGATCGTGTCGAGAAAGATGTCGCGCAGCTGGGCGTGCGGGTCCGAGAGCATCACCTTGCTCGCCTGCTCGACGTCCTCGAGGCCGAGCGGATACTTGCGCTGAATCAAGTCCTGCAACTGCACGAGCAGGTTTTCGGCGAGCGCGACTTTTTCAGCCGTTCCCGAGATCAGCAGCACGTTGCCGCGCTGCCCAATCTGCACGCCGAGCCGACGCTCGATGAGCTTGAGGTTCTCGCCTCGTCCGCCGGCCAGCGCTCGCGCGCCTTCGTTGTCCGGGAGCTCCAACCGCGCAGAAGAATCGGCCATCTAGCCTCGTGCAGACCGCAGCGAACCCAAAGCGGGGCCGTCGAGTCTGGGAGCCAGATCTAATCAAGCGGAGGCAGCAAGACAAATCCTTGAGGCGTGCGGCGGTAATAATAGGACTCGCGGAACGGATAGCGGAGGTCCTGCTCGGTGACCAGCTGGCCCTCGACCAGATGGCGCAGCGCCGGCGGGTAGTCCCCGTGCTCGGTTCGGTAAAGCTCCAGCGCGCTCTCCAGCCGCACCAGCTGATCGTGCGAGAGGAGCCGCGCGACCGCGCCTTTGCGGGCCGGTTTTTCGCTGCGGGCCGAGCCCAGCGCCGGCGCAATCCAGCGCACCACGAATAGCGTCGCCAGGAAGAAGGCCAGCGAAATGCTCATGCGCACGATGGCCCCGCTGCGCGCCAGCTCGCGCCCGCCCTTGGCGAGAGACTTGGTGATCGCCGCCGAGCCGTGCGGCGGCGGCACTGCCTTGAGATAGCCCCATTCGATCAGATCGTTGAGGACTTTGAGCGCCTCGAACTCGCCGATGCGGGAGGCGTCGACCACGCGCGACATGTCCTTGCCGCCGACCGCAAGCCGGTAGATGAGCTTGTGCCGCTCGTTCGGTTTGCCGTCGCGATCGGCCTCGGCCGCATCGTCCCGCAGCCCTCCCTCGTCGATCGAGGGCAGGTCGCGGGTGTCCAGCTCCTTCAGCTTTTCGAAGGTCGCGTCCACCCAGGGCAACTTCTTGCGCAGCCCCGGCCACTCGTCCATGCGCCGGAAGCCTTCGAGCAAGATGCTCTCGGCACGAATGGGCTCGAAGCTTCCCTTGGCCGCGTCGATGTCTTCCTGCTCGAACTCGTAGGTTCCGGTCTTCCAGGCGAAAAGCTTGTAGAGCGTCTCGGTGGTCTGCAGCCGCATCATCTGGGCGAGCTGCTGCGCGGTGACGATCGAAAGCTCGATGAGCAGATCGCCCAGCCGCTTGAGCGTGCGCTGCTGCATCGCCAGCGCCTCCTCGAGCTGTTCGTTCGAGAGCATCTCCGCACGGAGCAACAGGCTGCCCAGCAGGTTTGCCTGCTTGCGCGCCTTGTCGGTCGCGAAGACGACATTGCCTTCGATGAAGGAGACCTCGACCTCGTCGTTGCCGGTCTTGAGCACCAGCCGGCCCGTCTTGGTCTGGTGACCGATGAGCTGGAGGATGTCGGCGATGCCGAAGTCCTTCAGCGTTCCCGAGAGAGCCATTGCTCAAGCTCCTTCGGACCGCTGCTGGTTCACCAGGTCACGCAGGCAGATGGCGTAGACGGCGACGAAGCAGGCGACGGTGACGCCGACCCGGAAGAGGGACACGCTCGCGCGCACCGCCACCGGATCGTGCACGAGTCCGCGCCAGAGAAACAGGCTCGCGACCAGCGTGCCGGTGGCGAGGAGGAAGAGGATGCCGCGCACCGGGTAGCCCATCAGCACATGGCCGGCACCCGAGAGCACGCCCAGCGCGCGCACCACCGCGGCGCGACGGCGGTGATAGGCCTGCACCGCGAACTCCTTGCGGATGCGCTCGGCCGGGTCGACGCCGGTGCGGCGGATGAAGACGTTCACGCACTGCGCGCAGAGCGATTCGCTGGGCCGCGCGTCGGGATCGCAGCGCTTGCAGACCTCGCGGCCGCAACGCTCGCAGCGGCCGCTCGGGCGCAGCTTGCCACGGGCGAGATGCAGCCCGATGACGACGGCCCCCGCGACCAGAGGAAGCGCGGAGGCGGCCTCCGCCGGAAGCGGCTCCGCCAGCTGCGCACGCGCTTCATCGCCCACTGGCTCGGCGATGCGCGCCTCGGACTCGAGCAACGGATCGAGCATGACGTCGTCGAGCGGCACATCAATGACAAACTTGTTCGACTTCTTGTTGGCGGCGAGCTGGTTGCCGGTGAACTGATCGATGCCGTTGCGATCCAGCTCGAGTGCGCGCGCCTGCTCGGACTGCACCTTTTCCAGCGTCTCGACGCCGCCAAGCCCGAGCGCGCGGCTCAAATTGAAATGAGGCGCAGCGAGGCCTTCCTGCAGCTCCGACGCCTGCTGGTATTGCGTCTGCGCCCTCTGTGCATCGCCTTCGAGCAGGTAGACGTTGCCGAGATTGTTGTGCGTTGCCGCAAGGCCCAGCGAGCTGGCGCCGCTGGTCTGCAGCGCCTGGTTGTAGAGCTTTTCGGCGGCGGGGAGATCGCCGTCACGCTTGGCCTTGCGGGCCAGCGCAAAGGGCACCGCGAGCGGCGGCGTGCCTTCCGCTGCGCGCTGCAGCCGCGTGAGCTCAGAGGAGGAGCCCTCCCCGTGCTCGATGAGCCAGACGTCGACCGCGGGACCGCCGAACGCCGCCACTTTTCCCAGTCCCTCGGCTGCGAGCGGCACGAGCGCGAGCAGGATGAGGAGCGCGCAGGAGATGCCCACTTCGACCGTGCTCGCGTAGAGCGCGCAAGCAAAGAGCGAAGTGAAGAGCAGCGGCACCCAGCCCGCCTGCAGCAGCAGAGGAAGGAGCACCAGCACCGCGGCCAGGAGACTCGTCTGCCAGCGCCGCGCACCTGCCGGGAACAGGTGATGAACGTCGTGAACGTAGAGCTGGGCGTAGCGAGCAAGCAGGAGCAGCACGAAGGCGAGGCCCGCTACCAGCACGCCTGCGAAGAGCACCCCGCCTGCATTGACGAACAGCGCCCGCGACGTGCGCGGATCAGCGAGCGAGGCGCGCACGGCGGCAAAGGCTTCGAGGAGGGCCGGCTTGAGGGCAGAGGGGTTGTCGGCGAGCAATGTCCGCGCCAGGCAGCTGTGCGCCTCGGGTAGCCCGGCCGCGAGTTCGACGGCGAGACGGCACCGCTTGAGCGCGAGCGCGGGGGCACCGGCTGCAAGCGCCTCGTGGCTCTCGCGCACCAGCGCAGCGGCGATGCTGAACAAATTCTCGATCGCAAGGTCGTCCTTCAACTGGCGGACATGCTGCTCCTCGTCGTCGGCGCGGCGCTCGTCGCGGTCGCGGAGGTAGTCACGCCGCTGGTTCCAGTGGGCCTGGATGTCGGTCGATTTTTCCAGGGGCAGGAGGATGCCGCGGTTCCCCTGCGCGAGCGGGGCGCTGGCCAGCACGGGCGTTTGCGCAGCCGGGACAGCGGCGGGCGCGGGCGGTTCGGCGGGCTGCGCGAACGCTTGAGGAGAGGCACAAAGCGCGGCCACGGCCATGCCGATATGCAACCATCGCGCACTGCTGGACCGCAAAAAATGCCTCCCCGGTGAGGGCGGCATCCTAGCCTCGCGCCTCTCATACCAGCAAGGAAACGTCGCTCGATTTTCCCCCCACGGTGGAGTACATGCGGCGCCATGGCCGACCCATCCCTGGCTCTCTCCCGACTGCTCGGCATCATGGACAAGCTGCGCGATCCGGGCGGCTGCCCCTGGGATCGCGAGCAGACGCTGCGCAGTTTGACTCCCTATGTCCTTGAAGAAGCGCACGAGGTGATCGAGGCCATCGAGTCCGGCGACGCGGTCCACCATCGCGAGGAGCTGGGCGACCTGCTCTTCCAGATCGTCTTCCAGTCGC
This sequence comes from Deltaproteobacteria bacterium, assembly GCA_025358085.1. GTDB lineage: Bacteria > Myxococcota > Myxococcia > Myxococcales > 40CM-4-68-19 > JANYKT01. The sequence goes on along the minus strand of JANYKT010000149.1, from coordinate 9,881 downwards.
GCATCGCCCGCGAGGCGAAACAGTTCGACTTCGCCGACGTCTGCGACGCCATCTCGGATAAGCTCACCCGCCGCCATCCACACGTCTTCGCCGATGTCACCGTCAGCGGCTCGGGCGAGGTGGTGAAGAATTGGGAGCGCATCAAGGCGGAGGAGCGCCAGGAGAAAGGACAGGCAGCGCGCTCGGCCATCGGCGGCGTCCCCCCGGGTCTGCCCGCGCTGGTGCGAGCCGAGCGGCTGACGGAGAAGGCATCCGCGGTGGGCTTTGACTGGCCCGACGCCGAGGCCGTGATGGCCAAAGTGCGCGAGGAGCTGGCTGAACTTTCGCACGAGCTGTCGAGCGGAGGCTCTCGCGAGCGCGTTGAGAGCGAGCTGGGCGACCTGCTCTTCGCGCTCGCCAACCTCGGGCGGTTCGTCAAAGTTCATCCCGAGGAGGCGCTGCGCGGCACGCTGCGCCGCTTCGAGAAGCGGTTCCACCACATCGAGGACCGGCTGCAGCAGCAAGGCCGCACGCCGCGCGAGTCGACGCTGCTCGAAATGGACGGGCTTTGGAATGAGGCGAAAGCAATCGAGGCCGACAAATCGGGTGCTTGAAGCGGCGCAGCGGGCGTTGCTCACAGGCAGGAGCCCACCTGTGGACAGGCTGTGAATTCAGCTCCACTAAAAAGATTACACCTGTCTACTTCTATGCGGTTTTCGGCTCTGGGCACCCGGCCCGAGACACACAAAACATACCTGATTTCAACTAGTTAATAGATTTATCGAACACGCCGGCTACGTTTGGCCACGTACGAGCCGCCACCTCACTCCCTCGGACTCACGCGAGGTGGACAACCTGTGACATTGACTTGGCCAGCGGCTCGTTGACACTCCTGGCCTCTGGTGCTATCAGCCACCGCCCTCTTACGCCCTTCTGGAGTTCTGTCAGTGGCCAACACCAAATCTGCCGAAAAAGCGAACCGCCAGGCGACGAAGCATCGCGCCCGCAACACGCACATCACCTCGGCCCTGCGCACGCAGGTCCGCAAGTTCCGCGAGGCCGTGGCCGGCACCGATGCGGTGAAGACCAAGGGAGAACTCGCAGCTGCAGTGAAGGCCATCGCCAAGGCAGCCTCCAAAGGCGTCATTCACAAGGCCCAGGCCGCGCGCCGCATTTCGCGCCTGAACAAATCGGCCAACGCAGCAGCCGCGCCCAAGTCGTAGGCCGCGTTGTCTGCACCGGCTGAACCGGGCGCGGCTTTGCACTGGCTAGCTTGATACAAGCGGTGCTTGATACAAGCGGTGCTCGATACGAGCCGTGGTTGATACGAGCCGTACTTGATACAAAGCGTGCTTGATACAAGCGGTGCTCGATACAAGCAGGTGGGGACACCATTTGGAAGCCATGGTGTCCCCGTATAGCTGGGGCACCATTGCTTCTTTCTAATGGTGTTCTCCAACCGGCAGCCGCTGGCTATCGCAGGCGACCTGCGATCTCCAATCGCTCAACCATATCGTGCGCGACCTGCCTCAACACGCGCCGCAGGGCTGCCCGTCGATTTGCCTCGGTACCGAGCACGTCAACGCCCGCGAGGAAGTCTTCGGACCCAACCAGGGCTTCCTCGTAGCCCGCGGTGCGCACCTTCACCTGCGCTTCCAACCGGAACGCCTGCGCGCCATCGCCACCCAGCGAGCTGGTGTAGCTTCGCAGCGCCACCAGCTCGCCTTCGAGGACCGGCGGCGCCGCTGCTGCGGGTTGATCCGACTCCTCCGCCAGCCGCCCGCGCGCGTGCAGCTCGCTGCGCAGCTCCGCCGCAAGAAATCCGCCCGCCTCCGCCTCGGCCGTGTCGTTCCGCACGGCCGCGACCCGCAGCGGCTGCTGCCCCTTGTGTGCGAGGGAGTAGCCACAGGCCGGGAGAGCCAAAGCGAGCGCGAACCACCGCAGCTCAAGCGACAACGAAGTTCACCAGTCGCTTCGGGATCACCACCACCTTTTTGATGATCTTGCCAGCAAGCCAGCCCGCCACGCGCGGGTCTCTGGCCGCCGCCTCCCGGATCTCGTCCTCTGCTGCGCTCGCGCTCACTTGCACCTCGCCGCGCAGCTTGCCGTTGACCTGCACGGCGATTTGGTAGGAATCCTCGGCCACCAGCGCCGGGTCTGCCTGCGGCCAGGCCAGGAGCGACAGCTCCTCGTTCCTGCCCAGCTCCCGCCACAGCTCTTCCGCCAGGTGCGGCGCCAATGGAGAAAGCAGCTGGGCCAGCACCTCCAGGCACTCGCGCAGGGCCGCTATCTGGCCCGGCTCGAGGAAGCTGTGCGCAGCGGCGTCGGCCGCCGGCTTTCCGGCCGCGGCAGAAGCGGCAAGCTCCTGCGCCGCGTTGGAGAGTTCCATCAGCGACGAAATGGCGGTGTTGAACTGCAGCCGCTCCAGCTGCTGCGTCACGCGCGCGATGGTGCGGTGCGTGCGCCGGCGCAGCTCCAGCGCGGTGCCCGTCGCAGGGGCCTGCGCGAACAGCTCGCTGCCCCCGGCCGTCTTCGGCAGCACGTTGAGGAACAGCCGCCAGAGGCGCCCGAGGAAGCGGTACTGGCCTTCGACCTGCTCGTCGGACCAGTCGATGTCCTTCTCGGCGGGCCCCGCGAAGAGGATGAAGAGGCGCGCGGTGTCGGCGCCGAAGCGGGCGATGATGTCGCGGGGCGAGACCACGTTCCCCTTCGACTTGCTCATCTTCTCGCCGTCCCGGCCCTTGACGATTCCCTGCGTGACCAGCCTCTTCGCGGGCTCGTCCACATCGCAGAGGCCCAGCTCCTTCATCACCTTGGTCCAGAAACGGAAGTAGAGCAGGTGCAGGACCGCGTGCTCGGGACCGCCGACGTACACGTCCATCGGCATCCAGCGATCGGCGTCGGCGCGCGCGAACGGCGCATGCTCATCGTGCGGCGACAGATAGCGCGCCCAATACCAGGTCGAGTCGACGAAGGTGTCCATCGTCTCGGCCTCGCGGCGCGCCGGCCCTCCGCATTTCGGACAAGTCGTGTTCACCCAGGAAGCGATCTTGGCGAGCGGCGGCTCACCTTTCCCGGTCAGCACCTCGCGCACGTCGATGTCGGGCAGCAACACCGGCAGGTCCTGGTCGGGCACCGGAATGCCCTGGTGGCTGGGATCGCAGCGGTCGCAATACACGATCGGGATCGGCGTGCCCCAATAGCGCTGCCGCGAAATGCCCCAGTCGCGCAGGTGGAAGTTCACCGCCGGGGTACCGATGCCGCGGCGCTGCGCCTCGGCCGCAATGGCGAGCCGCGCCTGCTCCGACGGCATCCCGCTGTACTCGCCCGAGTCAAAGAGGAACCCGTACTCGAGAAAGGCCTTCTTCTCGGACACCATGCGGCGGGCCGCGACCTGCGTGACTTCCGCTTCGTCCGCCTTGCGCACCACAAAGCTGACCGGCAGATCGTACCTGGTGGCGAATTCGAAGTCGCGCTGGTCGTGCGCCGGCACCGCCATCACCGCGCCGGTGCCATAGCCGGCGAGGACAAAGTTCGCCACCCAGAGGGGGATTTCACTGCCAGTGAAAGGGTTCTTGACCTTCAAGCCCGTGTCGATGCCCTCCTTCTCCGCCGCTGCGGCGCCCGCGCCGACCTCGCGCGAGGCCACCCGCACCTTCTCGGCGAAGGCCAGAATCTCCTCGCGCTTCTCGACCGCGAGCTCCTTGATCAGCGGGTGGTCCGGCGCCGCCGCGACGTAAGTGGCGCCGAAGATGGTGTCGGCGCGCGTGGTGAAGACGCGGAACGCTTTGCCTTTCGCGCCCACCACCGGAAAGTCGATCTCGAGGCCGTCGCTGCGGCCGATCCAGTTGCGCTGCATCGCGATCACGCGCTCGGGCCAGTCGAGCCCGTTCAGGCCCTCGAGCAGCCGGTCGGCATAAGCCGTGATGCGAAACGCCCACTCCGGGATCTGGCGCTCTTCCACCGTGGTGCCGCAGCGCCAGCACTTGCCGTCTTCGACCTGCTCGTTGGCGAGCACGGTGTTGCACGAGGGGCAGAAGTTGACCTTGGCGCGGCGGCGATAGACCAGCCCGCGCTCGAGCATGCGGAGAAAGAACCACTGGTTCCAGCGATAGAAAGCCGGATCGCTGGTGGAGATCTCGCGAGTCCAGTCGATCGAGATGCCCAGCGAGACGACGTCCTGCTTGAACGACGCGATGTTCTTCGGCGTGCGGATGGCCGGGTGCACGCCTTCCTTGATGGCAGCGTTCTCGGCGGGCAGGCCGAACGAATCCCAGCCGAACGGGTGCAGCACGTCGAAGCCGCGCTTGCGGTAGTAGCGCGCGATGACGTCGGTGATGCAGTACACGCGGGCGTGGCCCATGTGCATCTCGCCCGACGGGTACGGCAGCATCGCGAGGATGAACTTCTTCGCCGCTCCTTGACGGGTGCCGGCGCGGAACAATTCGCGCTCGGCCCACTGCTGCTGGTACCTCGGCTCGATCGACTTCGGGTCGTACCGGTCCTGCAAGGCTGTCTCCCTTGTTCCCTGGACGGGAAGCGGCCTCAGCTATCAGAACGATCGGGAGGCGACAAGACGGGCGCGGGCGGCTTGTCGGCCCCAGCCTCGGTGAACACCTCGGCCGGGGGCGGCTCAAGGGGCGGCGGAGGGCTGGTGGCGGGCGGGCTCATTTGAAAGACGCGCTGGCGCAGCCGCTCGGCTGCATCGGCGCGCGCAAGCTCAGCGAGGCCTGCGATGCGCGCCGCCTTGCCCCATCCGACCGCCACCACCGCGGCCTGCACCAGCACCCAGGAGAGCCCCACGCGAACCGCGCTGCTCTGCTCGATCCGGAGCCGCAGCAGCATCACCGCTGCCGCAACGCCGAGCCCAACCAAGGTCCCGAGCAAGCCGACCGACAGCGTCCGCACCGGCTGCCGCACCAGCAGCCGAACCCCGGACCACCACGCCCGGAAGGCCGAGCGCCGCGCAGGCTCGGCCGAAAGGACGGCCCGGCCGGCGTCGACCGTGACGTGGACGAGCCACAGCAGGACGGCCGAGAACGCCATGGCCGCGGCGAACTGCCGATCCGCCTGCGTGGCAAAGACCGTCTTCTCACCCGCATTTTCCGCCAGCTTGAAGGCACCCGCCGCGAGAGCGCCGGCAAGCCCCAGCGCCACCGCGCCGACCAGCATCAGGCGCGTCATCCGCCCGAAGAGTTCGCCTGCGGCCGCGAGGAGCTGGCGAAGCCGCAGCGGCTCGTCCGAGCGCGCCGCGGCGGCCATGACTCCGGCGACAAAGGGCGCCGTCACCAGCGTGAACAATAGCGCTGAGAAGTAGCCTGAGAAGGCCGCCGTTTGCGGTTCCCTGAACTGCTTGGCCAGCTCCAGCAGTGTCGCGCTGTCGAGCCAGGCGACTACCTGCGCGGCGCGAGGCGACGACTCCAGCACGGCGCTGAAGAAGAAAAGCACCGGCAATCCCGCCACCAGCGTGGGCAGCAAGAGCGACACCCACCAGAGCAGAAGCACCCTCCACTGCGCGCCGGCGAGGAGGGAACGCCTGAAGAGCCGCGGGGTGATCACAGCGCCCCCAGAAAGGAAAGAACGAGCTGTGTCCATGCGCTCGCCTCGAGCGTCCACCGCCGCGCGGCGAGCTTCGCCGGCTCCCGCATGCGGCCATCGTCGAGCTTGTTCAGGTCGAGCAGCCATTGGCCTTCGGGGTCGAGCTGCGCCGAGGTCGCCTTGACCGGCTTGTCGAAGACGTAGCGGTGCCACCGCTCCCCGGCCGGAAAGCGAACGGTCTCGACGGTCCCATCGGCGAAGGTCACCACCAGCCTTTGCGGCACTCCGAAGGCGTAGCGGCGCACCTGAACAACGGTGCGGAAGGGAAATGGGCCGTGGTCCTTGTCGTCGGGATGGGCCTTGCTGAAGGCCGCGCGCGCGTCGTCGGCGCTCTTGTCGCGGGCCTCTTCACCGACTTCTGTTCGCCCCACCATTCCCTTGTCCGGCAGCACCTCGGTGCTCTCCAGCTTCTCGATCCGGTCGTCGATGGGCGTGCGATCGTAGACCTGCTTCTCGAACCATTCGTGGACGATGGGGGCGCGGTCCGCGGCGACGTCCTCGAGCGTCTTCTGGAAATCGGCGGTGGACGGGTGCCGGTGGTGCCAGCGGCGGAAATACTCGCGGAAGGCGCGCGCGATGAAGGTGCCGTCCTTCGCGGGGCCCTTTTCGGCATTAGGTCCGTCCATGAGAACGCCCAAATCGTGGAACACGAGCGCGGTGCGCGCGTAGACGAGGCCGTAGCTGCCGGACGACCAGCGGTCCCAGGAATTGCCGGCGATGGGGTCGGCCTGGAAGCGCGCGGTGCCGCCCAGACGCTCCAGATCGAACCAGCGCAGGGGCGGCGTGTGGATGCCGAGCCGGTCGAGGACGGGCGCGGAGAGCGTGATGGGCTGCATGAATCGCGAGTCCCAGAATTCGTTCAGGCCCTCGTCGAGGAAGGGCTCCTCGAACTCGTTGCTGGCGAGCATGCCCATGAAGTAGCCGTGCCCGAACTCGTGGACGGTGACGAACCGCACCAGCGCAAGCTGCGTCTCGTGCGCGAGCGCGCCGAGGCTGGTGAAAAAGGTCTCGTACTCCATGCCCGCGGCCTCGGTGGCGTTGTGCGGCGGGACCACGCAGGTCACCTGGCGGTAGGGGTATTCGCCGAGCGTGCTGGAGAAGTATTCGATGGCGTCGATGGTGCTCTGGTGCGCGAGGCGGCCGGCCTCGGGCATCTCAGGCGGGTAGAGCGTGATGACTTTCACCCGGCCGTTCCGGGCGGTGCCCTCGAGCGGCGGCGCGAACTGATCCCAGGCGGTGAAGGCGAAGTCGTGCACGTCGTCCTGCGCGACCGTGTGGACCACACCCTGCGGGGTCTCGCGGGGGGGCGCGGTCTCCTCGCCCACCGAGCCGAATCGATAGGTTTTCGGTAAAGTAATCTGCGCTTTATAATTACCGAAATCGGCATAGAACTCGGAATTCAAATGCATCTCGTGACAGTTCCAGCGTGGAGTCGTGGCGCCGCGCTCGCCGGGCAGCTCGAGCACGCCCAGCTTGGGAAACCATTGCGCCACGAGGTGGAACTTCTCGAAGTAGCCGGTGCGCGCCACCAGCCGCGGGAGCTGATCGTGAAAGTCGATCTCCAGCACTGCAGTCGCGTGCGGCAGGACCGGTTCGTCGAGATCAACCTGGACCACGGTGTGGTCGGTCGCGGGCCCGCCATCCGGATGGACGAATGACCAGCGCAGCGCCTTGCCTTTCTGCAGTACTGCTTTGAGCTCGCTGAAGCCGTACTCGCCTTTCTCCGTCTTCACGCCGCTGCGGAAGGAGCCATAGCGGACCATCTCGGTGAAGAAGGTGCTGCCGCTCGACTCGAACGCGTTCAGATAGAGGTGAAAGTAGAGGCTGTGGATGGGCCGCTCGCTGCGGTTGGTCCAGGTCAGGCGCTCGTGGCCCTCGACGGTGTGCCGGTCCGGGTCGAGCGTGGCGGTGAGCTCGTAGTCGGCCACGCGCTCGGCGGCGCCGGCACGGACGCCGCCCCAGGCTGCGTCGCTGGAAGGAGTGCGGACGGTGCCGGCGTTGGCAGAGGCGATCTCGATGCCGTCGTCACCCGAGGGAACCGAGACGCGAGCTCCGGGGCCCGGTGGCGCCGAGCTGCCGGCGGGCGCGGCGGTCTCGCCTCCGGGTGCAGCGGCTGCTTTGTCGGGGGCGGCCTGCGGTGGTACCGGCAACGCGAGCGCCGCGGCAATCAATAGAATGAGCATGGGTCCCCTGATGACTGTCTGGAGGGCGGTTCATTTCAGCGCGACGGTCGTACTCGACGCAGGAGCAATGCCGCAATAGGATACCCGGCCTTTCGAGGAGCCGCTCACCATGGACAAACAGATCTACGTCGCCGACATCGCCGCTGAGGAGGGCAAGCAGGTCACCCTGCGCGGCTGGCTTTACGGCAAGCGCTCCGGTGGAAAGCTCCACTTCCTCCAGGTGCGCGACGGCACCGGCGTCATCCAGGCGGTGGTCTCCAAAAAAGACGTGCCGCCCGAGGCGTTCGCAGCCGCGGAAGGCGCGCACCAGGAGTCCTCGCTCGAGGTCTCCGGGACCATCGTCAAGGACACACGCAGCGCGCTCGGCTTCGAGATGCACGTCAGCGATCTACGCCTGCTGCAGGGCGAGGCGGGCTATCCCATCCAGCCCAAGGAACACGGCATCGGCTTCCTCATGGAGCAGCGCCACCTCTGGCTGCGCAGCGCGCGGCAGCGGGCCATTCTTTCGGTGCGCCATTCGCTGATCAAGAACATCCGCGACTACTTCGACGAGCGCGGCTTCACGCTGGTGGACTCGCCCATCCTGACCCCGACGGCCTGCGAGGGGACGTCGACTTTGTTCGAGGTGCCGTACTTCGACCTGGGCAAGGCGTACCTGACCCAGTCCGGGCAGCTCTACGGCGAGGCCGCGGCCATGGCGGTAGGCAAGGCCTACGTCTTCGGGCCGACCTTCCGCGCCGAGAAGAGCAAGACGCGGCGGCACCTGACCGAGTTCTGGATGGTCGAACCAGAGGTTGCGTTCATGGACCTCGAAGGCGACATGGCGCTCGCGGAAGACTTCCTGGTCGAGATCGTCGGGCGCACGCTGGCCAAACATCGGCACGAGCTGACCACCGTGCTGGAGCGCGACGTCACCGCGCTCGAGCGGGTGCAGAAGCCTTTCCCGCGCATCACCTATACCGAGGCGGTGGAGGCCATCCAGAAGGCCGGCCACCCAATCACCTGGGGCGACGACTTCGGCGGCGACGAGGAGACCGTGCTCTGCAAGCAATACGACCGGCCGGTGATGGTGCACCGCTACCCGACCGACCTGAAAGCGTTCTACTTCAAGCGCGACCCGAACGACCCCAAGGTCGCGCTGGGCGTGGACGTGCTCGCGCCCGAAGGCTTCGGCGAAATCATCGGCGGCGGCCAGCGCGAGGACGACTACGCCACGCTCGCGTCCCGCATCGACGAGCAGAAGCTGCCGCGCGAGGCGTTCAACTGGTACCTCGACCTGCGCAAATACGGCTCGGTTCCGCACTCCGGGTTCGGGCTCGGCGTCGAGCGTACGCTGGGCTGGATCTGCGGACTGCCCCACGTCCGCGAGAGCATTCCCTTTCCCCGCTTGATGGAGCGCTTGACGCCGTGAAGCTGGTGGCGGGGCTGTTCGGGCTGATGCTCGCCATCGCCGCGGTGACGGGCTTCGTCTTCCTGCGCGAAGCGCCTTCCGACTGCGACGATCGCACGCTCGAGGAGACGCGCAGTCCCGACGGCCGCGTCGGCGCGCTGGTCTACGAGCGCCGCTGCGGCGAGGAGCGGACCACGCGGGTGAAGCTGTGGCTGGTCGGCAATCCGCGGACGCCGTCGGACGTCTGGGTGACCTCGGGGGCCGCCGCGCCGCACGTGCGCTTCAGCGACGCCCGCTCGCTGGTGGTCGAAGAGCCGTCCGGGCTGCGGCCGCTCTTGCGGGAGAGCGCTTGGCGCGAGGTGACGATCCAGACGCGGCAGGCCGCAGGGCATCCTTAAAGGCTTGACCTTCAAGGTCTTAAGGATTTTCTAAAGAGGAGAACTGGCTCAGCGCTGCTTCTTGCCTTTGCCTTTGCCGCTTTCGAACACATGCGGCTTCTGAGGCGGGGGGACATAGCGCTGCGGCGGCGGCGGCGCCGGTCTGGGTTCGGCGGGCTTTGCCGGGACCGCATCCCGCGGCGCGCCAGCGGCTCTGGACGGCGGCGCGATGGGCGCGGCGACGGGCGGCGCGATGGGGGCGGCCACGGGCGGCGCGATGGGCGCGGCGACGGGCGGCGCGATGGGCGCGGCGACGGGCGGCGCGATGGGCGCGGCGACGGGCGGCGCGATGGG
>JANYKT010000139.1 GCA_025358085.1 Deltaproteobacteria bacterium | reverse complement strand
GCAGCTGCTCTCGTCCGTAACTTCGGCGCAGCTCCTCGGCGTCGGAGCAAGATGTCCGCAGAGGGGCGCGCGCGGATTGTTGCCGCCCAGAAGAAGCGGTGGGCGGACATCTTGCTCCGACGCCGAGGAGCTGCGCCGAAGTTACGGACGAGAGCAGCTGCGATAGTCTCGATTACTTCCTCAAGCACGTCTTTCTTTGCCATAGCGGCACAGTAACGGTGGGTACGCCCGAATTCCAGTAACCGCGGGTCCCCACAGTTACTCCTCGTCGTCGGAACTTAGCGAGTAGTCGCGAAGCTGGACGACCAATCCAGCGAAGCGATGGAGCCGATACCCCTCACGGCGTGCCTCCTCAACAGCCTTCGCCCACTCCTCGGGATTCAGGTCTCTCCGCTGCTGGAGCCGCCGCAGCGCCAGTCCGCGCAGGAGGTCAAACCTGGCTGGGGTCTTGGCCATTTCCCGTGTCCGGCGCCTCGACGTCGGCCGCCATCAGCTCGAGCACCTTCTCGTACCACTCTGGTGGCAGGCCCTTCTTCAGCCGGTCCAAGACGGCGTCGAGTTCCTGCTGCACGCTGACCGCCACGCGCGGGCCGTACCGGCGGGGCTGCTTGCGCTCCAGGCGCCACGCGGCGGCCTTCCAGTCGTCGCTGGCGGCCTTGGCGATGATGGCCACGTCTCGCGATTCGCTCTCCGCCTGAGCCTTCTCCACCGCGTTGAGGAACTTGTGGTATCGGCCGCGCTTCCGCGAGTCATTTGCCGCGCAAGGCGACACCTGAAACAGCAGGCGATGCAGTCCGATCGGGGTGCGCCTACGGTCATTCTTCTTCGGCAACAGGGCCATTCTTGGGAGCTGGTGCGTCGTGTCGCGTCGCGCGGCCGCCTCAATTCGCCCTGGGGCGTCGCGCTCGCCCCGGCGACATTCGGCGCCTTCGCCGGGGACCTGCTGATCGGCAACTTCGGCGACGGGAAGATCAATGCTTTCGATCCGCTGAGCATGCGCGGGAATGGCGAGCTGCGGCGGAAGGGCCAGCTCCGTTCCGCGGCGTGCCCGACACTGAGCATCGACGGCCTGTGGTCGCTGCAGTTCGGGAACGGGGTGGGCTCGGGATCGAAGGACACCCTCTACTTCACCGCGGGTCCCGACGGCGAGAAGCACGGCCTGCTCGGGACGATCGTTCCGGCACAGGCGCCGGCGCACTGCGACGGCGATGACGGCGACGAAGGCGAGAAGGAGGACTGACTACGCGCGGGCGGCCGCTTCGCGTCAGCCCACGCCACGCCGCGCAGCGCCGCGCTCCAGTCGGCGCCGTGCGAGCTCCACGGCTCCAGCCGCGAGCAGCGCTCCAGCAAGCCAGCGCGCAGCTGTCACCGCGCCCCCGGCGTCCAACGAGGGCCAGTCGACCTTCCACAGCACCTCGCCGCGCTCGAGCATCCAGTGCCAGGCGGTGTGCGCGACGAGCGCCGAAAGCAGGATGGCAAAGACCCTCTCGCGCCGCGCGAGGTGGCGGCGCAACAGCGCCAGCGCCGGCACGATCGCGATCAGCACCGCGATTTGCCCGAGCTCGATCCCGACGTTGAATGAGAGCAGTGACACCAGCAGGTGCCGGCCGGCGAATTGAAGGTTCTCCTTCAGCCCGTACGAGAATCCGAACCCGTGGACCAGCCCGAAGAGGGCCGTGAGCAGCCACCGCCGACGGAGGTTCGCGCCCACGATGTTCTCCAGCGCCATGTAGACGATGGACGCTGCGATGGCGGTCTCGACGAAGGGAGGAAACCACGCTCCGCCGGGGGCGAGCCCGACGGCCGCGCCGAGCAGCGTGAAGGAGTGGGCAACGGTGAAGGCGGTGACTACGCCGAGGATCCGGCGCAGGCCGACCAGCGGAATCACCAGGCACAGAAGGAAGAGCAGGTGGTCGAGCCCGCTCAGGATGTGGCCGATGCCGAGCACGACGAACCCCGAGGCGGCCTCGTACCACGACGGGTCGAGCGAGACCGTTCCGGAACGGCTCGTGATCACCATCGCCCGACCTTCGCCCTCCGGTGGCAGGTAGCGGACGGCGACTTTGAGATATTCCTTGAGCTCGGGCGCGAGCGCGGTCCGGATGGTGAACCGGGATGCCGGCGAGGCGATGGCGTACACCAGATGAGCGTCGAGGTAGCCCTGGTCGACGTAGATTCCCGTCGACAAATCGGGAGGCGTCGCCGCGAGCCGGACCGCATCCTCATAGTGCTCGAACGAGCGATCCGAGGGCAACGACAGCCGGCCGCCGGCGCTCCGGGCGGCCAGCGCCCGGCCGTCTTCGGAGATCACGATCTGGCTGCCCACGAGCGCCAGCGCCTGCTGGACGGCAGGGTCGGCGCGGGCGAGCGCGATCTCGGCGCGGTCGAGCGGGAACTTGATCGTCCGCAGAACGTGGAGCGGCAAGCGCACTGCAAGGTGCGCCTCGCGCTCCTCGATCTTGACGAAGGCCGTGACGGTGCTTTCGAGCTTGAACTCGTGCGCCTGCCCGGCGAGTGAGACCAGGAGCGCGCCCAAGGCCACCGCGAAAATTGTCGCCACCCGTCCGGTCATCGGGCTTTCCTCACGCGACCGTGGCGGCCGGCGCACCTGCCCCCCGGCCGCCCGCGATCTCTGGTGCTAGTCGTCCTGGTTGCGATCGTCGCCGTCCCTGGCGTGCGGGAACCGCGGATCGTAGTGGGGACTGCCCTTGTATTCGTCGGTCGCGCGCGCCTCGCCCACCGGGACGAACTTCTGCACGCGCCGGCCGCCGATGGTCTCGCCGAGGAACAGGTTGTTGCCCCGGTCGACCGCCAGCGAATGCAGGAAGGTGAAGTCGCCGGCCATGTGGCCCGGGCGGCCGAAGCCGATCAGGATCGAGCCGGAGGTTTTGTCCATCTCCCAAAGGACCTCGTTGCCGCCGTCGACGTCGAAGAGGAACGTCTGCGCCCGGTCAGCGGAGAAGTCGACGTCCCAGGCGGAGCCGATGCCGGCAGGGACCTGCCCGGTCCCGGGCTTGATGGGGATGACCTGCAGGAGCGTCCCGGTCTTGGTGAAGACCTGCACGCGATCGTTGGCGCGGTCGCATGCGTACACGCGGCCGCCGTTGTCGAGGCGGACACAGTGCGGGTGCCCCCCGCCCGTGGGCGAGAACTGTCCCGGCGCATGGCCGGCCGAGCCCCACTGGCGCAGGTACGTTCCGGCCTTGCTGAACACGACCACGCGGTGGTTGCCGTAACCGTCGGCGATGTAGATGTCCCCGTTGGTCGCATCGACCGTCATGTTGGCGGGCTCGTTGAGCAAGACGGTACTGCTGTTCAAGCTCGCTGCTTCGCCGCAAGGGCCATCGCAGACGCCCTTGGTGCCGATCTGCAGCAAGAGATTCCCGCCGTGCGAGTACTTCTGCACGATGCCGTCGCCGTTGCCCGCGATCCAGACGTTGTCCTGGTAGTCGACGAAGCAGCCGTGCAGCCCGTTGGGGAGGATGGCGAGGTCGCCCCAGGCGTTGACCACGTTGCCGGCGCGGTCGAACTCGATGACCGGCGGCGAGGCAGTGGCGAAGTCTTTCTCCTTGGCGGTCAAGTTGTTGTTCTGGGGACCCCGGTTGATGGTGAAGAGGTGCTCACTCGAATCGAGACAGGTGCCCGCCACCTCGCCGGTGACCCATCGGTCGGGCAATGGCTTTGGCCAGAAGGGATCGACCTTGTATGCGGGCGCCCCTTGGTTAATCGCAGCCTTCAGCGGGTTCCACAGGCCTAGCGCAACGATCAGTGCAGACGCGAGAGTGCCGAGATAGATCCAGCGCATTAATTTCATGTTCCTCCCCTTTTCGCGGGAGCGTTGGTTTGGATGCCCGGCCTTGCCGGGCTGAGACCTGGCGGGCGCGTCACCTCCTCCTCCGGCCAGGATGCAATGGGCCCCAGGCCCGAAAACGGCGCCATCTCGCGCCGCGCCGCTACCGCGATCAAGGCGCTGCGCGTCAAGGCGCTGATCGGGACGCGCCCCGCCTTGATTCGGTTCCGCTTGTGGCGCTTCTCCGCACCGCAGCAAACGATCACAGGGGGAACTCCCGATGAATCCTCTCGCATGCCGTGGTCCTTCGTTATGGAGGTCCCGGAGTCCTCGCCAGCGCGATCCAAGGGTCGCACCGAAGGGGGGACAAATGGATGAAACGAATCTGGCGACCTCTCCCTGTTGCACGATTTCCTGACACCTTCGGGGAAGGCGGTGGCGCGCCGCCGCATGCGGCGCGGTACGCCCCAAGGTTAGTGGCCGACACCCACGAGCACGTCGCTCGCCTCGGCGTCGCTCACGGCCGCCGCGGCGTCCTCGGGCAGGAGGAAGCGCTCCCGCACGCTCCTGCGCACGAAGTGCTCGACCGCCCTCACGTAACCGCGGTGGGTCCGGTACAGCTTCTCCAGCGAGGGCCGCGGATCCCCCGCCGCCTCGGCCTGGTCCTGCGTCTTGGCCAAGGGGAGGAACATGCCATTCAGCTCGCACAGTTCGCCGTCGGCGTACGGGGCGCGCCGCAGGTTCCAGCCGGTCAGCGTCGCGGTGGGGACTCCCACCACGGGGAGCTCGACGCCGCCGAGATCGATGCCGACCTCGTTGACCCTCGGCACGAGGACGCGATAGGTCGCGAGCACCGGAGGTGGGCACGCCCTCTGCCTCCGCGAGGCGGCAGATCAAGGCATACGCAAGGGCCCGGGCGGTTGGGGACCCAACGTCGTCGCAAGTCCTCCGGGCGTTCAGTTCCACCTCTATCGTGCCCCGCCAGCGCCTCAGGCGCTCCTCCCGGTCACCAAGTAGCGGAATCACGGCTTGCGCGAGCGTAATCGTAAAAGCTTGAATTATCGGCCTATAAACGCCAACAAGTTCAGCCTCATTGGGCACGTGATTATGACGAGCTTTTGCATCCATAACATAGAGC